>JBAVWB010000100.1:0-31336 GCA_049697615.1 Thiobacillus sp. | reverse complement strand
GTGTCGGCGGTATCGGTCAGGCGTGCACGGCGATCCTGGGCGACATAGCTTTCCAGCGGAACCCGCAGGAACAGCGCCACCATCGAACCGACGATGCCAGTGATCGCGATGACGATGATCATCTCGATCAGGCTGAAGCCGGCGTGATTAAAAATTCGGCGCATATCGGGTGCGGTAGCCGGAAAGGCTGACGCTGTGGTTGCCCGGGGCGGTGACGATGACGGTCACCAGCAGGGTTTCGTTGTCCCCGGACACGGCCGGAACGATGCCATTAAAGTCCGCAACTGGCTGCACCTGGACCAACGCTGTATAGCCGTCCAGCCCGGCCACGTCGTCGCCATTGAGGTCGCGGATGCCGGTCATGGAAAAATTGTTGTAATCGTTGACGTTGTCGTAGGGCGTGAGGTTGGAATAGCGGTCTTCCACGCCTTCCGCCCCCATGCCTTCAGGCGTCGTCGCGCAGCCTGTGGGACCCATGGCAGAACTGGTCGCGGTATCGGCCTGCGCATCATCCGGATCGCAATACGTGTAGGGCTTGGCCAGCACTTCCTCGAGCAGCGATTCGGCGATGGCGAGCGCCTGCTTCTGCACCATGGGATCAGCGCTGGACCGCGCGTTCAGGCTGTAGACCGACAGCACCCCGCTCACCGCGATGCCCACCACCACGATGAACACCAGCAGTTCGATCAAGCTGAGTCCGCGCTGATCAGTCGTGCACATAGCCGGTTTCCTGCTCGACCAGAACATGGTGCGTGCCGGTTCCGTTGACCTGGATATCGAGCTGGGCAGCGATGCTCGTCGGGCGCCCGCCCCTGTCGAACGTCAGCACCGTAACCGGGGCAATCGTCACCCCGCCTGGCGCTGTGACCGTGTAGGGCTTTTCGCCGCCCGGCCCGGGTGCCTGGCTGGCGGCCGCACAGGGGGCAATGGGGTCGTAACAAAGGGTGGCATCGTTCGCCGTCAACAGCACGGAGACATCGCGACGCTGGGAAACAGCGAGCTTCTGCGCGAAGCGCACCGTGGCGGCGAGCTGGTCGGCAAAGCCGCGGGTATCGAAGCTGGTGCGGCCGATCATGCGCGGCACGGCCACCGCCGCGAGGATGCCGGCGATGACCATCACCAGGATCAGTTCCACCATGGTAAAACCGCGGCTAAAGCCGCGGTTCAAATTAAACATGGTCAGCGTGCATCAACAGCCCGCACGGTTTATCACACTGACAACAGGCGCAGCCCCCGCAGCTGCAGCAGTGTAGGTAAACGAGCAGGTTGGCGCGTTTGTCCCACCCGTAACTTGAATAGTCGCCACACCCCCAGCCGCGGTCGCAGCGTAACCTTCTTGAGCAAGCGTCGCTGTGGTGGCCGGGAAAACCAAGCTCAACCCAGCAGCATCAACAATCCCGTTCAAGGTCCCAGCAGGATAGGTGTTTACAATTGCCACGCGGCCGGATTCGGTACACAGGTTGGACGTGTTATTAGCAATAGCTGGATTAGGGCCTACGTTGGCCGCGCAGATTGCCGTATCCGCCAGGCTTGCACGCGCGAGCGCGCTACCGTGCACCATGGCTGCAGCCGACAGCACCGCGCCGCGCGCCGCATTGAGCTTGGCGATGCGCGCATCCTTCGAGATATTGGTGAAGCGCGGCAGCGCCACCGCGGACAGAATGCCGAGGATGACGATGACGACGATGAGTTCGATCATGGTGAAGCCTTGCTGCCTGGTTTTCATTGCGTTCTCCTGCTTATTGGAATGAGGTTTGTCTGCAAGCATCGCCAACCGCGGCGACCACGGAAGCTATTACGGCGCTGCATTGCAGGGTCTTGAATAAAAAGACAAGTTTTCGATAAATATTTACTTGATGGCCACGCTGGCGAGGTCCCACATCGGCAGAAACACGCCGAGCGCCAGCACCAGGACGATGCCGCCCATGGCGACGATGATGATGGGTTCGATGCGGGCGGCGAGCGTCTTGATTTCGTAGTCCACCTCGCGCTCGTACATTTCGGCGACTTCCTGCATCAGTTCATCGACGCTGCCGGTTTCCTCGCCGACGGCAATCATCTGCAGCACCACGGGGTTGAACACGGCCGCGGTCTGCGCGGTGCGCAGGATGGATTCGCCGCGCTCGATGCCGTTGCGCATCTGCTCGACGCGCGAGGCGACCCAGGCATTGTCGGTGACTTCGGCCACCACCGAGAGCGCCTGCGCGGCGGGAATGCCGCTTTTCAGGGACAGCGCCAGGGTGCGGGCGAAACGGGCGAGCGTGCTGCGCAGGATGATCGAACCGGTAAGCGGCAGCCTGAGCTTGAAGCGGTCCCATATCAGGCGCCCAGCATCGGTGGCGCGCCACACGCGGAACCCGGCCACCGCCAGTATCAGGCCCGCCAGCATGAGCCAGCCATACGCCAGGGTGATGCGCGAGGTTTCGATGAGGATCTTCGTCATCAGCGGCAGTTCGGCGCCGAGGCCGGCATAGACCTTGGCAAAGGCCGGTATGACGAACACGTTGATGACTGCGACCGCGACTGCCATGGCGATCATGACGAAGGTCGGGTAGCGCAGGGCTTCCTTGATGCGTGCGCGGGTTTCGCGTTCGAATTCGAGGTGTTCGAACATCCGCAGGAAGATCTCGTCCAGGCGCCCGGTCGCCTCCCCGACCCGCACCATCGCGACGTAGAAAGGCGAGAAAACCTCGGGATGCTGGCGCATCGCGGTCGACAGGTCGCGCCCGGCTTCGAGCGATTCCTTCAGGGACGCGATCATCCGGGCGAGCGCGGCATTGGTGGTCGACTCGATCAGGCCCGACAGCGACCGCAGGATGGGAACGCCGGAACGCATCAGCGTATAGAGCTGGCGCGAGAACAGTTGCACGTCGATGGGTTTGACGGTGGGGGCGAACAGGCTCAGGCCGCCTGATCCGCCGTTACGGCGCTCGGACTGGCCGGTTTCCTGGATGGTGACGGGCGAAATGCCTCCCCGCATCAGGCTGGTCGCACAATCGGCCGCGCTTTCGGCCTCGAGGAAGCCCTGCATTTTCTCGCCGCCCTGGGTGCGGCCGGTATACGCGAAGCGCTGCATCAGCTTGTCTCATCCTGGGCGCTTGCCCGCATGGCCTCGGCCAGCGAGGTCACGCCGGTCCGCGCCAGCGCAATGGCCTGGTCGCGCAGGCCCTGGCCGACCATGGCGGCGCGCGCCGCGACGACAAATTCGGCGGGGCTGTTGCGGGCCAGACTTTCGGCCAGCACGGTATTGATTTCGAGCAACTCATGAATGGCGCGCCGCCCTGCATACCCGGTGCCGTGGCAGCGGTCGCAGCCCTGTCCCTCGACATAAGCGGCTTCGGCTTGATCGCCGGCATGCGCCCGTCCGAGCCAGACCTGTTCCTGCGGCGTCACGGCATGCGGCGCCTTGCAGTTGCCGCACACCTTGCGCACCAGCCGCTGCGCCAGCACGCCCTGCACCGAAGTCGCCACCATGAAGGCGGGGACGCCCATGTCGAGCAGGCGCACCGGGGTGGACGCGGCATCGTTGGTGTGCAGCGTGGACAGCACCAGATGGCCCGTCATGGCGGCCCTGAGCGCGATCTGTGCCGTGTCCGGATCGCGCATTTCGCCGACCAGGATCACGTCCGGGTCCTGACGCAGGATGGCGCGCAGCACCCGGGAAAAGCTGAGGTCGATCTTTTCGTTGGCCTGCACCTGGTTGACGCCGGCCAGACGGTACTCCACCGGGTCCTCGACCGTGATGATCTTGGTGCCCGGGTCGTTGAGTTCCCCCAGCGCAGCGTAGAGGGTGGTGGTCTTGCCGCTGCCGGTGGGGCCGGTGACCAGCACCAGGCCGTTGGGGCGATGCAGGATGGCGCGAAAGCGCTCGAGCATGTCGGGAGGCATCCCCAGGGTATCGAGGGTCAGGGGGCTGTCGCCCTGGCTCAGGAGCCGCATCACCACCGACTCGCCGTACTGCGTCGGCATGGTGGACAGGCGCACGTCGACGGCGCGGCCGCGCACCTTGACCGCAAAGCGCCCGTCCTGCGGCAGGCGCTTTTCCGAAATGTCCAGCCCCGACACGATCTTCAGCCGCAAGGCCAGAGCCGGCGCGATCTTGAGATCGGCCTGGGTCTGCGGATGCAGCACGCCATCGATGCGGAAGCGGATGGCCAGGTGCTTTTCCTGCGGCTCGATGTGCACGTCGGACGCACCCACCTGCAGGGCATCCTCGAACACCGTCTGCAGCAAGCGCACCACTGGGGCATCGGCCTGTCCTTCGCCCAGCGCCTCCAGGCCGATGATGCTGGCCTCGCTCTCGCCCATGTCGCGCGCGAGTTCCTCGGTCAGGCCGTGGATGTCATCGGTGCGCCGGTAGAGCCGGTCGATGGCCGCCAGCAGGTCGCCCTCCGCGACCACGGCGAGCTGGATGCCTTCCTGGAACAGCCGGGCCACTTCATCGTAGGCGAACAGGTCGGTCGGGTCGGCCATGCCGACGAAAATGTTGCCGTCCCGTCGCGCCAGCGGCATGGCGCGGAAACGCCGCGCCTGCGTTTCCGGCAGCAGCTGCAGGATGGCCGCGTCCGGGCTGAATTTTCTGAGGTCGACAAAGGGAATCGAGAGTTGCCGCGCCAGCGCTTGGGCAATGTCGTTTTCGCCCGCCAGCCCGCTTTCGACGATGATGCGGCCCAGCCGGCGTCCGCTCTTTTTCTGCGCCGCCAGCGCGATATCGAGGTCGGCGCTGGAAATGACCTTCTGCTGCACGAGCAGGTCGCCCAGGCGGATTTTCTGGCGCCCGGGCTGCGGGGTCGCGGGGGGCGTGGCGGGTTCAGTCTGCATGGCTGCTCGGGTTGGCTCGCAAGAATGAGGACATATCGGCCTTATCCGGCACGGACTTTATTATTTGGGCCGGTTGACCCCCATGCGGGTCATGGGTGGGGCGGGTCACCGGGCCGGCTGCTCGATCAGTTCTCCGGGCTGGGTGCCGGGGCGCAGTTTGCCTTGGTAGATGAAGCCCGCTCCGTAGCGACGGCGGCCGTCGGCCGCGGTGATCGGTTCGTTCTCGCTCCAGATCCAGACATGGCCCTCGCGGGTATCCAGAATGAACGCCCGGCCGCCACCCTGGCCGCCGGCCGCGCCGGCCAGGGGCAGGGCCTGGTAACGTCCGTCATCGGCCCATGCAGCGGCCGATACAGTCAGCAATCCCACCACCATCCATCCTGTTCGCATCGCGCATCCTTTCATCGTGTCACTTGAAAAGTGCCGCCACCGCGGCGGCATCCAGCACATATTCATGGTTGCAGATATCGTCGTGCACCCGGATCTCGCCGTGCTCGGCAATGACGGCATCGCATTCTGTCCGCCCCAGGCCGCGCAGCATGCTCTCGATCTTTTCGGGATCGCGCGGGCAGTGATAGCTGACCGGGCGCGGGTCGTACACCCGCACATCTTCTTCGGGAAACAGGCTTTCGATCAGCTTGATCGAGCCGAGTCCGGTCAGTTCGTCTGCCTTGACAGTGCCGGCCAGCAGTTGAACCCGGTTCCAGCCGTCTGGATCACGCACTTCCGCGCCCGGCAAGGCCTGCAGGAACAGGCCCGCCGCAGTCTCGTGGTTGGCCGCCAGCCACAGGCGGGTCGGCGTCTGCTCGGACTGTTCCAGGTAATGCTCGAACACGGCGGCCAGGGTCTCGCCCTGCAGCGGCACATGGCTCTGGTAGGGCTGGCGCATGCCGGCGGTGTCGAGCGTCAGGGTCAGCGCGCCCGCGCCCAGCAGCTCAGGCAGGCTGCCGGCGGACAGCTCGGCGGGCGCGCGCGCCATGCCGCGCAGGCGCAGCTGCTCGTCGCTATCCATCACCAGCAGGGACACCGCGCCTTCGCCGCGCAGCTGGAAGGTGAGCCGCCCCGCCTGCTTGAGGTTCGCGGTGATCAGCGTGGCGACCACCGCCAACTGGCCCAGCAGTTCGAGAACGGGTTCGGGGTAATTGCGCCCTGCGGTCATCTCGCGCCAGGCGGGACCCAGTTGCACCCAGGCACCGCGGATGTCGAGCTGCTCGAACAGGAAGCTGCGCACGCGGTTGGGCTGGGGATCGGCGGCGCTCAATTGAGTTGCACCCGTTCGCCCCAGGGCACCGCGCCCTTGCCCTTGACCAGCCAGATCACCGGGTAATTCGGCGGCAGCTTGGGGAAATCCCCCTCGGCATCGGTGAAGTACACCAGCATGTTGGGGCTGCGGTTTTCAGCTTCGACCCAGTCGAACACCGGACGGAAATCGGTGCCGCCGCCGCCTTCGATGTCGGTCGGCAACTGCATGCTGTCCCACGGCTCGAATTCCCACGGCGCGGCGTCTGCCACGTGGTTGTCGCACGCCAGCAGGGTGATCCGGGCGCGCACCTGGCCTTTCAGCGCGTCGAGCTCGGTGACGAATTCGCGCAGCTCGTCGTCGCTGATCGAGCCGCTGGTGTCGATCGCCGCCACCACCTCGATGCCCTCGCTCGACAGGCGCGGCAGCAGTGCATCGCCTTCGCGCCGCGACGGCCGGCGCCACGAATAGTCGTCGCGCTGGTTGACCGCGAAGAAGCGCGCCAGCAGCGCACGCCACGGCAGACTGGGCGCCAGCAGGCCGTCGACCCAACGCATCATCGACTGCGACAGCTTGCCGGCCTGGCGCGCGGCCTGGGCGGCGGCAGCCAGCCGGTTCTTCCATTGCTCGGCGAGTTCCTCGCGTTCGCTGGGCGACAGCTCGTTCGGCTTCTGCGAAGCCTGGCTGCCACTGCCCTCTTTTTCCTCGGCCTCGCTCTGCCCTTCCAAACCCCGCCCGCCCGCCTCGCCCGCGTCCGGATTGTCCTGCCGCTGGTTCTCGTCGGGGCTGGAACCCGATTCGTTGTCGCTGTCGAACAGGTGCTGGTCGAACGATTCTTCCGGCGTGTCTTCCGGAATCAGCGGATAGATTTCCTCCGCCGACAGCGTCATGAAATTCTGGTCGGCGAGGATACCGTGCAGCGGCGGCTTCAGTCCTTCCTCGATCAGGATGAGGTTCACCGCGTGATCGCAGGCCACGTCCCAGCGCCGCTTCACCCGGTGGTTGCGGCGATGCGGATGACCCATCGCGCAGTGCATCGCCTCATGCGCCAGCACGAACTGCGTCTGCGCCAGCGAGAGGTTATCGATGAACCCGGGATTGAAATAGAAGGCCTGCGCGTCGGTGCCGGTGGTGGTGCACCACTCGCCGCCGGGTTTCAGCGGCAGGTGCATCACCAGCGCGCCGAGGAAGGGGCGCTCCATGATGAGGCGCGTGCGCGCGGCGGCGAGCTTGGTGAGGATGGGGTCGAGCGCGGCGTCGTTGGCTTCAGCCATGGGACATCAATGCTCGTATAAAACCAGATCGGTAATGCTGTTGGCCCACTCGGCAAACGCCGGCACCGCGAACAGCGGGCGGCCCACCGCGCGGTGCAGGTCGGACACCAGCATCACGCCCATCTCGCGCTGCGGAAAGCGCTGCGCGTATTTGAGGATGTTGCCATACACCTCGCTGGCGTTGCCGTTGTCGGCCGCCTGCAAGGCGCGCCGAACCAGCGCGGCGGCGACGCCGTACTGCAGGTCGATGCCTTCTGGCACTTCCGCCACCTCGCCGGCGATGATGGCATCGATGTCCGGCATCTGCGCCATGTTGTCGACGAAGGTTTTCAGCGCCAGCCCGGCCGACTGCCCCACGCAGGCCATCAGCGCATCGGCCAGCAGCGGGGTCTTGTCGAATTTCTGCAGCGCGCGGTGGGCGTATTCCCACGAGCGCGGGCTGGGGAAGGCGATCGGCGTGTGGGCGGGATCGAAGCTGAACAGGAGATCGGGGCGGAAACGCAGGAAGGCGATCACGCGCGGGTCGATACTCTCGCTGTGCGCCCAGTGCACCCAGTCGTCGAGGTTCACCTCGACTTCGTAATGGGTGAAGCGGTTGGCCAGCGGCGCCGGCATGGCGTAGGTCACGCCGCGGTCGCCCTGGCGGTTGCCTGCGGCGAAGATCACCCAGCCGTCGGGCACCCGGTATTCGCCGAGGCGGCGGTCGAGGATCAGTTGATAGGCGGCAGCCGACACGGTCGGCGGCGCCGAGGTGATTTCGTCGAGGAACAGGATGCCCGCCGGTCCGTGGCGCTCGGCATCGGGCAGCACTGCGGGAATCGACCATTCGACCAGCTGGCCGTTGCGGAATGGAATGCCGCGCAGGTCGGTCGGCTCCATCTGGGAGAGGCGGATGTCGATCAGCGGCACGCTGTGCTGCAGGGCGATCTTGGCGACGATCTGCGACTTGCCGACGCCCGGCGGGCCCCACAGCATCACCGGCGTGTGGTGGCCGTCGGCGGCGCTTTCAAATTCGCGGTCGAGGATGGTTTCGATATGGGAGGGACGCATGGACTTCGCAACAACGCTGAGTGAGCCCAAATGATAATCGCTCGCGCTCGCGCATTCCAGTTTCGCCCTTGATCGAGGTGGGGGAATTTTGTTACCGTGGAACGAATCAGACCGATTGGAAGCAGCATGAATTTTTGCAGTGAATGTGGCAGCGCCGTGGTGCTGCGTGTGCCCGATGGCGACCACCTGCCGCGCCATATCTGTTCCGACTGCGGCACCATCCACTACCAGAATCCCAAGATGGTGGTGGGCTGCATTCCCGAATGGGAAGACAAGGTGCTGCTGTGCCGCCGCGCCATCGAACCCAAATACGGCTTGTGGACGCTGCCCGCCGGCTTCATGGAAAACGGCGAAACCACGCTTGAGGGGGCGGCGCGCGAAACCTGGGAAGAGGCCGGCGCGCGCATCGAAATCGGCGGCCTGTATACCCTGTTCAACCTGCCGCATATCAATCAGGTGTACTTCATGTTCCGTGCCCGGCTGCTGGATCTGGATTTTCAGCCCGGCATCGAATCGCTCGAAACGAAACTGTTCACCGAAGCCGAAATCCCCTGGGACGAAATCGCGTTCCGCACCGTCCACGCCACGCTGGAACAGTTTTTCAGCGACCGCCGCGCCGGCTCATTCGACTTTCACTTCGGCGATATCCGCACGCGCTGAATTCAGGCGGCAGCAGCGAACTGCTCCCGCCCCACCACATCCATCCCCACCCGCAGCCAGCCTTCGTGGCTTTCGTGCACCTCGCCCAGCCGCAGTCGATAGACCACGTCGCCGTCCACCAGGGTCAGCGGCGCACCCAGTTGATAATGCGCCTGCGAAATCAGCAGGTTGCTCACGCTCTGCCCCAGGTGATTCATCGGCAGGAACACTGCCCAGGTCTTTTCCTGCCTTGCACCCGATTCCGCTTCATCGAATTGGATTTCGACCCGTTTCGGATGGCGGGAAAGGCACTGCGTACCGACCAGGTGCTGGCCGTCTTCCTCGCGCGTCCAGCGGATCGCCTGCAATTGCCAGCCGCTCTCCGACGGATCCGAGTTGACCGCCACCAGGCGGCCATGCGGCAAGGCTTGCGCCTGCGATTCGGACAGGGCAAACCCCATTCCTTCCATGCTCTCGTCACGCAAGGCCCAGGAGTCCATGGCCGCGCGGCCCTTGGCCGTATCGGGATCGGCCAAGGCTGTCAGGATACTGTCCATCCCCCCCGCAACCCAGACGTGTCCAAAGCGATGGGTGCGCTGACGATTGCGGCCAATGCCGCCCCGCTCGATCAGGCTCGCAATCTGGCGTGGGAAGCCTTTATCCAACTCTGCCGCCGGGGTTTGATCCATCGACTTCAGATATTCGACCAGGGATTTCAGGGCAAAGTAACGCAGGCGCCGGCCCTGAACGCAATCGCCGTCCAGCACGCTGGCGCCTTCAGACAGGGACAGATCGACCACATGGGTGTGCACGCCCGGCTGCGGCACCTGGGTGGGCAAGGGCAGCGGATCGTAGCCATCGAGAATCTGCGCGATGGCCTCGATTTCCTGTGCGCGATAGCCCAGCGGATGCACCAGCCCCATCAGCACCACCAGTGCATATTCGCGCGCGCAATGGGTTGGGCGATCACCGATCGTCACCCTCCGCATCGCATAGCCGTCACGCTCGACCAGCCGGTAAATCTTGTGGACGCGCCGCCAGGCAGATTCCGTCGGATAGCGCGCCTGATGGTAGTCCCAGCGCATCACCAGGCCCGCGTAACGCAGGGCGCGCGTAGCAATCTCGGAAGCGAATGGCTTGAGCTCGGCGCTGGCGGGACCGCGGTAGGCCTGCCGCAGCAGGGCGAGCCAGGCCTCGGCCAGCAGCGACCAGAACATCCACGATTCCCGCCACAAGGCTTGGCGCGCCAGCCGGAATGACGACTGGTTGCGCACATACTGCTCGACGATGCGCGATTGCAACGGCAGGCCCGCGGCTTCCAGTTTCATCAGCGATTTCATGCGGTTGATCGTGGCTGCCTCATTTTCGGCATTGAAGCGCTCCAGCCCCTGGATCAGCGCGTGATGGGTGTCGTAATCCGAGTCGGAAGGCAGGTTTTTCAGCCATCTTTCGGTGGCCTTCACCGAAACGAAGGGCGAACCCGCCACAGCCTTGCGGCGGAGGGTGATCGTATTCAACATCTCAAAGAAATCGGGCATGGCGGTATCAGCGAGCTTCGGTTGCTAGCTAACCAGCACCATTTGTGCCAGCTTCTTGCCGGGGGCGCGCCATTTCAAGTCATTGGTTTTATTGGCATGCGCGGCCATCCCAGACCATCCCCGCCCGCCTGACCCACGAAAAACCGACACCCCCTGTTGAAGCCACGTCACACCTGCCTGCAGGTCAGCGCGCGCCAGGCGCGTCCCTCACAAACCCGGGCGGAGCCGTTACAATGCGCGCCTTGGAAGCGTGGCCGAGCGGTTTAAGGCACCGGTCTTGAAAACCGGCGATGGTGCAAGCCATCCGTGAGTTCGAATCTCACCGCTTCCGCCAGATAGCCGGTTTCAGCGATGCGGGTGCAGCCCGTGAGCTAAAACCTGATTCGGGTGGACTCGGGGGACGATCTCACCGCTTCCGCCAGATAGCCGGTTTCAGCGATGCGGGCGCAGCCCGTTGAGATAAAACCTGATTCGGTTTGGCTCGGGAAGCAAATCTCACCGCTTCCGCCAGCCACCCGTTCCCGTTACCCCTTCCCCAGCCGGGCCGATCAAAAAATTTGATCATGCCCCTTCACCTTTTCCCCAAGCGCCCGATTGCTCCGATTAGACGTCCGTGGAAGCGGACCTGGGGAGATCATGTCACTGCGACTCAACACCAACCTGCCGGCGATGAACAGCGCCCGAAGCCTTGCGGCCTCGGAGTCGGTGCTTGGCCGCACGTTGCAGCGGCTGTCGTCCGGCCTGCGCATCAACAGCGCACGCGACGACGCCGCCGGGTTGGCGATCTCCGAGCGGATGACCACCCAGATCCGCGGCATCAACCAGGCTGTGCGCAACGCCAACGACGGGATTTCCATGCTGCAGACCGCAGAAGGTGCGCTCTCCACGGTCACTTCGTCGCTGCAGCGCATCCGCGAACTGGCAGTCCAGTCCGCCAACGCCACCAACAGCGACAGCGACCGTGCCGCCATGCAGCAGGAGGCCGCACAACTGGTCGCCGAAATCGACCGCGTGGGGCGCAGCACCACCTTCAACGGCGAGAGCCTCTTCGCTGCCAGTAATGCCAGTGCGGTCGGCGATCCGGATCAGCTCGCAGTCATCGACGGCCTGATGGGAGGCTGGCTGCAGCAGGCCGAATCCATGATCCAGCAGCATTTCGGCATCACCGCCGACGGCGCGGGCATCAGCATCGAGTTGACCAGCTTCACCGACGGTGCGGGCGGCGTCGCGGCACGGGTTGGCGGCGCGATCCCCGGGAACTACCAGGGCAAGGCGACCAACGTCCATCTTCAGATCGACATGGCCGACTTCGTCCCGCCCAACCCGCCGAACGGCGGCAGCTCGCCCTTCTACCACGACCGCATCATCGCCCACGAGATGGTGCACGCGGTGATGTACCGCAGCATGAACATCGGCTCCCTGTCCAACCCGGCGCTCGACCAGGCCTGGTTCCTTGAGGGCACGGCCGAGTTCATCGCCGGCGGCGACGAGCGCCTGAATATCTCGGTCAACACGATCGGCGTCGGCGGGGTGATGACGCAAGCGTCCACCTTCGGTACCCAGGGCGGCACCTGGGGCGGCACCTCGGACGACTATGCCGCCGGCTATGCCGCGGTGCGCTATCTGCACGAGCAGATCAAGGAGGTGGGCGGGGAAGGCATCAAGGACTTGATGACCTATCTCAACGCCAACCAGAGCGCGACGCTGGACGACGCCATCGCCGCGGTCTCGGATGGCCGCTTCGCCAGTTCAAACGACTTCTTCACCCACGCAACGCACGGCTTCAACGCCAACGGGACGGCCTTCATCGGTTCGATGGACCTGACGAACACCGATACCGGCGCGATCGGCGGCCTCGACGCCGACGGCGGCGCGATCAAAACCGCCGAGAGCGTGGTGCCGACCGGTTCCAGCCGCAGCGGAGAGGACCAGCTGGCTGGCTTCTCCGAAACCTGGGAGAGCGTGGCCAGCGTCACCACCGCAACCCTCGACAAGACCCTGCAGATTGGCGCCAACGTCGGCGAAACCCTCGATGTGAGCACCGGCGCCATGAACGGGACGGCGCTCGACATCATGAATGTCGACCTGGTCGGCAATTTCAACCAGGCCATCAGCAAGATGGATCGCGCGCTCGACTACGTCAGCGGACAGCGCGCCCGCATCGGCGCCCAGCTCAACCGGCTGGAATCGACCATCACCAACTTGCAATCCAGTTCGGAATCGATGACCGCGAGCCGCTCCCGCGTCATGGATGCAGACTACGCCTCCGAAACCGCAGCGCTCACGCGTTCGCAGATCCTGCAGCAGGCCGGGGTGGCGATGCTGGCGCAGGCCAATGCCCTGCCCCAGAACATCCTGACGCTGCTTCGCTAAGCGCATCGACCGCACACCCACAACGCCCGTTCGGGCGTTTTTTGTTGTGCCGCCCGCACTTAATGAGAAAATCCGCGGATGGCACGTCCCGCCCCCCTTTCCCCAGTCAAACACGACCGCGATAGCGCGGGGATGACTTACGTCTATCCCGTCGTGTCACGCCGCGCCGGCGGCGTGTCGGTGGGGGTCAACCTCAATCCCAACAACGCCTGCAACTGGGCGTGCGTGTATTGCCAGGTTCCGGACCTGGTGCGCGGCACCGCGCCGGAAATCGATCTGGCGCAACTCGAATCCGAACTGCGCGCGATGCTCGCCGACATCCTCCACGGCGACTTCATGCAGACGCGCGTGCCTGAGGGCGCACGGCGGCTGAACGACATCGCGCTGTCCGGCAACGGCGAACCGACCAGTGCGAAAGCCTTTCCACAGGTCATCGAACTGATCGGCCGGGTGATGGCCGATTTCGATTTGAACGGAAAAATCAAGCTGGTGCTGATCACCAACGGCAGCCTGGCCGACCGCCCGCGCGTGCAGGACGGCCTTAAAAAAATGGCGAAACTGGACGGCGAAGTGTGGTTCAAGTTCGACAGCGCGACCGCCAGCGGCATGCGCAGCATCAACCAGACGCGCGTGTCACCCGACAAGCAGTTCGAGCGCCTGGCCGTGGCCGCGCGGCTGTGCCCGACCTGGCTGCAGACCTGCGTGTTCGCGTTCGACGGCACCACACCCTCTGCGGTGGAGCAGGCGGCCTATCTCGCCGCGGTTGCGCGTATCCGGCGGGAAGCCATTCCGGTGCAAGGGGTGCTGCTCTACGGCCTGGCGCGGCCTTCGATGCAGCCGCAGGCGAGCCGGCTGTCCGCGCTGTCCGCGGACTGGCTCGAAGCCTTCGCCGACAAAATCCGTGCGGCGGGTCTCCCGGTGAAAGTGTCGCCATGATCCACGGCATAGGCACCGACCTGCTGGACGCCGAGCGCATCCGCAGCGGCCTCGCGCGCTTCGGCGAACCCTACGCCGACCGCATCCTCGCCCCGGCCGAGCACGCGGGCTACTACGCCAGCCGAGACCCGGCGCGCTTTCTGGCCAAATGCTTCGCCGCCAAGGAGGCCTTCGCCAAGGCGGCCGGAACCGGGCTGCGCGCGCCGGTGACGCTGCGCAACATCGCCGTGCTGCGCGATGCGCTCGGCAAGCCGCATTTCGAATGCGCCCCCGAACTCGTTTCCTGGCTGGTGGATCGCGGGATCACCGCGCACCATGTTTCCCTGTCGGACGAGGGCGATCACATCCTCGCCTACGTCATACTGGAGCGTCCATGACACCCCCGTTTCCGTTCGGCGCATCCACGATGTCCACTTTCACCCAGGAGCATCCATGACGCTCGGCCCCCTGATGCTCGACGTTGCGGGCACCGAACTGACCGACGACGACCGCCGCCGCCTCGCCCATCCGCTCGTCGGCGGGGTGATCCTGTTTACCCGCAACTACCGCGACCCGGCGCAGCTGTCGGCGCTCACCGCCGAGATTCATGCGCTCAAATCCGCGCCGCTGCTGATCGGCGTCGACCACGAGGGCGGGCGCGTGCAGCGCTTCCGCGAAGGCTTCACCCGTCTGCCGCCGATGCGCAGCTTCGGCGAAATCTGGAACGAGCACCCGCAGCGCGCCCGCGAACTGGCGCGCGAAACCGGCTACGTGCTGGCGGGCGAACTGCGTGCGCACGGCGTCGATTTCAGCTTCGCGCCGGTGCTCGATCTCGATTACGGCGCCTCCTCGGTGATCGGCGACCGCGCCTTCCACGCCGATCCGCACGCCGTGTTCCAGCTGGCTCAGGCGGTGATGCTGGGGATGAAGGACGCCGGCATGGCCGCCTGCGGCAAGCACTTTCCCGGCCACGGCTTCGTCAAGGCGGATTCGCATGTCGCCATTCCGGTGGATGAACGCACCCTCGCCGACATGGCGATTGCCGACCTGGTGCCGTTCCGGCTGATGATCGAGGCGGGGCTCGCCGCGGTGATGCCGGCGCACGTGATCTATCCCCAGGTCGACGACCAGCCCGCCGGGTTTTCAAAAATCTGGCTGCAAAAGCTGCTGCGCCAGCAACTGGGTTTCGACGGCATGATTTTCAGCGACGACCTGTGCATGGAAGCCGCAAGCGTGGCCGGCGGCATCGTCGAACGGGTGCAGGCCTCGCTCGCAGCCGGCTGCGACATGGCCCTGGTCTGCAACCGGCCCGATCTGGCCGACGAGGTGCTGGCGAGCCTGAAGGTGGACTGGCCCGCCCCGGCGCGCGCGCGGCTGGCCCGCATGCACGGCCATCCGCACCCGCTGAGCATGACCCAGCTGCGCGAATCGGCACGCTACGCCAATGCGCTGCACCATATCGCCGGACTGGGGCAGGATTCCGCCGACCTCAATCTACAGGTCGACCCGACCGATTACTGTGGCCGTTCATAAGCACGACCACGCGCACGCTGCGGGCGAGCAACACAGTCACCCTCACGCAGCGCATAACGGAACCCTGCTCGTCGCCCTGCTGCTGACGCTGTCCTTCGCCGGCGTCGAAGCCCTGGCCGGCTGGTGGTCGGGTTCGCTTGCGCTGCTGGCCGATGCCGCCCACATGCTGACCGACAGTTCGGCATTGGGCCTGGCGGCGGCGGCGGCCTGGCTGGCGCGGCGGCCGCCCAGCATGCTGCATTCCTACGGTCTGGTGCGCGCCGAAGTGCTGGCCGCGCTGTTCAACAGCGTCATGATGCTGGTGCTGATCGGCTTCATCGTGAGCGAAGCCATCGAGCGCATCGGCACCCCGCGCAACATTGCCGGCGGCACCGTCATCGGTGTTGCCGTCATCGGCCTCGCCATCAATCTCGTGGTCGCCTGGGTCCTGCATCGCGGCGAGCAGACGCTCAACACCCGCGCTGCGCTGCTGCACGTGCTGGGCGACGCGCTCGGTTCGGTGGCGGCGATCACCGCCGGCATCGTCATCGTCACCACCGGCTGGACCCCGATCGATCCGCTGCTGTCGCTGCTGGTGGCCGCGCTGATTCTGGCCTCGGCGCTGCGCCTGCTGCGCGAGGTCGTGCACGTGCTGATGGAAGGCGTGCCGCTCAATGTCCAACTCGATGCCGTCGGCCGCGACCTGGCAAAGCTCGACGGCGTGCTGCGGGTGCACGACCTGCACGTGTGGACGCTGTCGTCCGGCACCATCGCCCTGTCGGCCCATCTGGAAATCCGCAAGCTGGGCGACTGGCCAGGCATCCTCGCCGCCGCACGCGAGACCATGGACACGCGCCACGGCATACGCCACGTCACCCTGCAGCCCGAAGTGCTGACGGCCGAGCCATTGGTTCGCGGGACCTTCACCCCGCATTCGCCCAGCGCCTGAACGGCCTGCACGCTCTACAATGAGCGCCCCCGATTCCGGGATGTTTGACTGGTTCCGCCATGAATTTCGACCCTGACTGCCGCGCCTGCCCGCGCCTCGCCACCTTTCTGGACGAGGTGCACGTCCGCCATCCCGCCTACCACGCCCGCCCGGTGCCCGCCTTCGGCGACCCTGCACCGAGTCTTCTGATCGTCGGCCTCGCGCCCGGCATGCACGGCGCCAACCGCAGCGGGCGCCCTTTCACCGGCGACACCGCCGGCGTGCTGTTGTACGAGACCCTGCATCGCTTTGGCTACGCCAGTGCGCCGGAGTCGCTATCGGTCCACGATGGCCTGAAACTCACCGGCTGCCGCATCACCAACGCGGTGAAGTGCCTGCCGCCGGCCAATAAGCCGGAGCCGGGCGAGATCCGCGAATGCAACCGGTTTCTGGCCGCCGAACTCGCGGCCCTGCCCGCGCACGCCAGCATCCTGGCGCTCGGGCAGATCGCGCACCAGGCCGTTCTGCGCGCGCAGGGCCTCAAGCTCAAGGACTACCCCTTCGGCCACGCCAGCGACTACCGCCTGCCCGACGGCCGGCGCCTGGTCAGCAGCTACCACTGCTCCCGCTACAATACCCAGACGCGCCGCCTCACCCCCGAGATGTTCGCGGCGGTGTTCACCCTGATTCAAAGCAAGGACTGACCATGCCCGTCGTCACCATCAAGCTCGCCGGCACGCTGACCCGCGAGCAGAAGCAGAAAGTCGCCGAGGAAATCACCGCCACGCTCGAGCGCCATGCGGGCAAGCCGGCCTCGTACACTTATATCGCGTTCGAGGAGCTGCCGGACGAGAACTGGGCGATCGCCGGCAAGCTGCTCGATGAGGAATGATTTTTTTATCCGCGAAGGACGCGAAGGGACGCGAAGAAAATCTTTAAGGTCTTACTTCGCGCGTCTTCGCGTCCTTCGCGGATAACAGGTTTTTGAGTGTGAGCGTCGACAAGGACTTTCTCGCCTCGCTGCCTACCCTGCCCGGCGTCTACCGCATGATCGATGCGGCCGGCGCGGTGCTGTACGTCGGCAAGGCGAAAGACCTGAAGAAGCGCGTTTCCAGCTATTTCCAGAAATCCGACCAGAGCCCGCGCATCCGCCTGATGCTGAAAAGCGTCGACCACATCGACACCACGGTGACGCGCACCGAGGCCGAGGCGCTGCTGCTGGAAAATAACCTGATCAAGGGCCTGAAGCCGCGCTTCAACATCCTGTTCCGTGACGACAAGTCCTACCCCTACCTGCTGCTGACCGGACACCGCTTTCCGCGGCTGGCCTATTTTCGCGGCACGCCGAAAAAGCACGACCAGGCATTCGGCCCCTACCCCAACTCCTATGCGGTGCGCGAGAGCATCCAGCTGCTGCAGAAGGTGTTCCAGCTGCGCACCTGCGAGGACACGGTGTTCGCCAACCGCTCGCGCCCGTGCCTGCTGCACCAGATCAAGCGCTGCACCGCGCCCTGCGTCAAGTTCATCACGCCCGAACAATACGCTCGCGACGTCAGCGCGGCCGCGCAGCTGCTGCACGGCGAAGCCAGCGCGCTGACCGAAGCCATCACCGCGCAGATGAACGCCGCCGCGGAAAAACTGGATTTCGAGACCGCCGCCCACCTGCGCGACCGCCTGCGCATGCTGGCGACGGTGCGCGAGAAGCAGTTCGTCGACACCACCGGCAGCGAGGCCGATGCCGACGTGGTCGCGGTGGCCGAGGTCGCGGGCGTGATCGCGGTCAACCTGACCATGATCCGCGGCGGCCGTCACCTGGGCGACCGCAGCTTCTTCCCGCAGCACGGCGAAGGCGCAACCCTGGCCGAGGCACTGGACGCCTTCATCGCCCAGCACTACCTCGACCATCCGATCCCGGCGCGCATCCTGATCAGCGAGGCGATCGAGACCGACGCGCTGGAGGCGCTGCTCTCCGAACAGGCCGGCAAAAAAGTCAGCCTGCTGCACCGCGTCACCGGCGAACGCCGTGTCTGGATCGCGATGGCGCAGGCCAACGCCCGGCTGTCGGCCGAGCGCCGTAGCGCCGAGCGTGCCAACCAGTCGCAGCGGCTCGCGGCGCTGCGCGACACGCTCGACCTGCCGGCGCTCAACCGCATCGAATGCTTCGACATCTCGCACACCATGGGCGAAGCCACCATCGCATCCTGCGTCGTCTACGAAGGCGACGACCTGAAGAAATCCGATTACCGGCGCTACAACATCAGCGGCATTACCCCGGGCGACGACTACGCCGCGATGCACGCCGCGCTGATCAAGCGCTTCCATAAAAGCGTGGAGGAAAGCGGCGTGCTGCCCGACCTGCTGCTGATCGACGGCGGCAAGGGCCAAATTTCGAGCGCGGTCGAGGCAATGACCGAGCTTGGCCTGGGCGAGGTGCTGCTGCTCGGCGTCGCCAAGGGCGAAGCGCGCAAACCCGGCCTGGAAACGCTGATCTTCGCCGACGGCCGCGAACTGAAACTCGCCAAGGACCACCCCGGCTTCCACCTGATCCAGCAGGTGCGCGACGAAGCCCACCGCTTCGCCATCACCGGCCACCGCGCCAAACGCGGCAAGGCGCGCGTGCAATCGACCCTGGAAAACATCGCCGGAATCGGCCCCAAACGCCGCAAACAGCTGCTGGAACACTTCGGCGGCCTGCAGGGCGTGCGCGACGCCGGCGTCGACGCGCTTGCCACAGTCAACGGTATCAGCCGAGAATTGGCGGAAACCATCTATCACGCCCTCCATTAATCGATAATGCCGCTCAACCTCCCCAACCTGCTCACCTGGCTGCGCATCCTCTTCATTCCGCTGATGGTGGGGGTGTTCTACCTGCCCGACGGCTGGGTGACGCCAGCCGAGGCCAATCTGCTGGCCGCTGCCTTTTTCGGGGTGGCGGCGCTGACCGACTGGCTCGACGGCTACCTGGCACGCGCGCTGGGCCAGACCTCGGCCTTCGGCGCCTTCCTCGACCCGGTGGCCGACAAGCTGATGGTGGCCGCCGCGCTGATCGTGCTGATCGACCTCGGCCGCGTGGCGCCGCTGATCGCGCTCATCATCATCGGCCGCGAAATCACCATTTCCGCCCTGCGTGAGTGGATGGCCAAGGCCGGCAAGTCGGCCAGCGTCACCGTATCCTTCGTCGGCAAGCTGAAAACCACCGCGCAGATGGTCGCCATCGTGCTGCTGCTGTATTTCAGCCCGTTCGCCGGCCTGCCCATCGCCAGCATCGGCACGCTGCTGATCTGGGTTGCCGCCCTGCTCACCCTGGTGTCGATGGCGTATTACCTCATGATGGCCGCGCGTGCCCTGCAAAAATCTTCCTGAGGTGTTGACAGAAAAAACCGGAATCTCCATAATGCGCAGCCTTCAACGCGGGAATAGCTCAGCTGGTAGAGCGCAACCTTGCCAAGGTTGAGGTCGGGAGTTCGAACCTCCTTTCCCGCTCCATAATTCCGGGGGAAAACAGATGGCGCAGTCCGGACGTTTTCCCCTTTTTGTTTAAGTGGTTTACCGCAATGGCGCGATAGCAAAGCGGTTATGCACCGGATTGCAAATCCGTGTAGGTCGGTTCGACTCCGGCTCGCGCCTCCAGACTTTTGATCAGCCGTCCGCTTTGCCCGGATGGTGAAATTGGTAGACACAAGGGACTTAAAATCCCTCGCCAGTGATGGCGTACCGGTTCGATTCCGGTTCCGGGCACCATCTTCCCTTTCAGTCTGTCAGGCCGGGTGGTATAATTTCGGCGCTTGATTATTTATGTAATGGTGTTGGGCAATGGGCGGTTCGCCCTTTTTTTATTTGTGCCCCGCACTCGGCAACAATGGATTTTTGATGATGGATCTGCCCGCCCGCCTGGAACCTGTACTTGCCGGACTCGGATACGAGCTGGTGATGCTGGAACGCGCCGGCCGCGGGCTGATCCGGATTTTCATCGACAAGCCTGAAGGCATCACGATTGAAGATTGCGTGGCGGTGAGCAATCACCTGAGCCACCTGTTCACCGTCGAGAACATCGACTACGACAGGCTGGAGGTGTCCTCGCCCGGCATCGACCGGCCGCTGGTCAAACCGCAGGACTATGTGCGTTTTGCCGGTGAGCAGGTCACACTGAAGCTGCGGGTGCCGATGGACAACCGGCGGCGCCTGAGCGGTCAGTTGGTCGGACTGGAAGAAAATGCTGTGAAGTTGATCGTCGATGGCACGGAAGTGTCGGTTGACTTGAGAAATGTGGATGCTGCCCGCCTTAAACCCCTGGTTTAGGCAAGGCTGGAGGAAATGATGAGTCGTGAACTGTTGATGCTGGCCGATGCGCTGGCACGCGAAAAAAACGTTGACCAGGAAGTGGTGTTCGAGGCCCTGGAGCAGGCGCTCGCCTCCGCCACCAAGAAGCGCTTCAAGGAAGAGTCCGACGTGCGCGTGTCGATCGACCGCGAAACCGGCGAATACGAATCCTTCCGCCGCTGGCAAGTGGTGTCCGAAGCCGATCTGGAATCCGAGGGTTACCAGATCCTGCTGATCGACGCCCAGGACAAGCACCCCGACATCGAGATCGGCGACTAC
Organism: Thiobacillus sp.; assembly: GCA_049697615.1. Taxonomy (GTDB): domain Bacteria; phylum Pseudomonadota; class Gammaproteobacteria; order Burkholderiales; family Thiobacillaceae; genus Thiobacillus. Next base: position 10,447 of record JBAVWB010000100.1, on the reverse strand, counting down.
ATCGAAGAGCCGCTGGAAAACATCGAGTTCGGCCGTATCGGCGCGCAGGCTGCCAAGCAGGTCATCCTGCAGAAGATCCGCGACGCCGAGCGCGAGCAGATCATCAGCGACTTCCTCGACCGCAAGGAACACTTGGTCAACGGCGTGGTGAAGCGCATCGACCGTGGCAACGCCATCATCGAATCCGGCCGCGTCGAGGGCTTCCTGCACCGCGATCAGATGATCCCGCGCGAGAACCTGCGCGTCGGCGACCGCGTCCGTGCCTACCTGCTGCGCATCGACCGCGGCGCCCGCGGACCGCAGGTCGTGCTGTCGCGCACCGCGCCCGAATTCATCATGAAGCTGTTCGAACTGGAGGTGCCGGAAATCGAGGAAGGCCTGCTCGAGATCAAGGCGGCCGCCCGCGATCCCGGCCTGCGCGCCAAGATCGCCGTGGTCTCGCACGACCCGCGAATCGACCCGATCGGCACCTGCATCGGCCTCAGGGGTTCGCGCGTCACCTCGGTGACCAATGAACTGGCCGGCGAGCGCGTCGACATCATCCACTGGTCGGCCGAGCCTGCGCAGTACGTCATCAACGCACTGGCGCCGGCCGAAGTCAGCTCCATCGTGGTCGATGAAGACAAGCACAGCATGGACGTGGTGGTGGACGAGGAGCAGCTGGCGATGGCCATCGGCCGTGGCGGCCAGAACGTTCGCCTCGCATCCGAGCTGACCGGCTGGGATCTCAACATCATGTCGCGTGAAGCGGCGGATGAGAAGCAGTCGAACGAAAGCGGCAAGACGCTCGCCCTCTTCATCGAGAAACTCGATGTGGACGAGGAAGTGGCCCAGATCCTGGTCGACGAAGGCTTCTCTACGCTGGAAGAAGTCGCCTACGTGCCGCTCAACGAAATGCTCGAGATCGAGGCCTTCGATGAAGACCTCGTCAACGAACTGCGCAATCGCGCCCGCAATGCCCTCCTGACCGCCGCCATCGTCGGCGAGGAACAGGTCGAAGCCTCCGCCGGCGACCTGCTGTCGCTCGAAGGCATGGACGCGGAAACCGCACGCACGCTCGCCAGCAAAGGCATCCATACCACCGAGGATCTGGCGGAGCTGGCAGTCGACGAACTGACTGAGATATCCGCCATGGATGCCGAACGCGCCAAACAATTGATCATGGCCGCACGCGCGCCCTGGTTCGCCCAAGGCTGATACGCCAAGAGGACTGCATGAACGTTGAACAATTTGCCCAGGAACTGAAACTGCCGCCCCAGCTGTTGCTTGAACAGCTGAAAGCGGCGGGCGTCAGCAAAAATGATGTCGTCGATCCCGTCACCGAAGCGGACAAGGCGCATTTGCTCGACTATCTGCGCAAGATGCACGGTGGCGGCGCCGAAACCGGCAAGACCAAGATCACCATCACGCGCAAGCAGACCGGTGAGATCCGCAAGACCGACAGCACCGGCAAGTCGCGCACCATTCAGGTCGAAGTGCGCAAGTCGCGCACCTACGTCAAGCGCGAAGCAGGGGCACTGACGGCCGAAGGCCAGCCTGTTGCCGAGGCCGTTCCCGAAATACAGGCTGCTCCGGTAGCCGAGGAACTGGCCCCGCCCATCGTCGAAGCCGAGATCAAGGTCGAAGCCCCGACCCCCGAACCCGTCGTCGAGGCGGTTGAGGCCAAGCCCGCCAAAGCCAAAGCCCCCAAGGCCAAGGCCAAGGCTGAACCCGTCGCCGCCGAAGCGGCTGCGGTTGAACCGGTCGCAGCCCCCGAAGCCGCCCCCGCGCCGGCCGAAGCAGTCGCAGAACCCGCCGCCGAAGCCGCCCCGGCAGTGAAGAAAACCACCCGCATCAAGAAGGCATCGATCCTCAACGAAGCCGAAGTCAAGGCGCGCGAGGAAGAAGCCCGCCGCCACACGGCGCTGCAGGAACGCCAGGCAGCCGATGCCAAGGCGCGTATCGAACGCGAAGCCTTGCGCAAGCAGGCCGAAGCCGCGCGCGAAGCTGCCAAAGTGGCAGCGGCAGCAAAAGCTGCCGCGCCGGCTGCGCCGGCCGCCCCCACTGAAAAAACCCTGCACAAGCCGGACAAGCCGACTGCGGCCAAGGGCGCCAAGGGACCGGACAAGAAAGCCGGGGGAACCTGGAAGGACGATGCCGCGCGCCGCAAGGGCGGGCTCAAGACCCGCGGCGGTGCTGCGCCCGACGCAGGCTGGCGCGGCCGCAAGGGCAAATCCAAATCCGGCCACGAGGAAACCACCTTCGTGGCGCCGACCGAGCCGATCGTTCGCGAGGTGCTGGTGCCGGAAACCATCACCGTGGCCGAGCTCGCCCACAAGATGTCGGTGAAGGCGGCCGAGGTCATCAAGGCGCTGATGAAACTGGGCAGCATGGTCACCATCAACCAGGTGCTCGACCAGGAAACCGCGATCATCGTGATCGAGGAAATGGGCCACATCGGCAAGCCTGCGGCGCTCGACACGCCTGAGGCATTCCTGATCGACAACGGCTTTACCGGCGAACTGACGCTGCGCGCCCGTCCGCCGGTCGTCACGGTGATGGGTCACGTCGACCACGGCAAAACCTCGCTGCTCGACACCATCCGGCGCACCCGGGTGGCCAGCGGCGAAGCCGGCGGCATCACCCAGCACATCGGCGCCTATCACGTCGAAACCGAAAAAGGCGTCATCACCTTCCTCGATACCCCGGGCCACGAAGCGTTTACCGCCATGCGGGCACGCGGCGCGAAAGCGACCGACATCGTGGTGCTGGTGGTGGCAGCCGACGACGGCGTCATGCCGCAGACCATCGAGGCCATCCACCACGCCAAGGCGGCGGGTGTGCCGCTGGTGGTGGCGATCAACAAGGTCGACAAGCCCGACGCCAACCCCGAGCGCATCCGCCAGGAACTCGTCGCCCAGGGCGTCACCCCCGAAGAATGGGGTGGCGAAACCCAGTTCGTCGAAGTGTCGGCCAAGGCCAACACCAACATCGACGGCCTGCTCGACGCCATCCTGTTGCAGGCCGAAGTGCTGGAACTGCAGGCGGCTGCCGAAGGTCCGGCCAAAGGTCTCGTCATCGAAGCGCGTCTCGACAAGGGCAAGGGCCCGGTCGCCACGATACTGGTGCAATCCGGCACGCTACGCCGCGGTGACATGGTGCTGGCCGGCCAGGTATTTGGCCGCGTGCGCGCCATGCTCGACGAAGCCGGCAAGGTCGTAACCGAAGCCGGCCCCTCGATCCCGGTCGAAATCCAGGGCCTTTCCGACGTGCCGCGCGCAGGCGAAGACATGATGGCGCTGCCCGACGAGCGCAAGGCGCGCGAAATCGCGCTGTTCCGTCAGGGCAAGTTCCGCGATGTGCAACTCGCCAAGAAGCAGGCAGCCAAGCTGGAGTCGATGTTCGAGCAGATGGGCGAGGGCGAAGTGCAGCATCTGCCCATCATCCTCAAGGCCGACATGCAGGGTTCCTACGAAGGTCTGGCGCACGCGCTGGGCAAGCTTTCGACCGACGAGGTCAAGGTCAACATCATCCACAGCGGCGTGGGCGCGATTACCGAATCCGACGTCAACCTGGCCCTCGCTTCGAAGGCCGTGCTGATCGGCTTCAACGTGCGCGCCGATGCGTCGGCCCGCAAGCTGGCCGAGTCTAGCGGTGTGGACATCCGCTACTACAACATCATCTACGAAGCGGTGGATGAGGTGAAAGCCGCGCTGTCCGGCATGCTGGCCCCGGAGAAGAAGGAAAGCGTCATCGGCACCGTGGAAGTGCGCCAGGTGTTCGTCATTTCCAAGGTCGGCACCATCGCCGGCTGTTATGTGACGGACGGCGTGATCAAGCGCAACGCCGGCGTGCGCGTGCTGCGCAACAACGTGGTGATCCACCAGGGCGAGCTTGATTCGCTCAAGCGCTTCAAGGACGACGTCAAGGAAGTGAAGTCCAACTTCGAATGCGGCCTCAGCTTGAAGAACTTCAACGACATCCAGGAAGGCGACATCCTCGAAGTATTTGAAGTGGTGGAAGTCGCGCGCTCGCTGTAATGCCGAAGGACTTTCCCCGCGCACGCCGCGTCGCCGACCAGATCCAGCGCGAACTGCCGGAGTTGATCCGGCAGGAAGTGAAGGATCCGCGCGTCGGCATGCTGACCATCACCGAGGTGGAGGTCAACCGCGACATGGAGTTCGCCAAGGTCTACTTCACCACGCTGGGCGGCGAGCCGGAACATGCCGCCTGCCTGCAGGGCCTGCAGCGTGCCAGCGGCTTTCTGCGCACGCAGCTTTCGCGTCGCATGCAGCTGCGCGTGGTACCCAAGCTCACCTTCGTGTACGACCGCTCGGTCGAGCGCGGCATCGAGCTCAGTCATCTGATCGAAACCGCCGTCGCCGAAGACGCCAAACACCCGAAAGACGAGTGAAACCCGCCCGCCAGTCCCTCTCCCCAACCCTCTCCCAGAGGGAGAGGGGGCAAACGTAATGCGCGAACCGATTAACGGCGTGCTGCTGCTGAACAAGCCGGTCGGCATCACCTCCAACGCCGCGCTGCAAAAAGCCAAGTGGCTGCTCAACGCCCGGAAGGCGGGGCACACCGGCACCCTCGACCCCTTCGCCGACGGCCTGTTGCCGCTGTGTTTCGGCGAAGCCACCAAGTTTTCAGCCTACCTGCTCGAAGCCGACAAGCACTATCGCGCCGTGCTGCAGCTCGGCGTCACCACCACCACCGGCGATCCGGAAGGCGAAATTCTCGCCACCCACGAGGTCCATGCCAGCCGCGCCGAAATCGAGGCCTTGCTGCCGCGCTTTACCGGCGAAATCGAGCAAATCCCGCCCATGCATTCGGCGCTCAAGCATCAGGGCCGCCCGCTCTATGAATACGCGCGCGCCGGCATCGAGATCGACCGCCCGCCGCGCAAGGTGACGATACGCGCCCTTGAACTGATCGAATGCGATCCGCCGCGCGTGGTACTGGACGTGCAATGCAGCGCCGGCACCTATATCCGCACCCTGGCGCAGGACATCGGCGCAGCGCTCGGCTGCGGCGCCCACCTCACCGAGCTGAAACGCACGGCGGCGGGCGGATTCAGGCTGGACCAGGCGCACACGCTGGCCGATCTGGAAGCGCTCGACGCCACCCTGCGCCCCGGACTGCTGCTACCCGCGGACTGCCTGGTGGCGCATCTGCCCGTCATCCAGTTGGATGCGGCCGACGCCGGGGCGCTGTGCCAGGGCCGCAGCGTGGCGCACGCCACGGATCATCAGGGGCTGGTGCGGATTTACGCCGCGCCCCACGCCTTCATCGGCCTGGCGGACGCCGATGCCGGCCATCTGATCCCGCGCCGGCTGATTGCCACCCAGCAGGCTTGAGTTCAGACCCCCATTTAGCGTAAAATTCGCTGTTTCCCGGAACGTGTCCCGCTCAGCCGCAGGCCACGCGATTTAGAAGGAGTACACCATGGCTGTTACCGTCGCTCAAAAAGCTGAAATCGTCCAGAATTACCAACGCGCCGCCGCCGATACCGGCTCGCCCGAAGTGCAGGTTGCCCTGCTGACGGCCCGCATCAACGACCTGACCGGTCACTTCAAGGTCAACATGAAGGACCACCACTCGCGTCGTGGCCTGCTGAAAATGGTGAGCCGCCGCCGCAAGCTGCTGGACTACCTGAAGCGCACCAACCTTGAAGGCTACAAGACCCTGATCGATCGCCTCAGCCTGCGCAAGTAAGCGCTTCGCATCGGTGATTCACTGCCGCAACATTATCGAAAATCTGGCCCAGGGGCAGTGCCCCTGAGCTTTCTGCGCCCCGCCTGAAGCGGGGCGTTTTTGTTTGAAAGGAATTCGTGTGAGCGCTATCAAGAAAACGTTTACCTACGGTCGCCATCAGGTCACGCTGGAAACCGGCGAAATTGCCCGCCAGGCTGGCGGCGCCGTGATCGTCAACATGGACGACACCGTGGTGCTGGTCACCGTGGTTGCCAAGAACGAAGTCAAGCCCGGCCAGGATTTCTTCCCGCTGACCGTCGACTACCAGGAAAAGACCTACGCAGCCGGCCGCATTCCCGGTGGCTTCCTCAAGCGCGAGAGCCGCGCGTCCGACGGTGAAATTCTGATTTGCCGCCTGATCGACCGCCCCATCCGTCCGCTTTTCCCGGACGGCTTCTTCAACGAAGTGCAGATCATCGCCACCGTGATGTCGTCCAACCCCGAAGTCAGCGGCGACATTCCCGCGCTGATCGGTGCCTCCGCCGCCCTGTCGCTGTCCGGCCTGCCGTTCGACGGCCCGGTGGGCGCGGCGCGCGTCGGCTTCATCAACGGCGAATACGTGCTCAACCCGACCAATTCCGAGCTGAAGGATTCGGCGCTGGATCTGGTCGTCGCCGGCACCGAAACCGCCGTGCTGATGGTCGAATCCGAAGCGAAGGAACTGCCCGAAGACATCATGCTGGGCGCGGTCGTGTTCGGCCACACCCAGATGCAGGCTGCCATCAACGCCATCAACGAACTGACCGATGAAGCGGGCGCCGAGCCTTGGGACTGGCAGCCGGTTGCCGAGGACACCGCGATGGTGGAACGCTTGAAGGCGCTGGCCGAAGACGGCTTGCAGCAGGCCTACAACATCAAGCAGAAACAGGCGCGCATGACCGCCGTCGACGAAGTGCGCAACAAGGCCTTCGCCGAACTGATCACCGCCGACATGGACACGGTTGCCGCCAACCACGTCAAGGACGCGTTCCACCGCGTGGAAGCCAGCGTGGTGCGCAACCGCATCCTGTCCGGCCAGCCGCGCATCGACGGCCGCGACACCCGCACCGTGCGCCCGATCACCATCCGCACCGGCGTGCTGCCGCGCACCCACGGCTCCGCCCTGTTCACCCGCGGCGAAACCCAAGCGCTGGTGGTCACCACGCTCGGCACCGGCCGCGACGAACAGACCATCGACGCGCTCGAAGGCAGCTACTCCGAGCACTTCATGCTGCAGTACAACATGCCGCCCTACGCCACCGGTGAAACCGGCCGCGTGGGTGCGCCGAAGCGCCGCGAAGTGGGCCACGGCCGCCTCGCCAAGCGTGCCTTGATGGCGGTGCTGCCGAGCAAGGAAGAATTCGGCTACACCATGCGCGTGGTGTCCGAAATCACCGAATCCAACGGCTCGTCGTCGATGGCCTCGGTGTGCGGCGGCTGCCTGTCGATGATGGACGCCGGCGCACCGCTGAAGGCGCACGTCGCCGGCATCGCCATGGGCCTGATCAAGGAAGGCAACCGCTTCGCCGTGCTGACCGACATCCTCGGCGACGAGGATCACCTGGGCGACATGGACTTCAAGGTCGCGGGAACCGAAAAAGGCATCACCGCGCTGCAGATGGACATCAAGATCACCGGCATCACCAAGGAAATCATGCACGCCGCGCTGTCGCAGGCGCAGGAAGGCCGCATGCACATCCTGGAGATCATGAAGTCGTCGGTTTCCGGCAGCCATGAGATGTCGGCCTATGCGCCGCGTATCATCGCGATGAAGATCAACCCGGAAAAGATCCGCGACGTCATCGGCAAGGGCGGCGCCGTCATCCGCGCGCTGACCGAAGAGACTGGCACCCAGATCGACATCCAGGAAGATGGCACCGTGAAGATCGCCTGCACCAGCATGGAAGCCGGCGAACTGGCGAAGAAGCGCATCGAGGAAATCACCGCCGAAGTCGAAGTCGGCAAGGTCTACGAAGGCCCGGTCATCAAGCTGCTGGACTTCGGTGCGATCGTCAATGTGCTGCCGGGCCGCGACGGCCTGCTGCACATTTCGCAGATCGCCCACGAGCGCGTCAACACCATCGGCGACTACCTGAAGGAAGGCCAGGTCGTGAAGGTGAAGATTCTGGAGGCCGACGAGAAAGGCCGCCTGCGCCTGTCGATGAAAGCGCTGTTGGAAGTCCCTGCACCAGCTGCCACCGACAGCGAAACACCGGAATCTGCAAGCTAGGTTGATCTGACACCATTGAAAACCGCGCTCTCGGGCGCGGTTTTTTCTTGGGTGCTCAAGCCGAGACGGGTGGAAATGTCACTCTTGCCACCAGTCCGCTCCCTCCCTCGTCCGCCTCCAGGCTGACCACCGCGCTATGCAAATGCGCGATGCGCTGCACAATCGTCAAGCCAAGACCAGCCCCCTCCACTCCGCCCGATAGTCGATGAAATGGCGCAAAAACGGCGGCACGCTGCGACTCCGGGATACCGGGGCCATTGTCTGCCACCCGCCACGTCACGCCCTGCTCTGAGTTGCCGACCGTCAGTGTGATCCGGGAGCCGCCGTAGCGCAGGGCATTGTCGATCAAGTTGGCGAGCATCTCTCGCAGTAATTGCGCGTCACCCATCACCCAGACTTCTGCATCTTGCGTTTCAAAGCTGATTTCCACTCCTTTATCCAGCGCCCGCGGCGCCCATTCGCGCGCAACCGCTCTCACCACCTCCACCCCGTTCAGCCTGCCCTGGCGCAGGGTGTTTTCTGCGGCATCGACGCGCGCAAGGATGAGCAGCTTCTGAACCAGATCCCCCATGATTTGCGTCGACCGGGCAATACGCTCAAGCGCATGTTGCGCATCGTCAGGCTGAGCATTGACCAAAGCGGCTTCAGCCTGCGCACGGATACCCGCGATGGGAGTGCGCAGTTGATGGGCGGCATCCGCGACAAAACGCGATTGGGCATCGACTGCTTCGGACAGCCGCGCCAACAGCGAATTGATCTCGTCCAGGAATGGGCGCAATTCGGCAGGTGCATCCTCCAGCGGAACCGGGCTCAGATCGAACGCCTGCCTGGCTGACAGCCGGTCACGCAAACGATTCAAAGGCTGCAAACCCCGCCCAATGCCATAGGCAATGGCTGCCACAGCCGCCAGGGTCACGAGAAGCATCGGAATCACAATGGCCCACGTGGCACGTTTGGCCAATGCCGAGCGGCGCGCCAGCGTCTCGCCCACCTGGACCAAAGCCGTTCCGCGTGCACTGGTTCCCTTGAGTGACAGTGCAAACGCAGCCACACGCACCCTCTCTCCGTCCATCATGCCATCGTAGACTACGATCTGACCGGGCTTGATGCGCTTATTGCCCGGCACCGACGGCATGTCGAGATCACCTTCGATGACCCGTGCTTGCGGGTCCATCACGCGGTGGAACAACAGATCCTCCTGGTCGAATGCGAGCATTTCCCGTGCGGCGACCGAGATGTCGACTTGCACTTTCCCGCGCACCACTTCAACCCGATCAGCCAGCGCATAGGTTCGCCGCATCAGGGAGCGGTCAAACGCTTCATTGATGAAATACTGACTGGCGAAGTAGGTGATGACCCACAGCAGGACAAACAGCGGCAAGGTCATAAGGAGCATGCGGACAATCAGCTGCCGCCGCAAACTCATCCTGATGCGGCTCAACGCTCGGTTTCCAGCAAGTAACCCAGACCACGCAATGTGCGGATCACCACGCCGGTGCCCTCAAGCTTGCGCCGCAGACGATGTATATAAACTTCCACCGCATTGTCCCCCACGCCATCATCCCAACCGGCCAGACGGTCTGCAATCGCCTCCTTGGCAGTAACGCGTCCGGCATGATTGAGCAATATTTCCAGTACCTCAACCTCCCGCGCGGACAGCACCAGCGCGATATCGCCCACGCTGGCCTGACGCTTGATGCTGTCGAAGCAGAGTTGCCCCATGCGTATCTGTGAATCTGCTACACCGTGCGCTCGCCGCAGAAGCGCCCGCAAGCGCGCAAGCAGTTCATCAAGCGAAAAGGGCTTGAGAAGATAATCGTCCGCCCCCGTATCCAGGCCGCGCACCCTGTCTTCCACTGTGTCGCGCGCAGTCAGGATCATCACCGGCAGGGTCGCGCCACCCTTGCGCAGATTGCGCAGCACTTCCAGCCCCTCACGCCTCGGCAAACCGAGATCAAGCAGCACGGCATCATAAACAAATCCCTTCAGCGCACTTTCCGCCTGAATGCCATCCCGCGTCCAGTCGATAGCAAATCCCGCCTGCCGCACTGCCAGCACAACAGCTTCACCCAACGTCGGATCATCCTCAACGAGCAATATCTTCATGGCCAAAGTCTGACATAAAGGCGGTCAATCCAGCCTGGCGGGCGCAACGAATAATATTTGAACCAAGCCGCTCTCGTAAGGTTCGTGTAAGCATGAGACCGCATAGTCGCGCATGCAGTTGCAATCCGCGATTGCATAAAAACTCACTTGATAACACTGGAGAAATTAATGAGCAAACTGATGTCTTCCCTGGTCGCCGCGACGATTGTCGGCGCTTTCAGCATGTCCGCTATTGCCGCTGACGCAGCCAAAGCAGCACCCGCGGCGGCTGCCGCCGCAGCACCTGCTGCTGCTGAAAAGCCTGCCGCTGCCCCGGCCAAGAAAGAAGCCAAAGCTGAAGCCAAGAAGGCTGACGCTGCCGCGACCGTTGCTGCGACCGCTGCTGCTCCGGCAACG
>JBAVWB010000099.1:0-19750 GCA_049697615.1 Thiobacillus sp. | reverse complement strand
CCATCGCGTAGTCGCCGCGCCAGGCGGCGAGGTCGGCGCGGGTGCGCAGGTATTCCAGATTGTCGGGGTCGAGCGCGATCGCGCGCTCGATGGCGTCCATGGCCTTGCCGGCGTCCTGATCGTCCTGATAGCTCTGCGCCAGGCGATAGAACAGCGCGTGATCCTGGGGCGCGAGGCGGGTCGCCTCCTTCAGCGCGGCCGACGAGGCGGCGGCATTGTTGCCCAGCGCATAGATGTCGGCCATGCGCAGCCAGTAGTCACGGCTCTCGCCGAAGCGCTGGCGGTAGAGGACATCGTATTCCTGCACCGCCTGGGTGTTGCCGCGCTCGGCTTCGAGCTCCATGTACTCGAGATGGGCGTCCTTGTCCTGCGGGCGCTGGGTCAGGTAGCTGCGGTAGCGCGGCACGGCGGCGTCCTTGTTGCCGCCGCGCGAGGCGGCGCGGGCCGCGCCGAGGGCGGCGTCGGCATCCGCAGGCGTATTGGCCAGCACGCGCTCGAAGCTGTCCAGCGCCAGCGCGTAGTCGCCGGTCCAGGTGGCGATATCGCCGCGCGCACGCAGGTAGGTCGCATTGCCCGGTTCGAGTTCGACTGCGCGCTGGATGGCGGCGAGCGCGGCCGGTCCGTCCTGGGTGGCGGCGTAGGCCTGCGACAGCTTGTGATGCAGGCGGGCGTCAGCGGGGGCGAGCTTGACTGCTTCGCGCAGGGCTTCGGCGGCGCCAGTCGGCGACTTCAGCTGGGTGGCGCGAATGTCGGCGATGCGCTCCCACAGATGCGCTTGGGCCGGGTTGGCCTGGAGCGCCTGCTTGTAGATTTCCACTGCGTCCACCCACTGGCCCTGCATCTCGGCGCGCAGGCCGGCGTCGGGAACGGGTTGCGCGGCAGCCGTCAGCGAGGCCGCCGTGAGAAAAGCCAGAGCCAGTATTCTATGCAGCATCATTTGCGCCACCGACGGTTGCGGAAGATCCACAGATCGGCGGCAAAGCGGCCGATGGTGATGAGGTCGAACAGCAGCACCGCATAGCGCAGCGGCGTGATCAGCAAGCCCTTGAAGAAGTATTCCAGCCGGTGTCCCTTGGCCACGGTGACCAGGATGCCCGTGGCCACGGCGGTTTCCGCAATCAGCGTGATTGCCAGCGGCTCCCACAGCTGCAGCAGGATCATGATCAGAAGCGCCGTCGGGAACGCCACTTTCTCGAACGCCGACATGAACAGCACCCAGCCAATGGGGCGGCCGTACTTGACCGTGTAGTCGATGCCGAAGGGCTGACGGTACTGCTCGTGGTGCACGCGCTTCTCGGCCAGGCCCGCCGCCAGCTCGGCCTGCTCTTCCTGCTTCTTGCGGCGGCGCTTCAGGGCCTTGAGCGGGCTGCGCATCAGCTCGTCGAAGTAATAGCAGCTTTGCAGGAAGGACGAGGACCACAGATAGATCTGACCCGGCACGCGGCCTACTTCCGGCTCCTGCGAACGGGCGTAGACGTCGGTGAGCTGGATGTTGCGGTAGCCGTTGTCGTTCATCGCGAAGCCGATGAAGATGTCTTCCGAGTTGGTGAGATCGTCGCCCAGGATCGGCTCGTAGCGGTCGAACACGATGGTCTTCAGCACGTCCCGGCGATACGCGACGGCACAGCCCACCGGATTAAGGATGCTGCCGAAGAAGGCCATCTGGCCCACGTACACGAACTTCTGCAGGAAGTAGTACAGCACGTCGCGGTACATGTCGGTGATGCCGCGCTGCAAGTGGTGGAACCAGCCCACCTTCGGATAGATGCTGGCCTCCGGGTGCGCGCCGAGGAATTTCCGCAGGGCGTCGGTTTCCAGCATGGCGCGGCGGTCGCGGTCGCGCAGCGGCAGCACGGTGCCGCAGGCGCTGGCGATGCCGACGCCCTTGTAGAGTTCCTCCACCACGCGCTCGATGTAGTTGTCCGACTCCAGCACGGTGTCGCCGTCGAGGATGAATTCGACATCGGAGTCGAATTCGCGCGACTGGCGTTTCAGCGTGGGGGTCTTGCCGATGGAATGGGCGCGCTGAATCGCGATCAGGTCCATGCCGTTGAGATCGCAGAAGGTCTGGGCGTATTCGACCGTGCGGTCCTGGCTGCCATCGTCGATCAGGATGATGCGCGTCGGCTTGCGCGTCTGGCGCGCCAGCGCGGCCAGGCACAGCGGGATGTTGTTTTCTTCGTTGAAGGCCGGGATCACCACGTCGACGGTGGCGTCGCGCCAGTCATCCGCCGGGTTGGGGACGGTTTTGTCCGACCCGTGGATCAAGCCGATGATGCTCAGCACCGTGTTCGGGCTGAGGATGAAATAAGGTGTGGTCGCCATGGCTGGCTATTCTAGGCCACGCGCAGATTTATTGTGCAATCCCTTTTGATCAGGTCATCCAAAGTGTCTCTTAATGACCACTCCGGCGCGAATCCGGTCAGGGCCCGCAGCTTGTTGAGTTCTGGACGCCGGTGCGTGACGTCCTCGAATTCCTCGCCGTAGGCATCCTTGTAGGACATGAAGTGCAACGGCGATTGGCTGTGGGTGCGTTGCACGATCAGTTCGGCGAGATCGCGAATCGAGATTTCCTGGTCGTTGCCGACGTTCACCACTTCGCCCCATGCCTCCTGGCAGCCGGCGAGCCGATCCAGCGCCACCACGGTGTCGCGCACGTCGCAGAAGGATCGGGTCTGGTTGCCTTCGCCGTAGACGGTGAGCGGCGCGTTGCGCACTGCCTGCTTGACGAAGCTCGGCACCACCATGCCGTAATGGCCGACCTGGTTGGGGCCGATGGTGTTGAACAGGCGCACCACCACGATGTGGAGGCCGTATTTGCGCGCATAGGAAAAGGCGAGGAACTCGTCCGCCAGTTTGGTCACTGCATAGGCCCAGCGCAGGCGGCCGGCGGACGGCAGCACGATGTTGTCGGTCTCGGCGAAGCTGCTCTTTTCGTTGAAGCCATAGACTTCCGAGGTCGAGGCGATGATCACCTGCGGATTCCAGCCGCCGTGGTGGATCGCGCGCAGGACCCGCTCGGTGCCGTTCATGTTGGTCGCCATCACCGCCACCGGGTCTTCAAGTACTTTCTTCACGCCGACGACGGCGGCCATGTGGTAGATGCGGTCGGCCCAGGCGACGGCTTTGTCCAGGCCGTTCCAGTGCAGGATGTCGGCTTCGGCAAAGCGGAAACCAGGATGGCCGCGAAAGGGCTCGATGTTCGAGAGCGAACCGGTGCTCAGGTTGTCCACCACGTAAACCTGGTCGCCATTCGCCAGATGACGCTCCGCCAGATGCGATCCGATGAACCCTGCGCCGCCCGTGATCAAAACATGCATGTCGCATCCCTTCTATGAGTTTTCGCCAGTCGCTGCCGAACGGTGAACAGGCCGGCAGCGAGACTCAAATTCGAGTTCCAATAAAAACAAAGGCTTGCTTCGTTCTTTTGGGCGGAGAAGGCCGTGATGGCCTTTCATGACCGGGTAGCTGCAAATAGCGTACCAATGGGAGGTATGATGGTCTGCACGTCAACGGCACCTTTTAAGTGCGCTGCTGCCCCTGTTTTTTGCATCCCCTGGAATTTTTGGCGCGATGTTGGGGCGTCATTCGGGTTTGTCACTAACCCATCACCATTTTTTCCTATTGTTGAATAGAGCGTAGCGCATTTCTTCGTCAATGGCACAGCCGTTGCTTGAAGAGGATCGGGCGGCCTCGAATGCCGTTCCGGATTGGAAGGCGCGGCACTTTCCGCAGAATCAGGAGGTAACGCTGCATGGCTTCGTCGCTATTAGCGCAAGAGAAACAGAATGAGGTTCCCGGGCCCACGCACCGCCCGGTCTACCTGCAGCTGAAGGCGCATCAGGCCGCGATGGATGCGGTGCACATGCGGGATCTGTTCGCGGCCGATCCGCATCGCTTCGAGCGCTTTTCGCTACAGGCGGGCGAATTGCTGCTGGATTACTCGAAAAACCGCATCACCGACGAAACCATGGGCCTGCTGGTGCGGCTGGCCGAGGAAGCGGACGTGGCAGGCTGGCGCGAGCGCATGTTCAGCGGCGAGAAAATCAACAACACGGAAAACCGCGCGGTGCTGCATGTGGCCTTGCGCAACCGCAGCAATCGTCCGGTCATCGTCGACGGCGAGGACGTGATGCCGAAAGTGAATGCGGTGATCGAGCGCATGGGTGCCTTTGCGGAAAAGGTGCGTAGCGGCGAATGGCGCGGCTATAGCGGCGAGCGCATCACCGACGTGGTGAACATCGGCATCGGCGGTTCCGACCTCGGGCCGCAGATGATCTACCAGGCGCTGAAGCCTTATCGCCATCCGCGCCTGAAGGTGCACTTCATTTCCAATGTCGATGGCGCCCACGTGAAGGAGGCGCTGGAAGAGTTGAATCCGGAAACGACGCTGTTCATCGTGTCGTCCAAGACCTTCACCACGCAGGAAACGATGACCAATGCGCACTACGCGCGCAGCTGGTTCCTGGCGAAGTCGCAGTCGGAAAAGCATATTGCGCAGCATTTCGTGGCGGTGTCGACCAATAACGAAGCGGTTGCCGCCTTCGGCATCGATCCGGCCAACATGTTCGGGTTCTGGGACTGGGTGGGCGGGCGCTATTCGCTGTGGTCGGCGATCGGCCTGTCGATCGTGCTGGCGGTGGGGACGGAGCGCTTCATCGAACTTCTGGAAGGCGCGCATGCCATGGACGAACATTTCCGCCATGCCCCGCTCGACAGGAACATGCCGGTGATCCTGGCGCTCCTGGGCGTCTGGTACAACAATTTCTTCAGCGCCGAATCGCACGCGATCCTGCCGTACGACCACTACCTGCGCAGCCTGCCCGCGTATCTGGAACAGGCCGACATGGAATCGAACGGCAAGTCGGTGGACCGCGACGGCAATGCGGTCGACTATGCCACCGGCGCCATCGTCTGGGGCGCCACCGGCATCAACGGCCAGCACGCCTTCTATCAGTTGCTGCACCAGGGCACCAAGATGATTCCGGCCGATTTCATCGTGTCGGTCGAGCCGCACACCGAGCTGCAGGAACACCACGACATTCTCATCGCCAATTTCCTGGCGCAGACCGAGGCGCTGATGCGCGGCCGCACGCGCGAGGAGACGCAGCTTGAAATGGGCTCGGCGCAGAGCGGCCAGTTCGTCTCGCACAAGGTGTTCGACGGCAACCATCCGAGCAACGCGATCCTGCTGCAGAAGCTGACGCCGCACGCGCTCGGCATGCTGGTTGCGCTGTATGAGCACAAGATTTTCGTGCAGGGCGTGATCTGGAACCTGAATTCCTACGATCAGTGGGGGGTGGAACTCGGCAAGCAGCTTGCCCGCCGCATCCTGCCCGAACTGCACGCCGATGCACCGGTGGGCGGCCACGACGCCTCGACCAATGCGCTGATCAACCACTACCGGCGTATGAGCCATCGAACGACTGGCTTATAGTGGATATATGGAGTTGATTGCAGGCGATATCGGGGGAACAAAGTGCCGGCTGGCCTGGGTTACAGGCGAGACCGAGCAATCCCGTCAGCTGCGTTTCGAGCGCGAATATCCGAGTGCGGCATTTGCAACGGCGGATGACCTGGTTCGTCAGTTCATTGCCGATTCCGGGCTGCCGGTTCCTCCGGATGCCCTGTTGCTGGCGTTACCGGGGCCCCTGCACGCGCAGCATGCCGTGCTGACCAACCTGAACTGGGTGCTCGATGCGGCCGACATGCGGGCCACGCTCGGTTTGTCCAGCGTTCGATTCATCAACGATTTCCAAGCCGCCGCCGCCGGCGTGGCGATGCTGACGGCGGCCGACGTCGTCGCGCTCAACCCGCAGCCGGTCGAGCCGGGTGGCGTGCGCGCCATCACCGGCGCGGGCACCGGGCTGGGGCTGGCTTTCATGGCGGTGGCTGATGACGGCCGCTATCGCAATTACGCCAGCGAAGGCGGCCACATCGACTTTGCACCCGCCAATGCCGTGCAGATGCGGCTGCTGGAGCGGTTGCGCGCCGAGCATGGTCATGTATCGTGGGAGCGTGTGGTATCGGGTTTGGCGATGAACGACCTTTACCGCTTCTGTTGCTCCGAACGGAACACCGTGCTGCCCGATGAAACGGTCGACGGTGCGGCCCTGGTCGCGCGAGCCGAAGCCGGCGATCCGGCTGCCGGTGCTGCGCTCGATCTGTTCATCGATTTGTACGGGGCCTGGGTCGGCAATGTGGCGCTGCTGATGCAGCCGCGCGGCGGGCTCTATATCGCCGGCGGCATTGCCGCCCATCTGGATGGACGCATGCAGTCGCCGCGCTTCATGGCGGCGGCCACCGACAAGGGGCGGATGCGCAGCGTGGTCGAGCGCACCCCGATTTTCCTGGTCATCAACCGGCGGCTGGGCGTGCTGGGCGCGATTGCGACCGCGTTCGCCCCGCCTTGATCACACCTTGAATACGCACGTTTTTTATTTCATACCGGCAGCAATCTGGAGAGGGATATGACGATTTCCAAGGACGAGCAGGAACGGCTCTACCGCTATTACACCGAGCCCAAGATGGTGACCGATCTCACGCGCCGGACCTTGGCGCTGGTGCTGGCGGGCGGCGAAGGCTCCCGGTTGAAGGACCTGACGGCATGGCGCGCCAAGCCCGCGGTGCCGATCGGCGGCAAGTACCGCATCATCGACTTTGCGCTGTCCAACTGCGTCAACTCGGGCATTCGCCGCATCGGCGTGCTCACCCAGTACAAGTCGCATTCGCTGATCCGGCATTTGCAACGGGCCTGGGGCTTCATGCGTGCCGAGATCGGCGAGTTCGTGGAAATCCTGCCGGCGCAGCAGCGCACCAACAAGAAAGAGTGGTACCAGGGCACCGCCGACGCGTTGTTCCAGAACATCGACATCATGCAGCGCCACCACCCCGAGTACGTGCTGGTGCTGGGTGGCGATCACGTCTACACCATGGACTACTCGGAAATGCTGCTGCACCACGTGCGGACCGGCGCGGACTTCACCGTCGGCAGCATCGAGGTGCCGGCGGACGAGGCGAGCGGATTCGGCGTGATGTCGGTCGACGCGGAGATGAACATCACCCACTTCACCGAGAAACCCAAACACCCCGACTGCATTCCCGGAAAGCCCGGCATCGCGCTGGTGTCGATGGGGATTTACATTTTCTCCAAGGACTTTCTCTACAAGACGCTGATCGACGATGCGGGCAATACCAAGTCCAGCCACGATTTCGGCAAGAACATCATTCCCGACAATATCGGCAAATCGCGGGCCATCGCCTTCCCCTTCCGCAACAAGGACGGCAATCCCGCCTACTGGCGCGACGTCGGCACGCTGTATTCCTACTGGCAGACCAATATGGAGCTGTGTTCGGTCGAACCCGAACTCAACCTGTACAACCGCGACTGGCCGATCTGGACCTACCAGCCGCAGTATCCGCCCGCCAAATTCATTCTCGACGACGAAGGACGACGCGGCGAGGCGATCGATTCGCTGATCGCCGGCGGCTGCATCCTGTCGGGCGCGCGGGTCAAGCGCTCAGTGCTGTTCTTTGCCACCACGGTGGAAAACTACAGCCTGATCAAGGACAGCGTGATCCTGCCCAAGGTCAGCATCGGCAGCCATTGCCGCATCAGCCGCGCCATCATCGACAAGGGCTGCGTGATCGAGGACGGCACGATCATCGGCGAGGATCCGGTCGAGGATGCCAAGCGTTTTCACGTGACCCCCGAGGGCATCGTGCTGGTGACCCCGGCCATGCTCGGCCAGAACCTGTACGCGAGGCTGCACAACGACTATGACGGCTAAATCGCTCAACGTGGTGCTGTGCTGGCACATGCATCAGCCGTATTACCGCGAAGGCCTCAAGGGCGCGTATCACCTGCCCTGGGTGTACCTGCACGGCATCAAGGATTACAGCGACATGGCCGCGCACCTGGAACGGCATCCCGGCATGCAGGCGGTGGTGAATTTCGCGCCGGTGCTGCTGGAGCAGATGGATGATTACGCGCAGCAACTCGACGTGCTGCTGAAGCATGGCAAGCCCACCCAGGACCACATGCTCAACCTGCTGTCCGGCATCGAGCGCATTCCGTCGGATGCTGCGAGCCGCCAGCGCATCATCCAGGATTGCCAGCGCTGTCATGCCCCGCGCATGATTCATCCGTATCCCGCTTTCCATCGTCTGGTGCGCATGACCGCCGCCAATGAGGCCGGCAGCGCTGACATGCAGTCTCATCTGGGCTATTTGTCCGAGCAGTATTTTCTGGACCTTCTGACCTGGTATCACCTCGCCTGGCTGGGGAACTCGCTGCGCCAGCTGCCGCTGGTGCAGCGGCTGATGGCACAGGAAAATGGCTTTTCTTCCGCCGACCGCCATGAACTGCTGCATCTGATGCAGCACTGCATGGCCGGGCTGATTCCGCGCTACCGCGCGCTCGCCGACAGCGGGCAGATCGAGTTGTCGATGACGCCCTACGGCCATCCCATCGTGCCGCTGCTGAACGATTTCGCCAACCTGCGCGATGCACTGCCCGACGTTCCCGTTCCCGAAGCTCCGGCCTATCCGGGCGGTTCGGCGCGCGCGCGCTGGCATCTGCAGCATGGTGTCACGGTGTTCGAACGCTATTTCGGCAGGAAGCCGGCGGGCGTCTGGCTGTCCGAAGGCGGGGTGAGCGAGGATGCGCTGGCCCAACTCGACGAAATGGACTTTGCATGGACCGCCTCGGGCGAGGGGGTGTGGCGCAACAGCTGCGCCAGGTCGGATTGCGCGGAAGCGGAACTGCAAAGCAGGCAATCCCTGTTCTCCCCGATACGCATCGACGGTTTCAAGGCGCGGGTGTTTTTCCGCGACGACGGCCTGTCGGACCTGATCGGCTTCAAGTACAGTGACTGGCACGCCGACGACGCGGTGGCCGATTTCGTCCAGCACCTGGAAAACATCGCCAGTTTTTTCGGCAAGGACGCCAACCACCATGTGGTCTCGGTCATCCTCGACGGTG
This sequence comes from Thiobacillus sp., assembly GCA_049697615.1. GTDB lineage: Bacteria > Pseudomonadota > Gammaproteobacteria > Burkholderiales > Thiobacillaceae > Thiobacillus. The sequence continues at coordinate 10,767 of JBAVWB010000099.1, read as the reverse complement.
AAAACGCCTGGGAGTATTACCCCGACAACGGCCATCATTTTCTGGATGCGCTGTACAAGACGCTGTCCAGCCACCCCACGCTCAAGGTCAGCACCTTCGCCGAGCAGGCCACGCACGCGCCTGCCAAACCGATGAAGCGGCTGGCGGCCGGCAGCTGGGTCTACGGCAGCTTCTCGACCTGGATCGGATCGGAAGACAAGAACCGCGGCTGGGACTACCTGGTCGCCGCCAAACAGGCGTACGACAGCGTGATGGCCGCCGGCAGGCTGAACGCCGACCAGCAGGCATTGGCCTCCCGCCAACTTGCCGTGTGCGAAGGCTCCGACTGGTTCTGGTGGTTCGGCGACTACAACCCGTCGGGCAGTGTCAGCGATTTCGAGCAGCTCTATCGCACCCAGTTGCGCGAGCTGTACCGCCTGCTCGGCGTGGCGCCGCCGGCCCTGCTCGACGTGCCGCTGTCGAGTGGCGGCGGCCTGGCGGAAAACGCCGGCACCATGCGCAGGAACGCATAATGAACCTGACTAGAACCTTTATCCGCGAAGGACGCGAAGAAGCGCGAAGTAAACCTGGACAAGGACATGTGCTTTCGCAACGGTTACTGCGCAGGCACAAACAAATACAAACTTTTGCTTTTCTTCGCGTCTCTTCGCGTCCTTCGCGGATCGCATTTGGATTTCCCGAATGAACTTCGACACCCATCGCGCCGGCTTGCTGCTGCATCCGACCTCGCTGCCGTCCGGCACGCTGGCCGATGCCGGACGCTGGATGGATTTCCTGCAGTCTGCAGGATTCAGCGTGTGGCAGATGCTGCCGCTGGGTGTGCCGCTTGCCGGCCTGTCGCCCTATCAGTGCGCGTCGGCCTTCGCGGTCAATCCAGGGCTGTTTTCCGCTGCGCCGGTCGATCTGCATGGCTTTGCCGACTGGCGCCGCCAGCAGGCCCACTGGCTCGTGGACTTTGCGCGCTTCGTGGTGATCAAGGCGGAGGAGGGCAACGCCACCTGGACCGACTGGCCGGTTGCGCTGCGAGACCGCGATGCCAGGACGCTGGCCGCATTCGACGTCTCCCACGCCGACAAGCTGAACGCGGTGATGGTCGAGCAGTATCGCGCGACCCTGCACTGGCAGCGCATTCGCGCACAGGCGAAGGCGCGCGGCATCCAGCTGTTTGGCGACATGCCGATTTTCGTCGCCCACGACAGCGCCGACGTGTGGGCGCAGCGCGATCTGTTCCTGCTGGATGCCGAGGGGCATCCCACGGTGGTGACCGGGGTGCCGCCGGATTACTTTTCCGAAACCGGGCAGCGCTGGGGTAACCCGCACTACAACTGGGCGGCGATGCAGGCCGACAACTTCGCCTGGTGGCGGGCGCGGCTCACCGCGCATTTCGATTGGTTCGACCTGGTACGCATCGATCACTTCCGCGGTCTGGCGGCAGCCTGGGTGATCCCCGCCAGCGAACCGACTGCCATCCACGGCGAGTGGGTCGAGGCGCCCGGCGCGGCGCTGCTGCAGGCCATCGCCGCCGAGATGGGTGAACTGCCTTTGGTGGCCGAGGACCTCGGCATCATCACGCCCGACGTCACCGCGCTGCGCCACCAGTTTGGCTTGCCCGGCATGGCTGTGTTGCAATTCGCGTTTGACCAGCATGCCGACAATCCGCACAAGCCCGAAAATGTGCAGCCCGACACCGTGTATTACACCGGCACCCACGACAACGACACCACGCTGGGCTGGTGGCGCGTGCTGCCCGATGAGGTGCGGCTGCAGGTGATGCAGCAGCTCGATGTGCGGGACCCCGACGCGGTGCCGGATGCGATGATCGATACCGTGCTGCAAAGCCGCGCCGCGCTGGCGATTTTGCCGATGCAGGATGTGCTGCGCCTGGGCAGCGAGGCACGCATGAACACCCCGGGCACAGACAATGGCAACTGGGCCTGGCGCTTTGAGTGGGCGGCCGTGCCGTCCGACCTGGCATCCCGTTTGCATGAGAAAAACCAGAAAGCCCACCGATGCGAGAATCAGCCCCATCCATGAATGCGCCCCTTAAAGACCCGCGCGGCGCCAGCCTGCCTGCAATCAGCCCACCGATCCTGCGCGTGCAGACCGGAACGCATCACGATCCGTTCGAGGTGCTGGGCGTGCATGTCCAGCCCGACGGCAGCACCCTGATCCGTGAATTCCTGCCGGCGGCCGAAGCGGTCGAAGTGGCCGGCGGCCGCATGACGCGCGTGACCGGAACCGACTGTTTCGAACGGATCCTGCCGGCAGGCAGCAAGGTCGACCCGCATCCGGTCATGCGCTGGCAGGACAAGGGCAAAGGCGAGTGGCATACCTCGCAAAGCCCCTACAGCTTCGCGCCGCAACTGGGCGAGATGGACCTCTATCTGCTCGGCGAGGGGCGCCATTTCGAAGCCTGGAAAGTGCTCGGCGCGCGCCTGAAAACCATCGACGGCGTCGACGGCTGCCTGTTCGCCGTTTGGGCGCCGGCGGTGCAGCGCGTCAGCGTGGTCGGCGACTTCAACGACTGGGACGGCCGCCGCCACCCGATGCGCTGCCGCGGCACCTCGGGCATGTGGGAGTTGTTCATTCCCGGCCTTGACGCCGGCCACGCCTACAAATATGAAATCCTCGGCCAGCACGGCCAGCTGGCGAGAAAGACCGATCCCTATGCGCGGCAGATGTTTCTGCGCCCCGAGACCACCAGCCGCGTGCCCGAAGACACGGTGTACGCCTGGAAGGACAGCGCGTGGATCGATGCGCGCGCCCGCTTCGACTGGCAGCATCGTCCGATCAGCATTTACGAACTGCACCCCGGTTCCTGGCGGCGCCACGACGACGGCAGCTTTTATACCTGGGGCGAGCTGGTTACCGAGCTGATTCCCTATGTTCAGGACCTCGGCTACACCCACATCGAACTGATGCCGGTGGCCGAGCATCCGCTCGATGCCTCGTGGGGTTATCAGGTGTCGGGCTATTACGCGCCGACCGCGCGCTTCGGCTCGCCGGACGATTTCCGCGCCTTCGTCGATGCCTGCCACCAGGCCGATATCGGCGTGCTGCTCGACTGGGTGCCGGCGCATTTTCCCAAGGATGATTTCGCGCTGGCGCGCTTCACCGGCGAGCCGGTGTACGAGCACGCCGACCCGCGGCGCGGCGAGCATCAGGAATGGGGCACGCTGGTCTTCGATTTCGGCCGCAACGAGGTACGCAACTTCCTGGTCGCCAACGCGCTGTACTGGCTGGACGAGTTCCACATCGACGGCCTGCGCGTCGACGCCGTCGCCTCGATGCTCTACCTCGACTACTCGCGCAAGCCGGGCGAATGGCTGCCGAACCAGTTCGGCGGTCGCGAGAACATTGAGGCGATCCATTTCCTGCGCGAAATGAACACCGAAGTGCACGGCCGCTTCCCCGGCGTGCTGACCATCGCCGAGGAATCGACTGCGTGGCCGGCGGTGTCGCGGCCGGTCGAACTCGGCGGGCTGGGTTTTTCGATGAAGTGGAACATGGGCTGGATGAACGACAGCCTCGATTACATCGAAAAGGAACCGATCTACCGCAAGTACCAGCACAACCAGCTGACCTTCAGCCAGATGTACGCGTGGACCGAAAACTTCGTGCTGCCGCTGTCGCACGACGAAGTGGTGCACCTGAAGAAAAGCCTGCTCGACAAGATGCCGGGCGACACCTGGCAGCGCTTCGCCAACCTGCGTCTGTTCTATGCGTGGCAGTACGCGCATCCGGGCAAAAAACTGCTGTTCATGGGCAGCGAATTCGGCCAGTGGAACGAGTGGAAGGAATCCGGCCAGCTCGACTGGATGCTGCTCGGTTTCCCCGCCCACGACGGCATCCGCAGCCTGCTGCGCGATCTCAACCACCTGTATCGCAACGATGCGGCTCTGCATGAATTCGACTTCGATCCGCGCGGATTCCGCTGGATCGACTGCCACGACGCCGACCAGTCGGTGCTGAGCTTCGTGCGCCAGGGGCAGGACGAATCGGCGCCGCTGGTGGCGCTGTTCAACTTCACGCCGGTGCCGCGCACCGCCTATCGCATCGGCGTGCCGTCGGCGGCGGCGTGGTGCGAAGTGTTGAACACCGACTCGATGTACTACGGCGGCAGCAACCTCGGCAACGGCCGGCCGCTGCGCCCGCAGAACCTGCCGTGGATGGGATACCCGTATTCCGTGGAGGTGACGCTGCCGCCGCTGGGCGCCATCTTCCTTAAACCCTGCAGTTGATCGAACAAGAAAACGACGGAAAAGAATAATGAAACGCGGAAAAATGAAGGTCCTGTTTGTGGCCAGCGAGGCCTATCCCCTGGTGAAGACCGGCGGGCTGGGCGACGTGCTGTACAGCCTGCCGCACGCGCTGCATGCGCGCGGCGCCGACATCCGCCTGGTGCTGCCGGGTTATCGCGCGCTGCTGCGCCAGCTCGACCAGGTGCGCATACTCGGCTGGCTCGACGTGCGCGGTGCCGAAGGCATCGTCAGCGCGCGCATCCTGGAAACGCACCATCCCGATTTTGCCTTTCCGCTGTGGGTGGTCGACTGTCCGCCGCTGTTCGACCGCGCAGGCAATCCCTATGTCAGTGCCAGCGGCCACGACTGGCCGGACAATGCCGAACGCTTCGCGGTGTTTGCGCGGGTGGCGGCGCTGCTGGCGCAGGACGCGCTGGACCTGGGATGGCAGCCGGCGGTGGTGCACACCCACGACTGGCAGAGCGGGTTGGTCGCCGCATTCCTGGCCGACCAACAACTGCGCCCTAAAACCGTTTTCACCATTCACAACCTGGCCTATGGCGGCCATTTTTCGCACACCGATTTCGTGCGCCTGCAGTTGCCCACCCACTGGTGGTCGCCCGAAGGGGTGGAATTCCACGGCGGCTTTTCGATGCTGAAGGCGGGCATCATTTATTCCGATGCCGTCACCACCGTGAGCCCCACCTACGCCGCCGAAATCTGCACCCCCGCATTCGGCTATGGGCTCGATGGCCTGCTGCTTTCCCGGCAAAACAAGCTGCACGGCATCCTGAACGGCATCGACACCACGATCTGGAATCCGTCCACCGACCCGCATTTGCCCGCCCATTATTCGATGGGCCGCATCCAGCCCGGCAAGCGGCGCAACAAGCAGGCCCTGCTCGAGCGTTTCCTGCCCCACGCCGACGATGCGGCGATGCAGGCGCCGCTGCTGGGGCTGGTCGGACGGCTGGTCGAGCAGAAGGGCATCGACTGGGTGCTGGCCGCGATCCCGGTGCTGCTCGCCGAGACCGACGCACGCTTCGTGTTGCTGGGTAGCGGACAGGCCGTGTACGAGCAGAAACTGACGCGGCTGGCCCAGCAGTATCCGGATCGGTTGTTCGTGGAAATCGGTTATGACGAGTCGCTGGCGCACCAGATTGAAGCCGGCACGGATATGTTCCTGATGCCCTCGCGTTTCGAGCCGTGCGGGCTGAACCAGATGTACAGCCTGCACTACGGCACCCCGCCCGTCGTGTACAAGACCGGCGGCCTCGCCGACACCGTGGTCGATGCAAACGCGGTTACGCTGGATGACGCCAGCGCCACCGGTTTCGTGTTCGACACGCCCGGCGTGGCAGCCTTCCTGGAAGCCATCCACCGCGCGCTCGACCTGTATCGCCAGCCCGCGCAGTGGCGCCGCCTGCAGCAGACCGGCATGCGCCAGTCGTTCGACTGGTCCGAGAGCGCCGGCCATTACCTCGAACTCTATTCCACCCAAGCCTGAAGGGAGCCACCATGCCAGACGCTAAACCTGCCGCTTCCTGCGTCGCCCTGAAGCCGCTGCCGAACAACAGCGAAGCCTTCACCCAGGACTTCGAGCGTTACAAGTTCTATCACCTGGGCCGCCTGCACGGCAGCTCGCCCGTCTACACCTACCAGGCGCTGGCGTGGACGCTGCGCGACCGCCTGATGTCTGACTGGATGAACACCTACATGCAGCGCGACCAGCCGGGCAAGCGGCGCGGTTATTACCTCTCCATGGAGTTCCTGATCGGGCGCGCGCTGGCCAACCATGTGCTCAACCTGGGGCTGGACGAAACGGCGCGCGACGCCCTGCACAGTTATGGCCAGACGCTGGAAGCCGTGATCGAGGAGGAAGCTGATGCGGGTCTTGGCAATGGCGGCTTGGGACGGTTGGCCGCGTGCTTCATGGACAGCTGCGCCACCCTGAACCTGCCGGTGATGGGCTACGGCATCCATTACGAATACGGCATGTTCCACCAGCACATCGACAACGGCTACCAGATCGAGGATCCCGACCACTGGCTGCGCGATGGCAATCCGTGGGAGGTCGAGCGGCCTGAATTCACCTGCCGCGTGCCCTTTGGCGGCCATACCGAGCATTTTCATGACAAGGAGGGCATCCATCGTGCGCGCTGGGCGGACACCAACGACGTGCTGGCGATCCCGTTCGACATGCCGATTTCGGGTTACCGCAACCAGGTGGTCAACACCCTGCGCTTGTGGAAATCGGCCGCCACCGACGAATTCAATCTCGATGAATTCAACGCCGGCAGCTACACCGAAGCGGTGCAGGAAAAGAACCACGCCGAGCACATTTCCATGGTGCTCTATCCCAACGACGCCAGCGAGAGCGGCAAGGAGCTGCGCCTGCGCCAGCAGTATTTCCTGGCGTCGGCCAGCCTGCAGGATGCGCTGCGCCAGTGGATTTCGGCAGGCAACAGCGACCTGTCTAAGTTCGCCGAGCACAACGTGTTTCAGATGAACGACACCCACCCGACCATTGCGGTGGCCGAACTGATGCGCCTGCTGCTCGACGAGGCGCGCATGCAGTGGGACGAGGCCTGGGCCATCACTTCGCACTGCATGGCCTACACCAACCACACCCTGCTGCCCGAGGCGCTGGAGCGCTGGCCGGTTGCGCTGTTCGAGCGCCTGCTGCCACGCCCGCTGGAGATCATCTACGAAATCAATGCGCGCTTCCTGCGCGAGGTGTCGATCAAATGGCCGGGCGACAACGATCGCCGGCGCCGCATGTCGATCATCGAGGAGGGCGGGGTGCGCCAGGTGCGCATGGCCTATCTCGCTATCGTTGGCAGCTTCTCGGTCAACGGCGTCGCCGCGCTGCACTCGAAGCTGCTGAGGGAAGGCCTGTTCCGCGATTTCGTCGAACTGTGGCCGGGCAAGTTCAACAACAAGACCAACGGCGTCACGCCTCGCCGCTGGGTGGCGCACGCCAACCCTGGCATGAGCGCGCTCATCAGCCGGCAGATCGGCGAAGACTGGGTCGCCGACCTGTCGCAGCTGGAAAAGCTGAAACCGCTGGCCGATCTGAAAAACACGGAATTCCACGCCGAGTGGCGCGCGGTGAAGCGCGCCAACAAGGCGCGCCTTGCCGAACTGGTCGAAGCCGAGTGCGGGGTCGAGTTCAACCTGGACGCGCTGTTCGACGTGCAGGTCAAGCGCATCCACGAATACAAGCGGCAGCTGCTCAACGTGCTGCACGTAATCCACCTGTACAACCGCATCAACCGTGGCCGGCTGGACGGCTGGGCGGACCGCTGCGTGCTGATCGGCGGCAAGGCCGCGCCCGGCTACGCGATGGCCAAGCGCATCATCAAGCTCGTCAACAGCGTGGCCGAGGTGGTCAACAGCGACCCCGACGTCGATGGCCGGCTGAAGGTCGCATTCCTGCCCAACTACCGGGTGACCAGCATGGAAATCATCGCGCCCGCAACCGACCTGTCGGAGCAGATATCGACCGCGGGCAAGGAAGCCTCCGGCACTGGCAACATGAAATTCATGATGAACGGCGCCATCACCATCGGCACCTACGACGGGGCCAACATTGAAATTCTGGAAGCGGTGAGCGAGGAAAACTTCTTCCTGTTCGGCCTGCATGCCGAGGAGGTCGAGGCATTGCGTCCGCAATACCAGCCGATGACCTACGTGGACAATGACCCCGAACTGCGCGAGGTCATCGACCTGTTGCGATCGGGCCACTTCAACCTGTGCGAGGCGGGCATCTTCGACATGATCCTGGACACCTTGCTGAGCCCGCACGACCCGTGGATGGTGCTGGCCGACTTCCGCAGCTATGTCGACGCGCAGGAGCGGGTATCGCAGGCCTGGCAGGACAAAGACCGATGGACGCGCATGAGCATCCTCAACACGGCGTCGAGCGGCTTCTTTTCGACCGATCGCACCATGCAGGAATACAACAACGACATCTGGAAGCTGAAATAGGCGCGCTTGCCTGCCGGGCGCGCAGAAACAAAAAGGCCGGGGTTTCCCCGGCCTTTTTGTTTTAGGTAAACACTGATTTTTAGGCCGCCTGCACCGGAATGGCGTGGCGGGTGTCCATGATGCGGTTGTCCGCGTCCACGTAGACCAGTTCCGGCTCGTAGCGCGCCAGTTCCAGTTCGTTGTAGACCGCGTAGGTGGCGATGATGACGAGGTCGCCCGGATTCGCCTTGTGCGCGGCAGCGCCGTTCACCGAAATGATTCCGGAATCACGTGCCGCGCGGATGGCGTACGTCGTGAAGCGCTCACCATTGGTGATGTTGTAGATCTGGATCTGCTCGTACTCGTGGATGTTGGCCGCGTCCAGCAGGGTTTCGTCGATCGCGCACGAGCCTTCGTAGTGCAGCTCGGAGTGCGTGACGGTCGCCCGGTGCAGCTTGGACTTGAGCATCGTTCTTTGCATGACGGTGCCCTCACAAAAAATGGACAGCCATTATACCAAAACGCCCCGGTCATCCAGAAGGCCCGTCAAGTCTCCAGAACACGTTGCCCGAGCCGGGATTGGGTTTGGATTTTCCGAGTGATCAATGCAGGTGCAATTGGACGGACAGGTAATCGAAGAATAGGCAGTACGCCATGATCGGCAGGGGAAGGCCGAGCAGCGTGCCCACGAGGTAATCGCGAAAACGGATGCCCGACATGGCGAGGGCGTAATTGAGCGGCGGGACTGTCTGGAACAGCATTCTCAACAGCACGATGTTTCTGATCGGATGGGCGTCGAGCTGACTCAAGAGGCGTATTGCGAGTTTGCCATCCAGGCTGCGGAGCGCGTCGCCGCCAACAAGCCGGATGGTGAAAAAAGTGGCGGTGCACGAAATGATGGCTGCGACATAGGTCGCCATTCCGCCCCAGGTTTTCCCCAGCGCGAGCACAGCCGCGGCCAGAAAAATCCAGCCCGGTATCTGCACCAGATTGCCCAGCGCAAAAATCAGGATGAAAACGACCAGACCGGTGATCGGGTTGTCGACCAGTATCTGATGCAGGTAGGCCAGATTGAAATGGCTACGCAGGCCGGACAACTCGAAGATCGCCAGCAGCAGGACCAGAAACAGGAGAACCCCGAGAAGTCGCTTGTAGGGGCGAACGGTGTTCATGGCGGCGGTGCGGCGGGCCTTGTTTACACGAACGGATTGGCGAAATCGAGGTTGTCGATCAGCCGGGTGTTGCCCAGCCAGGCTGCGCCCAGCACCACCAGCCGGGTACTGTCAGGGGTGGGCGGCTGCAGGGTCGCGGCATCGCGTAGCGCGACGTAGTCGACGCGCCAGCCCGCCATTTTCAGGTGGCGGGCGGCGGTGGCGGTAAGCGCCTCGAAGTCACGTTCGCCTGCTCGCACCGCCGCGACGATGGCGGCAAGTTCGCGCTGCAGTTGCGCCGCCTGGATACGCTCTGACGCGCCGAGATAGGCGTTCCTCGAACTCATTGCCAGCCCGTCGGGATCGCGCAGGGTATCGCCCGCGACGATGTCGATCGGCAGGTTGAACTGCCGCACCAACTCGCGGATGACGAACAACTGCTGGAAATCCTTCTTGCCGAACATGGCCACCCGCGGCTGCACCAGATTGAAGAGTTTCAGCACCACGGTGGCGACGCCGCTGAAGTGGCCGGGCCGAAACGCGCCGCACAGGTCGTTCGCCAGACTGTCGGGCGGCTGCACGGTGAAGGTCTGCGGCACCGGATACATCTCGGTCACGTCGGGCGCAAAAACGAAATCGCAGCCGGCGGCGGCGAGCTTCTCGCAGTCGGCGGCCAGGGTGCGCGGATAGCGCTCGAAATCCTCGCCGGCGCCGAACTGCAGCGGGTTGACGAAGATGCTCGCGATCACCGGCTGGCCGTACTGCCTGGCTTGTTCGACCAGCGAGATATGGCCGGCGTGCAGATTGCCCATGGTCGGCATGAAGGCGGTGCGGGTTTCGCCGGCGAGCGCGGCGCGCAACTCCAAGGCGGTATGCAGGACCTGCATCAGAAGGCGTGTTCGGCGGCCGGGAAGGCGCCCGATTTGACGGCGTCCACGTAGGCGCGCGCTGCTGCCTCGATGCTGTCGGTGCCGGCGAGGAAGTTCTTCGAGAATTTCGGCGCGCGTGGGACCAGGCCCAGCAGGTCGTACAGCACCAGTACCTGGCCGGAACAATCGGCGCCGGCACCGATGCCGATGGTCGGGATGGTGAGTGCCGCGGTGACCGCCTTCGCCAGCGCCGCCGGCACCATTTCCAGCACGATCAATCCGGCGCCGGCGGCTTCCAGTGCGCGCGCGTCTGCGATCAGTTGCGCGGCGGCCTCCTCCTCGCGCCCCTGCACCTTGTAGCCGCCGAGTTGGTTCACCGATTGCGGCAGCAGGCCCACATGCGCGCACACCGGGATGCCGCGTTGGGTGAGAAAGGCCACGGTCTCGACCATCACTGCGCCGCCTTCCAGCTTGACCATGTGTGCGCCCGCCGCCATCAGCCGCGCGGCGGCGGCGAATGCGCGCTCGGGCGAGGGC
>JBAVWB010000098.1:0-7974 GCA_049697615.1 Thiobacillus sp. | reverse complement strand
GGCTTGCCGGGCATGCTGCCCGACACGACGACCGAGTATGGCGGCACCCGGCCCATGAAGACCTCGCCGGTGGCGCGGTCGACGATCTTGGTGGACTGGCCGATGAACACGCCCATCGAGATGACGGAGCCTTCACCCACGACGACGCCCTCCACGACCTCGGAACGCGCGCCGATGAAGCAATTGTCCTCGATGATCGTCGGGCCGGCCTGCATCGGCTCCAGCACACCGCCGATGCCGACGCCGCCCGAGAGATGCACGTTCTTGCCGATCTGGGCGCAGGAGCCGACCGTGGCCCAGGTGTCGACCATGGTGCCTTCGCCGACGTAGGCGCCGATGTTGACGTAGGAGGGCATCAGCACCACGTTCTTCGCGATGTAGGAGCCGCGCCGCGCAGCTGCGGGCGGCACCACGCGGAAGCCGCCTTCGCGGAAATCGCGGCTGTTGTAGTCGGCGAACTTCGACGGCACCTTGTCGAAATAGTTGGTGAAGCCGCCCTTGATGAAGGCGTTGTCTTCCAGGCGGAAGGACAGCAGCACGGCCTTCTTGATCCACTGGTGGGTGATCCAGTTCTGGCCTTCACTCCGTTCGGCGACGCGCAGTTGCCCTTTGTCGAGCATGTCGATCACCGACATGACGGCGTCCTTGAGCTTGGCGTCGGCGTTGCGCGGGGTGATGTCGGCACGGCGCTCGAAAGCGTCTTCAATGATGTTCTGCAGCTCTTGCATGGTGTTTCCTTGCGTTGACGAAATGATTGTTAAGGGATGGCACAGTAATTTTTCGAGCCCCGGCCGGCCAGCACGCCGGGGATGTCGGGGTGCTTGCGCAGGCGTTCGACGATGCGGATGTAGTCCTTTTCCGCCACGGCAATGCCGAACGATATATCGACAAAGCCATCCCCGCGCAGCGAGTAGGAAACGTTTTCCATGTTCTCGTCGAACAGGATGTTGGTGACGGCATCTTCCGATTCGGACTGCCCGGCCTGGGCGGTAAACGAAGCGAATACGAGCAGGGCAGACACAAGCAGTTGGCGCATGGTTTTCCTTTCAGGTCAGCGTTAATGGAAACACATATGGCGGTCATTGCGAGCGAAGCGCGGCAATCCAGCGTATTGATTAATCAGGCATTTCTGGACTGCCCTAAAGGACTCCGATCCACTATGGGCTGAAGTCCATGTGGGATCGCATGCCGCGTCGCTACGCTCCTCGCAATGACCAATGAATCAGCGTCTCCTTAAAGGTGCGCACAGCGCACCCGGTGTTGAAGGGTTGCATGTTGTTCAAGCCGCCTCGCCCACAAAGCGCACGATGCGTTCGGCCGCCTCGACGCAGGCGGGAAGGCTGTCGACCAGCGCAATGCGGACGAAGCCTTGTCCCGGGTTGACGCCGGCGGCATCGCGCGCGAGGTAGCTGCCGGGCAGCACGGTCACATGCTGCGTTTCATACAGGCCGCGCGCGAACGCGGCATCGTCGCCGCCCGGCACCCGCGCCCACAGGTAGAAGGCGGCATCGGGTGCATCGAAAGACAGCACGTACTTCAAGCGCGGCATCACGGCGGCGAACTTTTCGGCGTACTGGCGGCGGTTCTCGACCACGTGCGCCTCGTCGTTCCATGCCGCGATGCTGGCGGTTTGCACCATCGGGCTCATCGCGCTGCCGTGATAGGTGCGGTAGAGCAGGAACGACTTCATGATCGCGGCGTCGCCCGCCACCATGCCGGAGCGCAGGCCAGGCACGTTGGAGCGCTTGGACAGCGAGTTGAACACGATCAGGTTCTTGAGGCCGCGGCCGAGCTGCTGCGCGGCGGTCAGCGCGCCGAGCGGCGGCTGCCCATTAGCCGGTTTGGGCTCGGCGTTCGCTCCCTCTCCCCCCGGGAGAGGGTTGGGGTGAGGGAAATAGATTTCCGAATAGCATTCGTCGGCCGCGATGACGAAGCCATGCTGGTCCGACAGGTCGAACAGTTCTTTCCAGTCGGCGAGCGACATCACCTTGCCGGTGGGGTTGCCGGGCGAGCAGACGTAGATCAGATTCACCTGCTCCCACAGGTCGTCCGGCACGCGCGACCAGTCCATTTTGAAATTGTTTTCAGGCAGGGTGTTGAGGAAGAAGGGGCGGGCGCCGGCCAATAGCGCTGCGCCTTCGTAGATCTGGTAGAACGGGTTGGGCGAAATGACGACGCGGCGGCCATGGCGGCTGGAATCGACGCTGGCCTGGGCAAACGCGAACAGCGCCTCGCGCGAGCCGTTCACCGGCAGCACTTCGGTCGCCGGATCGAGCTTCACGCCGTAGCGGCGCCCGGCCCACGCAGCAATCGAGGCACGCAGCGCATCCGAGCCCTGAGTGATGGGATAATTCGAAAGCCCACCCAGGCCCGCGACCAGCGCATCCTTGATGAACTGCGGGGTCGGATGTTTGGGCTCGCCGATCGACAGGTTGATCGGCGCGAGATCGGGATTCGGCGTTACCCCCGCGAACAGTTCGCGCAACTTTTGAAACGGATAGGGATGGAGTTGTTCGAGACGCGGATTCATTGCTGTCTGGATTCTGATTAAGCCCCGCATTATAAAGCCCCATGCCCTCGATTCCCCTGCAGCGCACCCTTGCCATCAGCAGCCTGGTCTATGCCGCCACCCTGTGGGGGCTGATGTGGTATCCCTATCGCCTGCTCAACGAGGCCGGCGTCGGCGGGATCGCGTCGAGCCTGATCACCTACGCCGTGCCGCTGCTTGCGCTTGGCTGGCTGCATGGCCGCGAACTGCAGCGTGCGCGCAGCCAGTGGCTGTGGCTGACCGCGCTGGGGCTGGCCGCGGGCTGGACCAACCTGGCCTACGTGCTGGCGATGCTGCAGGGCGAGGTGGTGCGCGTGCTGCTGCTGTTCTTCCTGTCTCCGCTGTGGACGGTGCTGTTCGCGCGGTTTCTGTTGCATGAAAAACTCAACCGTGCCGGCTGGGTGGTGATGGCGCTGGCGGCGGGCGGCGCGATGGTGATGCTGTGGCAGCCCGGCGGCGGCCTGCCGCTGCCGACCAACCGTGCCGAGTGGCTGTCGCTGTCGGCGGGGGTGATGTTCGCCTTCAGCAACGTGATCAGCCGCCATCTCGGTGGCGTCACCGAGGGGACAAAGTCGGTGTCGATCTGGATCGGCGTGGCGGTGCTGACGGTGATCGGCCTCTGGCTCTATCCGGGCGAACTCGATTTCGTCGAACACGCGGGGTGGAAGGTCTGGCTGCTGCTGCTCAGCGTCGGCATCGCGATCGGCAGCATGACCTATGCGGTGCAGTACGGTCTGGCCCGTGTGCCGGCCAACCAGGCCATCGTCATCTTTTTGTTCGAACTGGTGGTGGCGGCGGTCGCGGCCTACTTTCTGTCCATGGAACGCATGGGGCTGCAGGAGTGGGTGGGCGCGGTCATGATCGTCGCCGCCAGCCTGTTCTCCGGCCACATGGAGGACGATCAGGTGAAAGAGAAAAGCCATGTCTGATATCACTGCGCTGCTCCACGCCGGACTGCTGGTATCCGATCTGGCGCGGGCCAAGGCCTTCTACGAATCGGTGCTGGGACTGAGGCGTTTCCCGAATCGCCCCGACCTGCCTTACCCCGGCGAGTGGTATGACCTGGGTGGCGGCCAGCAACTGCACCTGATGCAGTTGCCCTACCCCGATGCGGATTCGGTTCGCCCCGAGCACGGCGGCCGCGACCGCCACATCGCGCTGGCCGTTCGGGATATGGATGCGCTGAGAAGCCGTCTCGATGCCGCAGGCGTGAAATACACCGCCAGCAAGTCGGGCCGCGCGGCGCTGTTCTGCCGTGATCCGGACATGAATACCCTGGAGTTTGTCGAAGTCCGCAAAACCGACACGCCATAACGCTTGACGTTATATAACGGAATGCGTTATGGTCTGGCATGATTCTCGATTTTTCCGACAAGGAAACCGAATCAATTTGGCGCGGCGATCATTCGCGCCGGTTGCCCGTCGGCATTCAGGACATTGCTCGGCGCAAGCTGCGGATGCTGAACAATGCGCAGCGTCTGGAAGACTTGCGCATTCCACCGGCCAATCGTCTTGAATCGCTGAAGGGCCGGCGCAAAGGGCAGCACAGCATCCGCATCAACGATCAATGGCGGATTTGTTTCACCTGGAAGGACGGCAACTGCGGCGGTGTCGAGATCGTCGATTACCACTGACGAAGGAGTAAGTCATGGCCAAACTCAAAAACATCCATCCCGGCGAAATTCTGCTGGAAGAATTTCTGATCCCCATGGGGGTTAGTCAGAACGCGCTGGCGCGGGCGGTCGGCGTGCCACCACGTCGCATCAATGAAATCGTGCTGGGAAAACGCGGCATCACGGCCGACACGGCGCTGCGCCTGTCGCGTGCATTCGGAACCAGCGAAGGATTCTGGATGGGATTGCAGGCGGACTACGATCTCGAAGAGGCCCGCAAGTTGATCTACGCTGCTTTGCAGCAGGTGGAGCGGCTGGCCGCTTGATTTAAGGCTAAAGGAATAGATCCTTGCCATCGCGTGCCAGCAAGGCCGCGCCGTAGGCCGCTTCGGTGTGGGTCGCGCGCGTGACCGGCACGCCCAATAAACGCTCACGGATACGCGTCCAGGCCGGATTTTTAGAACCGCCACCGGCGGTTTCGACACGGTGCACGGGGCTGGCGCCGAGTTCGGCCAGCAGCCCGTAGCCGCGCTCTTCGATACGGGCAAGGCTTTCCAGCAGGCCGTGCAGGAATTCGGCGTCGTTGGACGGGCGAGGCGTCAGGCGCGGCGAAAGCTGCGGGTCGTTGATCGGGAAACGCTCGCCGGGGCGCGGCAGCGGCAGGTAGTCGAGCGGGCTGGCGACGGTGGGGTCGATTTTTTCGCTCAGCGCGGCCAGCGTGCGGTCGTCGAAAAACTGCCGCAGCACCGCGCCGCCGGCGTTGCTGGCGCCACCCGCAAGCCAGCGGTCGCCGAACCAATGGCTGTAGATTCCGAAATCGGTGGATTCCACCCGGGTGTCGGACAGCAACTTCAACACCAGCGTGCTGCCGAGCGAGGTGACGGCGTCGCCGCTCTGGCTGACGCCGGCCGCCAGGAACGCGGCGATGGAGTCGGTGGTGCCGGCGTTTACCCTGCAGCCGGGGTTCACGCCGAGATAGCGCGCGCGCGGGTGCGACACGGTGGCAAGCCGCGAACCGGGCGCGACCGGCACCGGCAACGTGCTGCTATCGGCCAGGTGATTCACCCACGCTGGCCATGTCAGCATGTCGAGGTCGAGCCCCATTTTCAGCGCGTTATGGTAATCGGTCTTGCCCGGCTGCTCTGTCAGCAGGCCCGACAACCAGTCGGCCTGGTTGAGGTAGAGCCGCGCGCCGGTGAGGCCGAGGCACTTTTTCAGCCACAGTATTTTGGCCAGGCCCGAGGTGACTGCCGCAGCCGGGTGGCCTGGAGGGGCGATTTTGGCGATCAGTCGGGCTTCGTCGACCGCGCGGGCGTCGTTGTAGAGCAGCGGCGGGGCGCGCGGCGTGAGTTCCGCATCGCAGGCGAGCACGGTGCCGGAGGTGCCGTCGAGCGCAAGGCCCGATAACTGCGTACGAATCGCCAGGGGCAGCGAGGCGATCAGATCCCACAACACCTCGCGCCAGATGCTGGCGCCTTCGTGCTCGGCCAGCGTGCCGAAACTGCGTGTGTCCTCGGCAAGGATCAACCCATCGGCGTCGATGACGCAGCTGCGCGCGCCACTGGTGCCGAAGTCGATGCCGAGAAAGTACAAGGGATCAGCCGCGCGTATTCGACGGGTGCTCGAATTGCGTCAGGTCGACGCGCGGTGCCGGCTTCCAGCCTTTCTTGTGGTGTTCGGCCACCACGTTGGTGAAGATGCCGCCGCGCACGTAGAACTTGGCGGTCAGCCGCATGAAGCGCGGCTTCGTCACCTTGACCAGATCGTCGAGAATCCGGTTGGTCACGTCCTCGTGGAAATGGCCTTCCTCACGGAAGCTCCACATGTAGAGCTTCAGGCTTTTCAGCTCGACGCAGGTCTTGTCGGGGATGTAGTCGAGGATCAGGGTGGCGAAATCCGGCTGTCCGGTCTTGGGGCAAAGACACGTAAATTCAGGGACTTCCATGTGAATGTGAAAGTCACGTCCAGCTTTTGGGTTGGGGAAGGTTTCCAGGGTTTTGGCGGGCGTGGAGGGCATTGGGGGCTCGGTGTAGAATGTGGCGAAAATGAGAACGCCGCGAAGCAGGCGGCGCATTGAGACGACACCCATTATAAAAGCTTAGGTCCGCTGTCTTGCGTTTAACCCACATCAAACTTGCCGGTTTCAAGAGTTTCGTCGATCCCACCGTCATTCCCGTTCCCGCTCAGCTGACCGGCGTGGTGGGGCCGAACGGCTGCGGCAAGTCGAACGTCATCGACGCCGTGCGCTGGGTGCTCGGCGAATCGTCGGCCAAGCACCTGCGCGGCGAAACCATGCAGGACGTGATCTTCAACGGATCGGGCACCAGGAAGCCGGCGTCGCGCGCCTCGGTCGAACTCGCGTTCAACAACGAGCTCGGGCGCGCCGCCGGCCAGTGGTCGCAGTATTCGGAAATCTCGGTCAAGCGCGTGCTCGACCGCAGCGGCGACTCCACCTACACCATCAACAACATGCGGGTGCGGCGGCGCGACGTGGCCGACCTCTTCCTCGGCACCGGGGTCGGCGCGCGCGCCTACGCCATCATCGAGCAGGGCATGATTTCGCGCCTGATCGAGGCCAAGCCGGAAGAACTGCGCGGCTATCTCGAAGAAGCCGCAGGCGTTTCCAAGTACAAGGAGCGCCGCAAGGAAACCGAAGCCCGGCTGAAGGACGCGCGCGACAACATGAACCGCGTCGAGGACATCCAGCGCGAACTCAAGAACCAGGTCGAAAAGCTCGCCGCGCAGGCCGAAGTGGCCCAGCACTACCGCAGCCTGCAGGCCGACCTGACGTTTTCCCAGCATCGCCTGTGGTTCGCCAGGAAGCACGACGCCGCCCAGCAGCGCGCGCGCATCGACCGCGACCTGGTCGAGGCGCAGAACAAACTGGACGCCGAAACCGCGCGCCTGCGCCATATCGAATCCGAACTCGAAACCGCGCGCCAGACCCAGTTCGCCGGGCAGGACACGCTGAACACCCGGCAGGCCACGTATTACCAGGCGCAGTCCGAAGTGGCGCGCATCGAGCAGACCATGGCGCACCAGAACGCCACCCGCGACCGGCTCTACCGCCAGGTGCAGGATCTGGGCGCGCGCATGGAATCCCAGCAGGCGCGCCGCACCGCCACCCAGGAAGCGCTGAACGAAGTGACCGCGCAGCAGCCCGGTTTGCAGGCCGCGCTGGCGGAGGCCGAAGCCGCCGCGCGCCAGGCCACCGACAGCACCCTGCCGCAGAAGGAGGCCGCGCTGCGCGAGGCGCAGCAGGGCGTGGGCGAGGCGCAGCGGGTGGTGTCGCAGCTGGATCAGTCGCGCCAGGTCGACGAAAACAGCCTGGGCCACACCAAACGCCAGCTCGAACAGCTGGACGTGCGCCAGCGCCGCCTCGCCCAGGAACAGGCGCAGCTGCCGCGCCCGGATGCGGCCGGCCTGGCGAAGAAGCAGGTCGAACTGGAGGAACTGGCGCAGACCCTGGCCACCGCGCAGGCCGGGCTGAAGGAAGCCGAGACCGCGCTGCCCGAACTCGACGCCGCGCGTGCGCAGCACACGCGCGAACTCGAAGCCGCGCGCAAGGCGCTGCACCAGACCGAGGCCGAGCTCGCTGCGCTGAAAAAGCTGCAGGAAAGCCTCAAGGCCGACGAAAAGCTGGGCGCTTGGCTGCGTGGCCGCGGCCTGGATACGGCACCGCGCCTGTGGGAAAAACTCTCCGTCGCCCCCGGCTGGGAAGCCGCGGTCGAAGCCGTGCTGCGCGAACGCCTGCAGGCCGTGGCGGCCGATGCTGCCCCCGGCTGGTTCGCCGATGCGCCGCCAGCCCGCCTC
>JBAVWB010000097.1:0-9128 GCA_049697615.1 Thiobacillus sp. | reverse complement strand
GCGTGGTGTGGATGAGCGCCACGCTCACGGCGGTCGGGCTCGGCGCGCGCGTGACGCTCATCGATCGCCAGGCCGACAAACTCGCGCACGCCGAAGCGCTGTTCGGCGCACTCGTGGAAACGCGCTTTTCCTCGCCCGAGTCCATCGCCGACAGCCTGCCCGCCGCCGACATCGTGATCGGCGCCGCGCAGATTCCCGGCCGCCACGCGCCGCGCCTGATCAGCCTGGAATCATTGCGCCGGATGTCGCCTGGTTCGGTGCTGGTGGACGTGGCGATCGACCAGGGCGGCATCGCCGAAACCTCGCGCCCCACCACCCACAGCCATCCCTTCTTCGTCGCCGAGGGCATCGTCCACTACTGCGTGACCAACATGCCCGGCGCCGTCGCCCGCACCGCCACCGAGGCGCTCACCCACGCCACCCTGCCCTACGTGCAGGCGCTGGCGGCGCAGGGCCTGGCGGCGCTCGATAGCGACGCCGGACTGAAGGCGGGATTGCACGTGCATGCCGGCGCCATCACCCACGCCGGACTGGCGCAAGATCTGGGGATGGGCATGTAGGAGGGGGCGCCCTCGCCCCGATTTTCGCACCGTCGCAACCACCACGGCTTCGATCCGAGGGCGGGCCTTCTACATTCCGGCCCTGCGGAGTGCCGGGGCCTCCAGCCACTCCCGCCCCAGCACACTCAGATCGGGTGCAAAGCGGTAAACCAGCGGCACCCCGGACCTGGATGCGCTTCTCCGCATTCCATTCCGTCTCGCCGTGGCGGATGATGCAGATGCGGGTTGAGACAGGTTTTGGAATGTGGTGCATATGCATTGCGTGAAACTGATCTATATAGAATCCAAATCAGACAAAAACAGGGATGGTGCCGTTTTCGCAAGCAAACAACACTTTGGTCAGTCATCGCCATCGCGAAGGGTGCGACAGCTTGACGCCCCATCCTATAAATAGATATATTTATCCGCAATTGCGGAATTAATCATTAAATCCGCATGTGCTGATTTAGCAATCAATCACGGGAGACGTGTATGGAAGCGACAACCTACAACTATAAGGTCGTCCGCCAGTTCGCCATCATGACGGTGGTCTGGGGGATCGTGGGGATGCTGGTCGGGGTGATCCTGGCCGCGCAACTGATCTGGCCGGACCTGACCTTCGGCATCGAATGGCTTTCCTACGGACGTCTCCGGCCGCTGCATACCAATGCGGTGATCTTCGCCTTTGGCGGATCGGGCCTGTTCGCGGTGTCGTACTACATCGTGCAACGCACCTGTCAGGTGCGGCTGTGGGCCGAGAAGCTGGCGGCCTTCACCTTCTGGGGATGGACGGCCGTCATCGTGCTGGCCGCCGTCACCCTGCCGCTGGGCTACACCAGCTCGAAGGAATACGCCGAACTGGAATGGCCGATCGACATCCTGATCACGCTGGTGTGGGTGGCCTACGCACTGGTGTTCTTCGGCACCATCATCAAGCGCAAGACCAAGCACATCTACGTGTCGAACTGGTTCTTCGGCGCCTACATCCTGACGATCGCGATCCTGCATATCGTCAACAGCGCCGAGCTTCCGGTGACGATGACCAAGTCCTACTCGGCCTACGCCGGCGTGCAGGACGCGATGGTGCAGTGGTGGTACGGCCATAACGCGGTGGGCTTCTTCCTCACCACCGCCTTCCTCGGCATGATGTACTACTTCATTCCCAAGCAGGCCGGCCGCCCGATCTACTCGTATCGCCTGTCGGTCGTGCACTTCTGGTCGCTCAACTTCATCTACATGTGGGCCGGCCCCCACCACCTGCAGTACACCGCCCTTCCCGACTGGGCGCAGTCGCTCGGCATGGTGTTTTCCTTGATGCTGCTGGCGCCGTCCTGGGGCGGCATGATGAACGGCATCATGACCCTGTCCGGCGCCTGGCATAAGCTGCGCACCGACCCCATCCTGAAGTTCCTGGTCACCGCGCTGTCGTTCTACGGCATGTCGACCTTCGAAGGCCCGATGATGTCGATCAAGACGGTCAACGCATTGAGCCACTACACCGAGTGGACAATCGGCCACGTGCACTCCGGCGCGCTGGGCTGGGTGGCGATGATCACCATCGGTTCGATGTATTACCTCATCCCCCGCCTGTTCGGCCGCGAGTCGATGTACAGCACCAAGCTGATCGAATGGCATTTCTGGCTCTCCACCATCGGCGTCGTGCTGTATATCGCCTCGATGTGGATCGCCGGGGTGGCGCAGGGCCTGATGTGGCGCGCGGCGAACGCCGACGGCACGCTGACCTACAGCTTTGCCCAGGTGCTCAACACCATGTATCCGTTCTACGGCATCCGCCTGCTGGGAGGCACGGTGTTCTTTGCCGGCATGCTGATGATGGCCTGGAACGTCTGGCAAACCGTGCGGCAGGGCCGCGCAGTGAATGACGCCGCCATCCCGCAAGCTGTTCACGCCTAAGGAGACCGAACATGATTTCGCATGAAACCGTCGAAAAAAACATCGGTCTGCTGATCGTGCTGACCATCCTCGTCGTCAGCGTTGGCGGACTGGTACAGATTGTGCCGCTGTTCTTCCAGACCTCGATGACCCAGCCGGTGGCGGGCCTCACGCCCTACACGCCGCTGCAGCTGTCGGGACGCGACGTCTACATCCGCGAAGGCTGCGTCGGCTGCCACTCGCAGATGGTGCGTCCGTTCCGCGCCGAAACCGAGCGTTACGGCCATTATTCGGTAGCGGGTGAATATGTGTACGACCGCCCCTTCCTGTGGGGTTCCAAGCGCACCGGTCCCGATTTGCAGCGTGTCGGCGGGCGTTATTCCGACGCCTGGCACTACGCCCACATGATGAACCCGCGCGACGTGGTCCCGGAATCCAACATGCCGGCCTACTCCTGGCTTGACCGTCCGCTCAAGGATCCTGCAATCCAGAAAAAAATGCGCACGCTGAATCTGGTCGGCCACGGCTATAGCGAGGAAGAAATCGCCAACGCGCCACAGGAACTGGAAGGCAAGACCGAGATGGACGCAGTCATCGCCTACCTTCAGGTGCTGGGCACGCACGCCCCCAGGAACTGAACGCGGCATGGACAGCGGAACCCTCAGCGGAATCGTCACGGTCGTATTCATCGTTGTGTTCATCGGCATCGTCTGGTGGGCCTACAGCAAGGGCAACAAGCAGCGCTTTGAAGACGCCGGCAAGCTGCCCTTTGACGAAGACGACACGTCAGGCAAACAAGGAGACAAGCAATGAGTGATTTCACACACGGCTTCTGGCCGATCTACATCAGCGTCATCACCGTGGTGAGCATCATCGGCACCTGGATTTTCCTGCGCTCGCAGACCACCCGCAAGCTCGCCCCCGGCGAAAAGCCCGACCTGATCGAGCACACCTGGGATGAGGATCTGCAGGACCTGAACAACCCGTTGCCGCGCTGGTGGCTGGGGCTGTTCTACGGCACGCTGATTTTCGCCGTTGTGTACCTTGCGCTTTGGCCGGGTCTGGGCAACTACCCCGGCCTGCTCAAATGGACGCAGCTCGGCGAATACGAAGCCGAGGTGCAAAAAGCCGAAGCCCAATTCCAGCCCGTGTATGCCGGCTTCATGCAGCAGGACATCGCCACGGTGGCTGCCAACCCCGATGCACAGGCTATCGGCAGGAACCTGTTCCTGACCTATTGTTCGCAGTGCCACGGCTCGAATGCAGCGGGCTCCACCGGCTATCCCAACCTCACCGATGGCGACTGGCTCTACGGCGGCGACCCGGACACCATCAGGGCAACCCTTGTCGAGGGTCGCACCGGAATCATGCCGGCGATGGGCGATGCCCTGGGTGCCGACGGCACCAGGGAAGTGGCTAACTATGTGCTGTCGCTGTCTGGACGCCAGCATGACGCCGGGCTGGCCGCAGCAGGCAAACCGAAGTTCGAGGAAAACTGCGCCGCCTGCCATATGCCCGATGGAACCGGCATGCAGGCGATGGGCGCGCCCAACCTCACCGACAAGGTATGGTTGTATGGCGGCTCCGAGGGCGCCATCATCGAAGCCATTGCCAAGGGCCGCAACGGCGTGATGCCCGGCATCGAGCAGACGCTCGGCACCACGTCCAACAAGGAGGCCAAGCTTCATCTGCTGGCGGCTTACGTGTACGGCCTGTCGCAGAAAAAGTAACAAGAAGCGGCTCGCCGGAACCCTTCCGGCGAGCCGCTTGAGCGCATTGTGCTGTACCTTCAGGCAGTGCGTTCAAGCGGCTCAGACCTTCCACGGACACATGCAGTGACAGACGACAAGCAGCCCGCTTCATCCTCCGCCGACGCCCCGATCGAGCAGCAACTCTACGCGATCCGGCAAACGATCCAGACGCGCGCAGTGCATGGCGTGTTCGCCAACTGGCGCATCGCGCTGGTGCTGTTGACACAGGCTGTGTATTACGGGCTGCCCTGGCTGCAGTGGGACAACCGCCAGGCGGTGCTGTTCGATCTGGCCGCGCGCAAGTTCTACATTTTCGGCCTGGTGTTCTGGCCACAGGATTTCGTTTATCTCACCGGCATCCTGATCCTGTCGGCGCTGGCGCTGTTCCTGTTCACCGCCGTGGCCGGACGGCTGTGGTGCGGCTATGCCTGCCCGCAAACGGTGTACACCGAAATCTTCATGTGGGTGGAAGGCTGGCTGGAAGGCGACCACGTCTCCCGCAAGAAACTCGACAAGTCGCCCTGGAACGTCAACAAGCTGAAAAAGCGCGGTCTCAAGCATGTCGTCTGGCTGCTGATCGCGCTGTGGACCGGCTTCACCTTCGTCGGCTATTTCACGCCAATCCAGACACTGGCTGCCGAAGTGGCGAGCATGAGCCTGGGCCCGTGGGAAAGCTTCTGGATCGTGTTCTACGGCTTCGCCACCTGGGGCAATGCCGGCTTCATGCGCGAGCAGGTGTGCAAGTACATGTGTCCGTACGCGCGCTTCCAGAGCGTGATGTTCGACTCCGACACGCTGACCGTGACCTACGACACGTCGCGCGGCGAACCGCGCGGGCCCCGCAGCAAGAAAGCCGACTACAAGGCCGAGGGCCTCGGCGACTGCGTCGACTGCGGGGTTTGCGTGCAGGTCTGTCCGACCGGCATCGACATCCGCAACGGCCTGCAGTATGAATGCATCGGTTGCGCCGCCTGCATCGACGGCTGCGACCAGGTCATGGACAAGATGGGCTACCCGCACGGCCTGATCCGCTACACCACCGAAAACGTGGTGAAAGGCAAATATCCGGACAGCGGCATCGTCAGGCACATCCTGCGCCCGCGCACCATCATCTATACCGTACTGCTGACGCTGATCGCAACTGCGTTCGTTTACAGCCTGGCCACCCGGGTGCCGCTACGCGTCGACGTGGTGCGCGACCGCGTCTCGCTGTCGAAGGAAACAAACGAAGGCATGATCGAAAACGTCTATCGCCTGCAGATCATCAACAAGGACGGCCAGCCGCATCGCTACACGATCGACGCGCATGGAATCGAAGGGCTTCAGGTGGTCACCACTGCGCGTGAAATTACAGCTGGCCCCTTGCAGACCATCGACATCCCTGTGAGCCTGATTGCCGATCCGGTCGAACTGAAAAGCCGCTCGATCGAAGTCATATTCACGATCCAGGCCGACGACAATCCGCGCATCAAGGATGAAGTCGCCACCAAATTCTTCAACCGCTAGTAGTGATGAGGCATAGCGCCATGAACACACCCGGTTCTCTCGCAAGCAAGCCCTGGTATCGCGAACCCTGGCCGTGGTTTCTCATCAGCCTGCCCGCCACCGCGGTCATTGCCGGCTTGACCACGGTATGGATCGCGGCCCGGAGCGCGGATGGCCTGGTGGTCGGCGATTATTACAAGGCAGGTCTGGCCATCAACCAGACGCTGGCGCGTGACGATGCTGCGCGGGCCATGGCACTGACCGCCACCCTGCAGCGCGATGACGACACCCTGGGGCTGACACTGGCAGGTCGCCTGCAGGCCTACCCGGATCAACTCAGCCTCACCCTGGCCCACCCGACCCGCCAGGGCCAGGACCAGACGCTTGTCCTCAACCATGCCGGCGGCGGGAATTACCGCACTGCCCTGCCCGCCATGGCGGACGGCAAGTGGCATGCCCAGCTAGCCGATTCCGCTTCCACCTGGCGGCTTTCCGGCGTGCTGCACACCCCGTTCAGCCAGCCCGCCACGCTGATGACGGACGCTGAATCCACCGTTCGATAGTTGAATAAAAGGGAGACTGAAATGGACGTCGTACTGAACTTGCTGTTCACCCACCCGATTGGCCTGCTGAGCCTGTTCACCATCCTGTTCATCATCGGCATGGCGGTTTATTTGGTGGGCTGGTTCAAGAAAAAGATGGACAACCCGGAAGAATAATCGCCACGTCCCGAGGAGCACGCCATGTTGCAGCGCATCATCTCTATTCTGTGGCCGTCTTTCCTGGTTGCCGGAGTGGCCGACGTCATCTTCACCACCCTGTTCGACCCGCTGGAAATCCTGTACCGCGGCGAGGCGCTGATCGAGCATCGAATCGCCGCCTATACCATCGGCTTCTTCGTGTTCTGGCTACTCTGCATCTCGTCCAGCATGCTGACCTGCTACTTCCAGCGCAGCGCGGACGAAATCAACCGCTGCCCGCTGCCGCCCCAAAAACGGCCGGAGGGGTGTCCCACGCAC
This sequence comes from Thiobacillus sp., assembly GCA_049697615.1. Taxonomy (GTDB): domain Bacteria; phylum Pseudomonadota; class Gammaproteobacteria; order Burkholderiales; family Thiobacillaceae; genus Thiobacillus. The sequence goes on along the minus strand of JBAVWB010000097.1, from coordinate 2,441 downwards.
GAAGACGGCAGCGACTGCTGCTGATCCGCGTCAGGCCGTTTTCGAGTAGCGCGGCTGCTCGCTGGCGGCATCCCGCAGATAGCGGTCGAAGCACATGCCGATGTTGCGCAAAAACAGGCGTCCACAGGAAGTGACGCTGATCCTGTCCGCGGCGATCTCCACCAGGCCGTCTTCGGCCAGCGGGCGCAGGCCGGCCAATGCGTCAGCGAAATAATCGCTGAAGGCGATGCCCCATTCGCTGCCGAATGCAGCGAAATCAAGTTCCAGATCGCACATCACGCGGGTGATCGCATCACGGCGGATCTGGTCGTCGCGGGTGAGCTTCAAGCCGCGCTCGACGGCAAAGCCGGTGGCGGCGACGCGTTCCTGATAGCGCTTGATATTCTTTTCATTTTGCATGTAGACGTCCGCGGTCTGGCTGATGCTGGACGCGCCGAAGGCGAGGATGTCGCAGTCCTTGTGCGTGGTGTAGCCCTGGAAGTTGCGCCACAGCGTCTTGTTCTGCTGCGCGCGCACCAGTTCGTCGTCGGGACGGGCAAAGTGGTCGAGCCCGATGTTGACGTAGCCCGCCGCGCCCAGCATCTCGTTCACCGCCTGCTGCAGGTCGAGGCGCGTCGCGGAATCGGGCAGATCCGCTTCGTTGATCAGTTTCTGGTGCTTCTTCATCCACGGCACGTGCGCATAGGCAAACACCGCCAAGCGGTCGGGCGCCCACACCGATACCCGCTCCAGGGTGCGGCGAAAGCTGTCGACCGTCTGCTTCGGCAGCCCCACGATCAGGTCGAGGTTGATGCTCGAAAAACCCAGCTCGCGCGACCAGTCGAGCACCTGCCGGATGAGGAACTCCGACTGGATGCGGTTGACCGCCTGCTGCACGTCCGGGTCCATGTCCTGCACGCCGAACGACAGGCGGTTGAAGCCGGATTCGCGCAGCGCCGCCAGATGCTCGTACGTCAGTTCTCGCGGATCGGCTTCGCAGCTGATTTCGGCATCGGGGGCCAGGGTGAAATACTGCCGCATCATCGCCATCAAACGGCGGATGTCGTCGGGATTCAGATAGGTGGGGGTGCCGCCGCCCCAGTGCAACTGGCGCACCACGCGCGCCGGATCGACACGCTGCGCCGTGCGCGCCATTTCGCGGTCGAGCGCCGCCAGATAGGGAACGGTTTTGCTGTAGTCGCGCGTCGCCACCATGTTGCAGCCGCAGTAATGGCAAAGCGAATCGCAGAACGGAATGTGGGCGTACAGAGACAGCCCGCGATCCGCCGCCGGCGCGGCCAGCGCCTCGGCCCAGTCCGCTTCGCAGTAGCCGGTATGGAAATACGGCGCGGTGGGATACGAGGTGTAACGCGGGCCAGGCACGCTGTATTTCTGCAGCAGGTCCAGAGTCGTTGACGTCATTTTGGCACCCATAAGGCGATATGCGTGTCTTTTTATCACATCGTGGCCCCAAAATCCAGCAGGATGCCTGCGCGGGCAGATGCCTGTTTTTACGGTAAAGTTCTCCGCTGGCAAACCGTTGCCAGCATACGAACCCGTCTGAAATTTGAATGCCACACCGTCCGTTGCTGCATTTCGTCCGTTTTCTGCTCCTCGCGCTGCTGCTTGGCAGTGCGACGGCGCGCGCCGACGAAGCCTCCGATCTGGCGCAAAAAGCCTATGAGCGGCCCAACGGGCGGGACCTCACCACGCTGGGACGCATGGTGCTCACCGAAAAAGGCCACGCGCCGCGCATCCGCGAGATCGTCACCTATCGCCTCGACCAATCAGGCGGCGAAACCGCCAACCTGATCCGCTTTGTCTCCCCGGAAGACATCGCCGGAACCGGCCTGCTCAGCCTCGACAAAGCCGACGGCACGACCGACCAATGGCTCTACCTGCCCGCACTCGACCGGGTGCGACGCATTTCCAGCAATCGCAAGGGCGGCCGCTTTGTCGGTTCCGACCTGTATTTTGAAGACCTGCAGGAGCGCAAGCCGTCGAAGGACCGCCATCGCCTGCTCGGCAGGCAGACCGAAAACGGCATCCTCTGCGAGGTGCTCGAAAGCGTGCCGCTCGACGCCGGCGATTCGGTATACAGCAAACGCATCAGCTGGATCGACCCCGCTACCGCCATTGCCCAGCGGGTGGATTATTTCGAGAAGGAAACCGACACGCCCAGCAAGCGCTGGCTGCTGCGCAACAAGAAGCGCAACCAGAGCTACTGGACGATCACCGACAGCCGGCTCATTGACTTGGCCAGCGGCCACGAAACCCGGATGGTGGTCGACGTCGCGTTGTACGACCAGAAACTGCCTGCCAAACTGTTCACTTCACAAGCCCTGGCCGACGAAAGCCTGGAATCGGAGTATCGCCCATGAAGAAGCTGTTGCTGACCCTGAGCCTCTCACTTGCCCTGCCGGGCCTTGCGCTGGCCCAACTGCCGCCGCCGAGCACCACGG
>JBAVWB010000096.1:0-28501 GCA_049697615.1 Thiobacillus sp. | reverse complement strand
GGATAGCCGGCCCGTTCGCTTCTCCCCACTTCCTCACTTCAATCGTGCCCCCGTGTGCAGGGGACTGCATTCAGTTGCTTACGGCTTGCCCGTCAGTTCCCGGAAACGCGCCTTGTCGGCTGCGTATTTCTCGCGCACCTTCTCCATGGCCAACTCGTTGTTCTCGATGGTGCGCTTGAGGTCCTGGCTTTCCTTGTTGGCCTGCGCCAGCTGGTCCTGCAAGCCGGTGCCGACCTTGCGCCCGGCCTTCTCGATATTGGCAAATCGGGTACGCAGGTCAGCCAGGTTCTTTTCCACTGCCGCGGCGCGGATTTCCGCTCCCCGGATCGCCAGCTTGTGGTGCTCCAGCGCACGGTCACGCGCCAGATCGATTTCCGCTTCGGTGGTGTAGGTCTGGGTGAGTGCACGATCGAGCTGCGCCTGTTTATCCCGTTCCGCCTGGATCCGCTTTTGCTCGGCAAGGCGCGCGGCCTCGGCCTGGCGCTCGGCTTCGGATTGCGTGCGCTTGATCACCAGCCCCTGTCTGTTCATCTCGGCACCGCCGCTTTTCTGGTAGGTCGTCGGCGGCGTATCGGTGTAGTGCACGCGGCCACTGCCGTCGACCCAGCGGTACATCGTCGCCTGCGCCATCCCTGCAGTCAGCAGCAAGGCTGCTGCCAGCACGCTAAACGCCGTACGTTGCACGGTAGCCTGCCACGGCCCGTAATTCTTGTTGTCTGTCTGCATCGCGTTCCAGAAACTCCACCAGATTGTCCAGGGTGACCACCGCCACCACCGGAATGCCATACTGCTCCCGTACTTCCTGCACCGCCGACTTGTCGCCGCTGCCGCGTTCCATCCGATCCAGCGCAATCACCACCCCCGCCGGCTCGGCGCCCGCGCCGCGGATCAGGTCCACCGACTCGCGCACCGAGGTACCCGCCGAAATCACATCGTCGACGATCAGCACCCGGCCCTTGAGCGCCGCGCCGACCACCGTGCCGCCTTCGCCATGATCCTTGGCTTCCTTGCGGTTGTAGGCGTACGGCACGTTTCTGCCCATGCCCGAAAGCGCGATCGCAATGCTCGCCGCCAGCGGAATTCCCTTGTAGGCCGGCCCGAACAGCACATCAAAGACGATGCCCGAGTCGACGATGGCTTTCGCGTAAAATTCGCCCAGCCGACGCAGCTTGTCGCCGTCGTTGAACAGCCCCGCATTGAAAAAGTAGGGGCTCATGCGCCCCGCCTTGGTTTTGAACTCGCCGAAACACAGCACCTGCGATGCGATGGCGAATTCCACAAACTCGGCTTTGTAATCGGACATTTTTCTGGTTTTCTTGAATAAAAAATCAATGCGAATTATATCGGCCAACCTCAACGGCATCCGTTCCGCCGCCACCAAGGGCTTTTTCGACTGGCTGCCCACCCAGCATGCCGACGTCGTCTGCGTGCAGGAACTCAAGGCGCAGGCGGCCGACCTCAGGCCCGAATTCATCGCCTGCGACGGCCTGACCGGCGCCTTCCACTACGCCGAGAAAAAAGGCTACAGCGGCGTCGGCGTCTACACCCGCACGCAACCGCAGCGGATCATCGAAGGCCTCGGCGTGCCCGAATTCGATGCCGAGGGCCGCTACATCGAGGCCGACTACGGCCATCTCGCCGTCATCTCGCTCTACCAGCCATCCGGATCGAGTTCCGAAGAACGCCAGCAGGCCAAGTTCCGCTTCATGGACGTCTTCTTCCCGCACCTCCAGGCGCTGATCAAGTCCGGCCGCGAAATCGTCATCTGCGGCGACTGGAACATCGCCCACCAGGAAATCGACCTCAAGAACTGGAAATCCAACCAGAAGAATTCCGGCTTCCTGCCCGAGGAGCGCGCCTGGATGACGCGCCTGTTCGACGAACTCGGCTGGGTCGACGTCTACCGCAGCCTGTATCCCGAGCACACCGGCGAGGCCTACACCTGGTGGAGCAACCGCGGTCAGGCGTATTCCAAGAACGTCGGCTGGCGCATCGACTACCAGATCGCCACGCCGGGCATCGCGAAAACGGCAAAGTCCGCCAGCGTTTACAAGGACCAGCGATTCTCGGACCACGCGCCGCTGATCGTCGATTACGATTACGCCCCATGACCGTCCGCGCCCACCCCTGGCTTGCCGCCCTCAAGGTCTACGCCCACCCCCGCGTCGTCGGCATGCTGTTCCTCGGCTTTTCCGCCGGGCTGCCGCTGCTGCTGGTGCTGGGTACGCTGTCGTTCTGGCTGTCGGAGGCGGGCATCGCGCGCGCGACGATCGGGCATTTGAGCTGGGTGGGACTGGCGTACGGCTTCAAGTTTTTGTGGTCGCCGCTGGTGGACCGGCTGCCGCTGCCCTTCCTCACCGCCCGGCTCGGCAAGCGGCGGGCGTGGCTGCTGCTGTCGCAGGTCTGCATCGCCGCCGCGCTCCTGGGGATGGCGAACACCGACCCGGTGCTGAACCTGACGCACATGGTGTACCTCGCGCTGGCGGTGGCGTTTGCCTCGGCGACGCAGGACATCGCGCTCGACGCCTACCGCATCGAGGCCGTTGAAATCGGGAAGCAGGGCGCGATGGCGGCGACCTATCAGGCGGGCTACCGCATCGCGATGATCACCGCGGGCGCGGGCGCGCTGTGGATCGCGGCGGCCTTCGACCCAAGCGAAGCGACCTACGACTTCCGCCCCTGGCAGGTGGCGTACACGGTGATGGCGGCGCTGATGGCGGTGGGCATCCTCACCACGCTGACCATCCGCGAACCGGAAAAGAAGATTTCCAGCGTCACCACCGAACGCGAAGCGCACACGCGGGAACGCTTCGCCGCGGCGGGTCTCACGGGCTGGCTGCTGACCGCCACGGCGTGGTTCCACAGCGCGGTGCTGGCGCCCTTCATCGATTTCATCCAGCGCTACAAGTGGCAGGCCGTGCTGATGCTGGCACTAATCGCCGTCTACCGCATTTCCGACGTGGTGATGGGGGTGATGAGCAACCCCTTCTACCAGGAAATGGGCTTCACCAAGGACGAAGTCGCGACCGTGTCCAAGGTGTACGGCGTGGTCATGACCATCGCCGGCGCCGGCCTCGGCGGCCTGCTGGTGATGCGCATGGGCGTGATGCGCACGCTGTTTCTCGGCGCGGTGCTGTCGGCGGCGACCAACCTGCTGTTCGTGTGGCTGGCCGGGCGCGGCCACGACGTCGGCGCGCTGGTGTTCACCATTTCGGCGGACAACCTCTCCGCCGGCATCGCATCCAGCGCCTTCGTCGCCTACCTCTCCGGCCTGGTGAACCAGGCGTATTCGGCGACGCAGTATGCGCTGTTCACCTCGGTCATGCTGCTGTTGCCCAAGTTCATCGCGGGCTTTTCCGGCGAGTTCGTCGATGCGTTCGGCTGGGCGAATTTCTTCACCGGCACGGCGGCGATCGGGATTCCGGTGCTGCTGCTGGTTTGGCTGGTGGGGCGAGCAAAGACTTAAAACCTTTTTGTCCGCGAAGGACGCGAAGGGGCGCGAAGAAAAACAAGGAAGAACAATCAGAATGGATGAACTGGTTTTAAGGGAAGAGGTTTATGCCATCGTTGGCGCTGCGATTGAGGTGCATCGCGAGTTGGGGGCGGGGTTTCTGGAGGCGGTTTATCAGGAGGCGCTGGAGCGAGAGCTGGCGCTGCGCGAGATTGCATTCGAAGCCCAGCGCGAGTTGGCAATTCATTACAGGGGCCAGCCCCTGAGCAAAATTTACATCTGCGACCTCCTGTGTTTCGACAAGGTGCTGGTCGAACTCAAGGCGATGGACAGGCTGACAGGACGTGAAGAAGCCCAGGTCATCAACTACCTCAAAGCCGCTGGTTTGCCAGTAGGCCTGCTGATCAATTTCGGCGCTCACGGAAAACTGGAATGGAGACGCCTCGTAAAATCCCAATGATTTCTCCTTGGTTTTTCTTCGCGTCCCTTCGCGTACTTCGCGGATAAAAAAACATGATCGAATTTTCCCTTCTCACCGCGCTCCTCGCCGGCCTGCTTGGCGGCGTGCACTGCGTCGGCATGTGCGGCGGCATCGTCGCGGCTTTTTCCTTCCGCGCCGACGGCAGCACGCCGCCATTCAGGATGCACCTCGCCTACAACCTGGGGCGGGTGTCGTCGTATGTGCTGTTCGGCGCGCTGGCGGGCGCGCTCGGCGCCTCGCTCAAGCTGGCGGAATTCTTGCCTGTACAGACGCTGCTCTACGTGCTGGCGCAGGGGGTGATGATCCTGCTCGGCCTGTACCTGGCCGGATTCAACCAGTGGGTGCTGGTGTTCGAGCGCGCCGGCGGCGCGCTGTGGCGCCGGGTGAAGCCGCTGTTCCAGAAGCTCTTGCCGGTGAAATCGCTGCCGCAGGCGCTGCTGGCCGGCATGGCCTGGGGCTGGCTGCCGTGCGGCCTGGTGTATTCGGTGCTGGTGTCGGCGCTGGCGGCGGGCAGCGCCACCTCGGGCGCGGCGCTGATGCTGGCGTTCGGGCTGGGCACCCTGCCGAACCTGCTGGGCATGGGCCTGTTCGCGCGGCAGATCCAGCCTTTCATGCAGCAGCTGTGGGTGCGCCGAGTGGCGGGGCTGACGGTAGCGAGCTTCGGCGTGTGGGGCCTGATGAGTCTGGTTTACTCATCGTTCCCGAACACCTGAATGCAGAGATGCTCCACCCCGACCGTGACTTGTCGTGAGTGGTGCACTCCAATCGGACGCCTGGCGCCTATCGTCAAGGCGCCATTTGTTTTACAAGGCGGCGGCTTTTTTCAATTGCATGATTGCAACGCCAACCGCGCTCGATGCTGAAGCATACGAAGTACCACTGGCCAGCATACTCTCTGCCTGAGAATAGTTTTTAGCATTAATCGCGGAGGCGACTTTTCCAGCTTCAACGTGGAAGGCCGCGTGTTTCCTGACGCAATCCGCATGACCGGGGAGACTGCCACACTTTGTTTTTCCCTCGCCGTGCAGCCATTTGCCGAGATCACAGCAATTGTCTTTCGAGATGGTGGCCGCGTCCATTGCTTGCTTGCCGGTTATCGCAGCACGAAATTTTGTCTTCCACTGTGCGTGGGCATCAATTGCATTGTTCAGGTCCATTGCGTCACCGTTATTTTTTGGGTTGATAAAGGTAAAAAATAGCCCAGATGGCTACCACCCGATAACGAACGCTATAGAACAAACTTTAATACCCTGTGATAGGGGTGGGTTTACTTGTAGAACTTCTGGGTGAAAACCATCTCGCGCTTCGGTTCGCCTGCCACTTCGACGGTGGCGGTGAATTTCAGCGTGTCGGGCGGGGTGACACGGAATTCGCCGAGATAGTAGATCGCGGTGCCCTCGTTGATCTCGCGCATCTCCATGTTGGCCAGTTGCTGGTTGAGGTTGGTGGCATAGATGGCAATTTTGGCCGGCACCGGCGTCAGCACGCCGAGCTTGTTCGGCATCAGCACCGACATGGTGACCATCCCGCGCGTCTTGCTGCGCTCGATCTTGTAGGCACGTGCGACCTCGGGCAGCAGCTCGTCGGTGGTCAGGGCGTTGTAGTGGATCTCGAGTCTGCCGAATTTCTGAGAGATTTCGGCGTGGGCAACGGCAGCGACGGAACACAGGCACAGTGCGGCAAGCAGGCGCTTCATGGTCTCTCTCCTTGTTGTCATGGGGACACCTTGTTGATTGTAGGCGCTTATTGCAGCGTGGCGAGCCAGGCGGTCAGTTCGTCGAGCGCCTGGCTGACGGCCTGGCTGGACGCCTGCGCGGCGCCGGCCGCATCAAAGGTCGCCAACGCCACCTGCTGCTCGAATACCCGGCGCCCCAACAGCTTGCGCTGTTTCAGGTCCACCAGCTCGGCGCGCAGCACCAGCCGCACCTGGCCCGGCTGGCTGACGGCATCGTGATAGAACTCGATCAGTTCGGTGTCCAGCAGCATGTCGCCGCGCACGTAACCGCCGGCAGCGCTGACATGCCAGGCGCCCTGACGGTCGAGCCGAACCCGCATGAGCTCGGCAAAGCGCTTGCCGGGGCGTTCGGTCCAGCGTGCGAACTGGTACTGCCCGCGCGTGCCGGGGCTGCGGCTGAAGATGAGCTGCTCGGTGTCGTAAAAACCGCCAGTTGCCGTGTCGAGCACCAGCAGGGTGGGGGCATACGACTCCACACGCGCTTTAGCGCGTAGTGGATCGGAGTCCCCTTGTGGGGCATACGACTCCATCCCGCCTTGCGGGACTTTAGCGCGTAGTGGATCGGAGTCCTTTAGGGCGCTGGCGCGGACGGACGAGGCCACGGCGGGCGGCGCCGGATCATTCAGCACGTAAAACACCACGGCGGGGGTGTCGGTGCGGTCGCCCATATTGAGGCAGCCGGTCAGCATCAGCGTCAACGCGACAAGGATAAGGCCTGGTTTCATGGCAGTTTTTCTCCGGGGCCGAGTTGCTGCGGGCCAGGACCGAACAGGATGCTGCGCGGATCGGACAGGCGCTGTCCGGCCGTGGTGAGCGTGTCGGCGCTGGTGCGGATATCGCGGCTGACGTTGGTCAGTTCCAGCGTGCCGGTTTCGGTGAGCTGCTGAATTTGCCCGGAGATCAGGCCGGCATCGCGCTGCAGTTTTTCCATTGCGAGGGTGGCTTCCTTCAGTGCAGCGTTGGCATTGTCGCCGACGCTGAGAATGCTGCCCTCGGCGCGGGTGGCGGCCTGGCTGATGCTGGCACCGGCGAAGCGGAACTCGTCGGAGGCGTCGCGAATGCCCTGCACCGCGGCGTCGAGGCTCTCCTTGTTTGCGGCGAGATGCCCTGACAGTTCGTTGAGGTTGGCCAGCGTCTGGCTGATCGAACGCTGGTTTTCGTCGGACAGCAGGCTGTTCATTTTCTCCAGCACCTGCGCGCCGTTGACCGCCAGTCGGGAGAGCGCAGTAGCGACCTTGTCGATGTCGGAACTGCCCTCCGCGATGACCGGGTAGCGCTCGCCCTTGGGTACCTCGACGAGCAGCGGGCTGCCGCTCGGGCCGTTGTTGATTTCGACCGACGCGATGCCGGTGACCAGGTTGCGCTTGATGTAGGCCTCGGCGCCAACGTGGACCGGCACGCCCTCGTCGATGCGCGCGGTGACGCTGACGGCTTCGTCGCCGCCCCTGGCGAACCGGTAGCTGTCCACCACGCCGACCTTGATGCCGCGCATTTTCACCGGGCTGCCGATCGCCAGCCCGTCGAGCGACTGCTGCTTGAAATACAGCGTATAGGTTTGATAGGCGATCTGGTCTGCGGCGCCAGCCAGCCAAACGATGGCCACCGCCATCAGCGCAAAAACTGCCAGCACCAGCGTGCCCACCAGCGTATAGCGACCTTCAGTTTCCATGCGGGGGGCCTCCCTCTGGTGCCCGCGCGGCGAGGTAATCACGCAGCCACGGATCGTCGATGGTTTTCAGTTCGGCCACCGTGCCGCTGCCGAGCACGCGGCCGTTCGACAGCACGATGACGCGATCGATAATTGAATACAGTGTATCCAAGTCGTGGGTGACGAGGAATACGGTGAGGCCGAGGCTGTCGGCCAGCAGGCGGATCAGGGAATCGAATGCGCGCGCGGAAATCGGGTCGAGACCGGACGTCGGCTCGTCGAGGAACAGCAGTTCGGGATCGAGCGCCAGCGCACGTGCCAGCGCCACCCGCTTTCGCATGCCGCCGGAAAGTTCACTTGGGCGCTTCCTGGCGGTACCTGGCGGCAGCCCGGCCAGCGCGAGCTTGAGCCGCGCCAGCTGGCGACAGGTGTCGTGCGGCAAGTCGGTGTGCTCGAACAGCGGGGTGGCGACGTTGTCCTCCACGGTAAGAGAGGAGAACAGCGCGCCATCCTGGAACAGCACGCCGAAGCGTTTACGCAGCACGTTCATCTGCTCGGATGTTCTGTCCCACACCGACTTCCCGAACAGTTCGATGTGCCCCGCCTGCGGCTTCAGCAGGCCGATGATTTCGCGCAGCAGCACCGACTTGCCGCTGCCGCTGCCGCCGATCAGCGCGATGACTTCGCCGCGCGCGACCGTCAGATTGAGGCTGCGATGAATGGCGTGCCCGCCCAGCGTGGTGGAAAGGTCGCGGACGTCGATCACGTTGTCGGCCATCAGATGCCGAGCCGCACGAATATCACGGCAAAAATCGCGTCGAGGATGATGATCGCGACCAGGCTCTGCACCACGGTGGAGGTGGTGTTCGCACCGACGCTGCGCGCGTCGCGCGTAACCGCCAGCCCCATGCGGCAGGCGATCAGTGCGATGAAGATGGCGAATATCGGCGCCTTGCCCAGCCCGACCAGCAGGGTTTTCAGAAGCAGCACGTCGGCCACCCGGTCCATGAACATGTAAATCGAGATATCCAGTTGCGCCTGCGTCACCAGCATGCCGCCGGCGATCCCGGCAATGTCGCCGATGAAAACCAGCAGCGGCAAGGCGAGCAGCAGGGCGAGGATGCGCGGGATCACCAGCACCGCCAGCGGCGACAGGCCGAGCGTGGTGATGGCGTCGATTTCCTCGGTGACCTTCATGGTGCCGATCTGCGCGGTGATGGCAGCGCCGGTGCGCCCGGCCACCAGGACGGCGACGATGACCGGCGAAATCTCGCGCAGGATGGCCATCAGCAAGCCATCGACGACAAAGATGTTGGCGCCGTACTGCTGCGCCTGATCGCCCAGCAGGTAGGCGAACACCACGCCAAGCAGGAACAGCATGCCCGCCACGATGGGAATGGCGCCGACGAATACATCGCGCACCTGGGCGCCGAGTTCGCGCCAGCGCCAGCGGCCCGGGCTGGGCAGCAGCACCACAAATTCAAGAAACAGGCGGCCGATAAAGTCGAGCAGGCCGGTGAGGTTTCCCCACAGCGCCAGCGCGCCGCGTCCGGTCAGCGCACGCACGCCTTCGCGTGCCGGTGCGATTTGCGCCGCCGTGACCGCGCTGTGCTGCGCCACCAGCTTGAACATCGCCAGGTGCCGCGGCTGGAAGCCGCGCAGTTCGGGCATCGGGTCGCTGGCCTGCGGGCGGGCGGCGGCGAGCAGCAGCCATGCGCCATTGGTGTCGAGCTGGGTGACGCCGGCGCCGTCAATGATGCGTACGGCCTTGCCGGCCAGATTCGGCAGCGCGGCGGCGGCTTCGGCCTGCCAGACTCCGCCGGCGATCAGCGCGCCCTGTCCCTTGTCAAAGTGCGCGCTGGCAGCCGTCATGCGAGATTGAGCGGGTTGTTGGGGTCGATGCCGGGCATGAAGGGCAGCCCGCGCTCGCGATGGGTGACCTGGTAGACGCAGCCGATCCAGTTGCCGATCACCGCCTCGGCGGTGTCGTGCCAGGTGTTGTCGAGCAGCGGCAGCAGGCGCGCTTCGGGAAAGGCCAGCGTCTCGCCTGCCTGCATGCGGCTGCCGAATTCGGCCAGCAGCGCCTGCGCCTGGCGGTTGAAATAGCGCGCAGGGAACAGCGGGAACGCGGGCAGCTTGCCGGCCGCGGCCAGCAGCAGGTCGCGCTTGTATTCCTTCAGCAGCGACACCGTGTCGTATTCGGGATGCCCCTGGAAAAACACCGTGCGCAGGCCGTCGTGGCTCACCGCCAGATGCACGCCGGCTTCCGCGCTCTCGACCAGCACCTTGACCCCGGCCGCCTCGAACTGCGCGCGCGAGACGTCGTTCCAGCGCGAATGCGGCACGTCGAAGCGGGTGTTGACGTCGGCCACCAGCGGATGCCGGCCGTCGGTGACGCGATGCTCGAACACGCCCCATATTTTCTGCGGCTGCTTCACCCGCGTCTGGCCGTGGCGGAACTGCATCACCGCATGGGTGGCCAGACACGAGCACAGGGTCGAGGTGACGTTGTCCCAGGCCCAGTCGATCACCTCGATCAGCGGCGCCCAGAACGCCTCGTCGGCGAGGTTGGGGTGACTGACGTTGGCGCCGGTGATGATGAGCGCGTCGAGCCCCGCCGCGCGGATGGCGTCGAAGGTTTCGTAGAACTGCGCGATGTGCGCCTGCGCCGCCTCGCCGCGCGGCAGCGCAGGCAGGGTGAAGGGGTGCATGTAGAACTGCGCGATCGGGTTGGACTCGCCGACCAGCCGGTAGAACTGCCGCTCGGTCGCCTCCAGCGCCGCGTCCGGCATCATGTTCAGGAGACCGACGTGCAGCTCGCGGATTTCCTGATTGGCCGCACGCTCGGTCGACAGCACCGTGATGCCGTCGCGGCGCAGGCGGTCGAAGGTGGGGAGCGCGTTATGCGCGACCAGCGGCATGCGCTTCCCCTGACCCCTTGCGCGCGATGGCGGTTTCCAGCAGCGCCAGGAAATCGCGCTCGTCGCGCACCTGCGCCACCTCCTGCGAAGTCACGGTGTAGCCGTGCGGCTGGGCGATCGCCTCGTAGCGCGGGATGCGCGAATGGAACAGGCGCGGGAACACCCAGCGCGCGAAGTCGTTCGGCTCGACTTCCGCCACGAATTCCAGGCCCTTTTCCCGCAGATAGACCGGCAGTTGCTCGGCGAGGAAAGCCGGGCGGAAATACAGCGGCTTGGGGTCGGACTGCGCACGCTTGATCAGCGTGTCCTCCTCCTCGCGCGTGGTGGTCTGGATGTAGAGGATCAGCGTGTGCTCGGCCAGCAACTCGACCAGGCCGGGCTCGTCCAGCTCGCACAGGCTGCCGCCCACATCGTTGACGAAATGCGGATAGCCATAGATTTCCTGGCCCTTGCGGATGAAGCCCGGCACATCCTTCATGGCGGCGATCTCGGCGTCGCGGTACGCGGCCTGGCGGCGCGAGAACTCGTCCAGCGAGAGCCCGCCCCACTCCGGCCCGCCGAGCTTGCCGACAAAGGTCAGCACCGGCCCCAGGTCGTGGATCTTGATGTTGTTCTTGATATTGATCCAGTCGTTGCGCAACAGGTCGCGCAAAAACGGCACCTGCATCGCCTGCTGCTTGATCAGGTCGAGGATGGGCTCGTCGAGGTAGCGCGTGCCGATGCGGTAGTCGCCAGAAAAGTGAAACCAGTCGTGGCCGCGCAGCATGCTGGAGATGTGCGTCTTGCCGACGCCGGACATGCCCAGCAGGGTGATGCGCTTGGTCGGCCAGGCGCGGAAGGAGTCGGGGGTGAAATGCATGGGGTCGATTTTCGCAGGATTAGCGCGAAGCCTACCGAAAACCCATGCAATTAAAAAGGGCGCGCTGCGCGACGCCGATCCGGTTCGAGGGACATCGGACCGGAATGCGCCCACATTGCGGCCGCGGCAACCGGAAGACCCGCCGCCGCCTTGTGCAGTGTGAAACGCGTTACTGCTTGCTGTTTGCAGCCTGCCAGCCGTCAGTGAGCGTGTGCATGAAAGCGACGATGTCGTCGATCTCGCGCTCGCTCAGCCCGAGGTCACCCAGCTCGTCGTGGTTGACGTTGGTGATCACTTCCGGCGCCGGCCAGCATTTCTGCTTCAACGCAGCGTCCTCGCTGACCCGGTTCTTGCTGCACAGCGGCTTCTTGTCGCGGTCGTTGTAGAACACCACGGTGCCGCGCAGGGTCTTGAAGTAGCCGTTGTGCATGTACGGCGCGGTCAGCTCGATGTTGCGCAGGGTCGGCACCTTGAACTTGCCATCCTCGGAACGCTTGTTCACCGAGGCCCCGAGGCCGCGATCGACCCACTGCGCGCCGGCCGGATTGAGCTGGGCCGGCAGCTTGTAGAAGGGGTTGTCGGGATTGCGCGGCACCCCCAGGTTGTCGTAGGTGAAATCGGTGAACAGCGGCGGCTCGCCCCTGGGGCCCGGTTTGCTGGGATGGCAGGCCGCGCAGTTGCCCTTGTCCTCGGCCTCGAACAGCCGCAGGCCACGCAGCTCCTGCTGCGTCATCTTCGTCTTGCCGGCGAGATGCGCGTCGTACTTGGACGAGAAGGGACTGAACTGCGGGGTGCGCTGGAACGCGGCCAGGGCTTCGGCGATGCGCGCGTAGGCCTGCTCGGTGTCGTCGAGCGCGCCCTTGCCGAACACACGGTCGAACTCGGGGCTGTAGGCCGCCCGGCGCACCTTCTCCACCACGCTTTGCTCGTCCGGGTTGGCCATTTCCAGCGGATTCAGGAACGGGCCCTTGGCCTGCTCATCGAGGGTGGCGGCACGGCCGTCGAGAAACTGGCCGCCGACATACAGGCCTTCTTCCTTGTCGAAATGAAAGGCCGGGCTGAAGGCGGCATACATGGGCGTGGGTACGTTGCGGTTGCCAACGCGTCCGGGCAGGACGCCCTTCGACACCGGCAGCCGGCGGTCGGGGTCGGTGAAGGCCGCACTCGCGTCATGGCAGGTGGCGCAGGACTGCCCCGCGGGCGAGGACAGGCTGGGATCGAAGAACAGGGCCTGCCCCAGCTTCGCCTTCGCGGCCCGCGGGCTGTCCGGCGCGTTGTCGGCCGGCTTCTCGGCCAGTGCGGGAAGGATCAGCGCGGCAGCCACGGCACTGCCCAGAATCATCTTTTTCAACATGTTTTCAATCTCGCAAGCTTCAGAATCCCATCGTGGCACGCAGGCCCAGAATCGTGATGTCCCCGGCGGCACCATTGGCTCCCGGCCGGGAAATCCATTGTAAATCCGGCGTCAGTTCGAGGTGTTCGTTGACCTGCCAGGCGTAGTACAGCTCGGCCAGGCGCTCGCCACCGCTTGCCGCGTAGCCGAAATCGGGGCCGTCTGCGCCGTCGGTGTCCAGGGTCGGGGCATCGGCCCGGAAGCTGTTGCTCGCACTGAGCCATCCGCCGGCCAAGCCCAGTCGATCCTTCTCCCGACCCCACGCCGCACCACTCAGTTCCATTCCCGCGGTGGCTGCCCGATTGAAGCGAACCCTGCCCTGAGTCGCATAACCATAACGGGCGAACAGCGTGACCGTTTCCGTCACCTGCTGGTCCACACTCAGGCCCCAGCCGGAGTGCCGCTCGGTGCTGGAATCGGCCGCGTTGGCATACGGCGTGGCACGGCCGTTGGTCCAGGCATAGACACGGACATTGCCTGCCAGGCCATCGAGATACGGGTGCCCGGCTTCCAATTGCGCGATCACGAAAGGCTGGTCGAAGCTGTCCTTGAACGAGGCGCCCTCGCCCGCCCCGAAGGCACCCAGCGAAACGCCCCACCCGTCGCCGGCCGTGCCGTCGACGTGCCAGGCCAGACGCGCGCCCGGCGAGAAACCGTACGCATCCACGCCCGCCGCGCCGCCCGAATCCAGCAGGGGGTTGTGCACGAAGGCGTTGTTGAGGAAGCGGGACGACTCGTCGTCGGCGACCGCGTTCTGGTCGAAGAACACAAAGGGATCGATCTTGCCGAAGTTGATCTCCAGGTGCTGGCTCGCGTCTTCACGCGTTCCGTTCAGCGGCACATCCAGCTGATACCAGGCCTGGGCGAGAATGGCTGCAGCGTCATCCCCCTCGGTCAGCTGGAAGGCCGTGCTGTTGGGGGTGCTGCTGAAGCCGGGATCGACAAAGGACAGCCCCTCGCCCTGCCCCAGGCGAAACTGGGCGAACAGATGGCCCTCGGCATCGCCGATTTCGCCACCCGGCAAGGTGACGGAAATGTCAGCCCGATAATTGAGCTGGCTATCCGATTCGTTCGTCTCGCCCGTCAACGCTTTCTGCGCCACCATCGTCATGGCCGCGCCCGCCGAAACGCCTTCAACCATTTCGATCTCGCGTGCCTGCTTGCGCAGCGACAGCAATTCCACCTCCATGTCCTCCAGTCGGGAGGCCATGGCCTCTTCCTTCTCTTCGTGCTTGACCTCGGCCAGGCGGGTTTGAAGCTGCCGGTTGGCTGCCTCCAGTTGATCCAGACGCTGCACCAGCTGGCTCAATTCAGCCCGCAGGGCGTCATCGTTTGGGGCTGCAAGTGCCGGCCAGGCGGGTAATACCAGAGCCACTGATATCAAGGTTTTTCTGAATTTCATTCGAACTTTTCCTGTGCAGTTACCTTGTTGCTGGCTACCGAGGCGGGAAAGCCCCCTGGCTGGCTAAAGCGTGAAAGATTTATTTGGTGAGAATCAGCTTGCCGTTTCGCGTCTGGCGTAACTGATAACGCTCTCCCCTATGCTCGATGAACACGACGTTCGACCGGCCGAACCAGTCCTGGGCGCGGATCAGCCTGGGCTCATGGCCCGCTTTCGGCAGCTCGCTCGACGGGCTCGGATGCGTTTGCGCTGTGTTCATGGCGCCATTCTAAATGAGAATGGTTGCTGTTTGCAACAATAACACAAGCGCTTCTGGATGCCATCGACGGGATACGGCCGTCTATATTGCAATTCGAATGAATGGATTGCTCATGCGGGATTCAATACGCAGTCTGGTCGGGCTCGGCGTCGCGCTTGCGATGACGTGCGGGACCGCCTGCGCCACGGAGGGAAACAAGGCCATGGAACTGACCTCGAGTGCATTCGCCCAGAATGCGGATATCCCCAGCCTGTATACCTGCGAAGGACGCGACCAATCGCCGCCGCTGACATGGTCCGGCGTGCCGACCGGCACCCAAAGCCTGGCGCTGATCGTCGACGACCCCGACGCCCCCGATCCCGCCGCGCCGAAGATGACCTGGGTGCACTGGGTGCTGTACAACCTGCCGCCCGACACTACCGGGCTTGCGGCCGGCGCATCGCGCACCCGCCTGCCCGCCGGTGCGCGAGAAGGCCTCAACGACTGGCCACGCGAAGGTTACGGCGGACCCTGCCCGCCCATCGGCCGCCACCGCTACGTCCACAAACTGTATGCGCTCGACACCGTGCTGCCGGTTTTGCGCCCGGCGACCAAAGCCTCGCTGGAAAAGGCGATGCAGGGGCATATCCTGGCGAAGGGGGAATTGGTGGGGTATTACAGGAAGAAAAAATAAAGGCGTCTGCGGCGCAGCGGTCCGATTACAAGCTGCTTTGAACTGACTGACTCAAAACGGCCAAGATAAGACGGTCGGGTATATCTCAAAGAAAGTCTGGTTGTCTGCTAATAACAGACCTTCAACGCTCAAATTAACCAGCTTGCGCGGCTTTTTCCGCAGATTTGGCTGAGTAATCGGTTCGATGTTGCCCTTGAAATCCGTGCACGGTTTTCGAGCGGCTATTGCTTCTTTGCACTCAACTTTGGATTCTTTACATCAGCTAGTCCCTTGGGGTTGGATAGCTTTGCGCAGCCTTCCTCCATAAGCCGGATGAAGTCACGAGCATCTGAGAAGTAGTTTCTAAATGCGAGGCGAACATCATCACTTGTATCAGCTTTCACAAGAACCACATCACTATCAGGGAACTCTTTTTCGAGTTCAAATAGAGCACGCAATGCGTCGGTTGAGTCCCTGTAAGTTCGTACATCAAGTTCCCGGCTGCCAGAAAAGATAAGAATCGCATTTCTGCGCTCAGTAACGGCTTTGTCGGCTGCGTTTAGACCGCGAAGAGTTTTCAAGAGTCCGAGTTCGTTGTCGAGTGCCAAGAACGCCGCAACGACCTCACGGTCTTTGAGATCCGGAAAGGTGCCCCTTGATTTTTCAAATGCTCTAGCCAAGATTTCGCTGGCAAGAGCCATTGCTCTTTCGTAACGATGGTCGCCTTGTTGGAATTTCGGCTGGCTTTCAGTAATGAAGCCGATCACCTCCACCGCCGTTGACCACGCGTGTTGAACAAGTGTCCTGTATTGAATTTCAAGGTAAAGACCAGCTAGGTCTTTCCCAACCGCAGAATTTACGTTGTACTCATATACATCATGAATTCCCCTGTAGCCCGTAGCCTTCGGTTCTTTTATGTAGTCGTATTTGTCAGGCTTGTTGCGGCGCTTATGGTTGAAGCGGGCTTTATGGAAGTTTTCTCGAAACTCGACCAGCGACTTGATATTTTTGAAGATCAGGCGACATCCTGCGATATCGTCCATCCTTGACAATTGCATGTCCGGTAGCCGATCGAGTTTGTCAAATATCGTCCGCTTTCGCTTGTGTCGCTGTGCGACTGCGATTCCTGTACCACGCGTTCTAGTCCGGAGAATCGCTTGGAAGGTATTCAATACTGCTCGATGGGCTGCTCTCCACTGTTCGATTACATGAAGGTCTTCATCTGTCGGTGTGCCGGCTCGGACGTTTTCACCTGCGCGGTTTACTCGCGATTTTGAACCGCCAGGGAAGTTCTGATTATTTGGATTTGACATTGGTAAGCGTGAGTTTTTGTGACGCTGAGCAGTTACTCAAGAGATCCATGAATTCGGACATTTATTAATATAGAGACGGCTGTCATGGTCGCTTATCTTGATGAGTTTTATAGATCATTCAAGCGCCCGATCCTGTTACCACATTATGCAAAAGGAGACCGATTATGCTTCAGTTTTGACTGGCCAACCAAGGGAATGAAGTCTGGGGCACGGATTAATGTATGACCACTTCCACGGCCCGAGCAGACGTTGGAGTACCAAACCGTGAAGGGCCGTTCAGGGTCGCTTTCAGTCATTTCCCCCGCGCGGCCAACCACGCCCGCCATCCCCCGAACTCCGTGATGTCCCGCGCATCGGCCACGCCGATTCCCTCGCAAATAAACCCGTTCACAAACGACCCATCGACCAGTTCCAGCTTGCCGATGCCGAGCGGCGCGGGGATGCCGGCGACGAAGGAGCCGAACTGGCTAGCGGGCATTTCCCATACTTCGCAGGCGATTGGTGCGCCGCCGCTTTCCACTTGGATGAGGCCGGGGCGCTTGCCGTCGGGCAGGGCGTAGAAGCGGTATTTGGGCGCGGTCTGCGTCGCACTTACCCAACGCGCATTGCGCTCGGTGAGCTGGTGATTGAGCGGCAGGCCGCTCAGGTGGGCGCCAACGACGGCGACGCGGACCTGGCCGTCTGGCAGCAGGTTCAAACGCTCGGCTGGCAGCAGCGCGAGATCCGTGGCGCCCAGTTTGCCGCCCAACGCCTGCTGCATTCTGGAGGCCAGATGCAGCAGCGGGCCGTCCTGATGCGGCGGCGCGACGAGGGTGACGCCGAACGGCAGGCCGTCGTTCTGGAACCCGGCCGGCACGGCGGTGGCGGCGAGGTCGAGCAGGTTCATGAAGTTGGTGTAGTAGCCCAGGTTGGCGTTGAGGCGGATGGGGTCGGCCTGCATCTCGTCCACGCGGTAGATCGTGCCGGCGGTGGGGGTGAGCATCACGTCGATGTCGTTCCACACCGCATCACAAACACGCTTGAGTGCGCGCAGTTTATAGAGATGGGCGAAGGTGTCGGCCGCGCTGATGTCGCGGCCGCCGGCAATGATCTCGCGCACCGGCGGAAAGACCTTGTCGGGCTGCGCGTCGAAGAAGTCGCGGATGGCGAGATAGCGCTCGGCCACCCAGGGACCACCGTAGAGCAGGCGCGCGGTGTCGAGGAAGGGGGCGAGGTCGACTGCGACCGGCGTGCCGCCGAGCGCCTGCATGCGCTGCACCGCTTCGCCGAACAGCCTTTCCGTTTCGGCGTTGCCGAAGAACTCCAGGTCCTTGGCCATCGGCACGCCGAAACGGAAACCGGCCGCGCGGCCGAAGTCGAATCCGTATGGCGCCAGTGGACGCGAATATTCGTCGTCTCGATCGAAGCCGGCGGCGACCGCCAGCACGCGCTCGGCGTCCTCGGCGGTGAGTGCGAAGATCGACACTGCATCGAGCGAGCGGCAGGCGGGCACCACGCCGCGCGTCGACAGCGCGCCGCAGCTCGGCTTGTGGCCGACGAGGTTGTTGAACGCGGCAGGCACGCGGCCGGAGCCGGCGGTGTCGGTGCCGAGCGAGAAACTCGCCAGCCCCAGCGCCACGGCGACGGCCGAACCGGAACTGGAGCCGCCGGAAATGGTGTCCGGGTTGAAGGCGTTGCGGCAGGCGCCGTAGGGCGAGCGGGTGCCGTTCAGGCCCGTGGCGAACTGGTCGAGGTTTGTCTTGCCGATGGGAATCGCGCCGGCGTCGATCAGGCGCTGCACCACCGTGGCATGTCGTTCCGGCGTGTAGGCAAATTCGGGGCAGCCGGCGGTGGTGGGCAGGCCGGCGAGATCGATGTTGTCCTTGATGGCGAAGGGAATGCCATAGAGCGGGAGCGTCGCGATGTCCTGGCCTTCGAGCTTGCGGGCATGGGCGCGCAGCGCATCGGCGGATAGGCGACTGATCCAGATGGCGTGGATGTCCTCGCCGGCCATGCGGGCGAGCAGGTCGTCCACCAGTTCAAGCGGGGTGAGTTCGCCGGACTGATAGCGCTGGCTCAGGGTGGCGATGTCGAGGCTTATGGCTTGGGTCATGACACTTACTCGGTTGATCGTTGGTCTGTCGTCACCCCGGCGGACGCCGGGGTCCAGTTTAATTGGGCTGGATTCCGGCGTGCACCCGCAAGGGGTAGGCCATGGTTGTAAAGCCGCTAAAGCGGCAACAACCATGCACCGCCGGAATGACGGACGCGGGAGTTCTATTCAGCCACCAGCACCAGCAGGTCCTGGCCGGCGGAGACCTGTCCGCCTTCGCGGCAGAACACCTTGTGGATGCGGCCGTCGCACGGCGCCATGACGGCGAATTCCATCTTCATCGATTCGACGATGACGAGCGGGTCGCCCTGCTTCACGGCGGCGCCCTCCTCCACTTCCACCTTCCACACGTTGCCGGCGACGTGGCTGGCGATGGCGCGGCCATTTTCGGGGAGATCGAGTTCGCTGTCTGGCGCAGCTTCGGCCACGGTGAGATCGCTGGCGTAGTCGGCCTGGCCGCTGACGCGCCAGCGTTCGCGCTCGGCGTCGAACGAGGCCTGCTGCTGCGTCTTGAAAGCACCGATGGACTCGCTGTTGTCAGCGAGGAAAGCGTTGTAGTCCCTGAGACTGAAGGTGGTTTCCTCGATCTTCAGCTGGTAGCGGCCGAGCGGGAAATCCTCGCGGATTTTCAGCAACTCTTCCTCGCTCACCGGGAAGAAGCGCACCTGGTCGAAGAAACGCAGCAGCCACGGCTTGCCCTCGGTGAAGTCGCGGGTTGCTCGCCAGCGGTTCCACATCTGCAGGGTGCGGCCGACGAACTGGTAGCCGCCGGGGCCTTCCATGCCGTAGACGCACATGTAGGCGCCACCGATGCCGACCGCGTTTTCCGGGGTCCAGGTGCGGGCGGGGTTGTACTTGGTGGTAACCAGGCGATGGCGCGGATCGACGGGTGTCGCCACCGGCGCGCCGAGGTAGACGTCGCCCAGGCCCATCACCAGGTAGCTGGCGTCGAAGACGATGCGTTTCACTTCTTCTATGGATTCGAGCCCATTGATGCGGCGGATGAACTCGATGTTGCTCGGGCACCAGGGCGCGTCCTTGCGCACCGACTGCATGTATTTCTCGATCGCGAGTTTGGTTGCCGCGTCGTCCCACGACAGGGGGATGTGCACGATGCGGGTCGGCACCTGCATGTCCTCGATCGCGGGCAGCGCCTTTTCCGCGGCCCGCAGCAGTTCCATCAATACCGACAGCGGCAGCACGCGCGAATCGTAGTGCACCTGCAGCGAGCGGATGCCGGGGGTGAGGTCGAGGATGCCCGGCACGGCGTCGGCCTGCAGCTTCGTCATCAGCGCGTGCACGCGGAAGCGCAGGTTGAGGTCGAGCACCAGCGGACCGTATTCGATGAGCAGGTATTTGTCGCCGGCGCGGCGGTAGGCGACGGCGACGGGGTTGTCGGTTTCTGGGGTGCGGTGGAGGACGGGTTCGGCGAGTGCGTCGTCATTCCGGTCTGCGGCGGACCCCTCTGTCGTCATCCCGGCGGACGCCGGGATCCAGTTTTGATCTTCTGGATTCCGGGTCGCAGCCCGGAAAGACAATGTAGCGATGGCGGCATCCTGCTCCGCCTCCATGCGCTCGGCCTGCGCCTGCGACAAGCGCTTGAAACGCACCGTGTCACCGGGGCGCAGCTGGCCCATCTTCCACAGTTCGGCCTGCACGATGGTGGCCGGGCAGACGAAGCCGCCGAGGCTGGGGCCGTCCGGACCCAGGATCACCGGCATGTCGCCGGTGAAGTCGACCGCGCCGATCGCGTAGGCGTTGTCATGGATGTTGGACGGATGCAGGCCGGCTTCGCCGCCGTCCTTGCGCGCCCACTGCGGCCGCGGTCCGATCAGGCGCACGCCGGTGCGGCTGGAGTTGTAGTGCACCTCCCAGTTGGTGGCGAAGAACATCTCGATGTCGGCGTCGGTGAAAAAATCCGGCGCGCCGTGCGGGCCGTAGAGCACGCCGATTTCCCAGGCGTGGGCGTAGGCGGGGGGATTGTCATACCGGCGGATGCCGGTATCCAGTTGATTGAGCTGGATACCGGCATTCGCCGGTATGACGGCAGAGGGGATATGCAGCACGTCACCCACTCTTAATGTGCGCCCGGCGTGGCCGCCGAACTGGCCGAGGGTGAAGGTGGCCTTGCTGCCGAGATAGTCCGGCACGTCGAAGCCGCCGCGCACCGCGAGATAGGCGCGGCAGCCGGTGTCCTGGATCGCGCCGAGTTTCAGGATCGAACCGGCTTTCACCGCATGCGCCGCCCAGTTTGCGAGCGGCTGCCCGTCCAGCTCGGCGCCCATGTCGGCACCGGCGAGCGCGATCCGCGCGTCGCAGTTGAAGCGCAGCGTGGGGCCGGCCACCGTCAGTTCGAGTGCAGCCGTGCCTTCGGCATTGCCGACCAACTTGTTGGCAACGCGCAGGGCCAGCGCGTCCATCGGTCCCGACGGCGGCACGCCGACGTCCCAGTAGCCGGTGCGGCCCGGCCAGTCCTGGATGCTGCTCTGTACGCCGGGCTCGATGACGTCGAGAGTTGCCGGGCGGTAGTGGAAGGCGTTGAGGTAACGCGTGGACTGGCGCCCTTCCACGAACACCGCATCGCGCACGATCTGGGCGAGGTAGCCGAGGTTGGTCTCGATGCCGGCGACGCGGGTATTGGCCAGCACCTGCTGCATTTTTTCCAAAGCTTCGGCGCGGTCGCGCCCCTTGACGATGATCTTGGCGACCATCGGATCGTAGAACGGCGGCACCTCGCTGCCGCGTTCGACCCAGGTTTCGATGCGGGCGTCTGCGGGAAACACCACTTCGGTCAGTACGCCGGCGGCGGGCTGGAAGTCCTTGCCCGGGTCTTCGGCGTAGAGACGAACCTGCATGGACGCGCCCTGCGGCTCGGCCTTAAAGCCGGACAAGTCCAGCTCGCCGGCGGCCTCTTTCACCATCCACTCGACCAGGTCAACGCCGGTGACTTCCTCGGTGACGCCGTGCTCGACCTGCAGGCGCGTGTTCACTTCCAGGAAGTAGAACTGACCGCTCAAGGTGTCGTAGACGAACTCGACCGTGCCGGCGGAGCGGTAGCCGACCGCTTCGCCGAGGCGCACTGCGGTAGCGAGCAATTGTTCGCGTTGCATATCGGTGAGGCCCGGCGCCGGGGTTTCCTCGATCACCTTCTGGTTGCGCCGCTGCACCGAGCAATCCCGCTCGCCCAGCGCGACCACGTGCCCCTTGCCATCGCCGAAGATCTGCACTTCGATATGGCGCGCGTGCTCGACGTATTTCTCGAGGAAAATGCCCGCTTCCTTGAAGTTGGCGCGCGCCAGCCGCTCGACCGACTGGAAGGCTTCCACCAGTTCGTCGGCGCTCCAGATCAGGCGCATGCCGATGCCGCCGCCGCCGGCGGTGCTCTTCAGCATCACCGGGTAGCCGATGCGCGCCGCTTCGGCCTGGGCGTGGCCGGCATCGCTCAAGAGGCCGGACCCGGGCAGGAGCGGCACCTTGTTGTGCTCGGCGAGATCGCGCGCGGTGTGCTTGAGGCCGAAAGCGCGCATCTGCTCCGGGCTCGGCCCGATGAAGGCGATGCCGGCCACGGCGCAGTCCTCGGCAAAGCCGGGGTTCTCGGACAGAAAGCCGTAGCCGGGGTGGATGGCCTGGGCACCAGTGGCCTTCGCGGCTTCAAGAATCTTCTCGGCGCGCAGGTAGCTCTGCGCCGCAGGCGCCGGTCCGATTTCCATGGCCTCGTCGGCGAGCCGCACGTGCAGCGAATGACGGTCCGCCTCGGAATAGACGGCGACCGACTTCACCCCCATGCGGCGCAAGGTGCGGATGATGCGGCAGGCGATGGCGCCGCGGTTGGCGATGAGAACCTTGTCGAACATGCAATCTCCGGCGGGTCGTCCCGCTTCATTCAACGCGGCGGGTCGTCCCGCCGTCAGTTATTTCCTCCGGTCCGTCACTCCGGCGGAAGCCGGAGTCCAGTGCGTACAACTGGATTCCGGCGTGCGCCGGAATGACCAATTACTGCGCGTCCCAGATCAGCACCCGCACCGGCGTCGGGTTGTAGGCGTTGCACGGATTGTTGAGCTGCGGGCAGTTGGAGATGAGGCACAGCACGTCCATCTCGGCGCGCATCTCGACGTATTTGCCGGGCGCGGACACGCCGTCGGCGAAGGTCAGCCCGCCCTCGGGCGTCACCGGCACGTTCATGAAGAAGTTGATGTTGCTGGTGATGTCGCGCTTGGTGAGGCCGCCGTCATAGTGCGCGAGCGCGTGCAGGAAGCTGTCGCGGCAGGAGTGCATCGGCCGCTTGTTCAGTGCATATCGGACGGTGTTGCTCTCGCACGAACAGGCGCCGCCGAGCGTGTCGTGACGGCCGCAGGTGTCGGCGGTGATCGTCAGCATCACCCTGCCTTCGGTCGACATCAGCTGCGTGCCGGCGGTGAGATAGAGCGCGCCCTGCGCACGCACGGTGTCGGCGGCGCTGTAGCGCTCTTCGGGGTCGCGCGCGTTGAAGAACAGGGTGTCGACCGCCTGGTTGCCTTCGAGGTCGAGGATGCGGAAGACCTGGCCTTTCCTGATTTCGTGGATCCATGGGTCGCCGGCATCAACGACGGCGTTATAGACGGCGGTCTTGGGATCGAAGGGGCTTTCGACGAGGTTGAAGGTGCTCATGTCCGGCCTCAGCGATAAAGGATTTCGGTTTGATAGAAGCCGCGCTGGTTCTCGGCACACGCATTGCGGCAGACGTCGTCCGCGCCGGGCGTACCGGTCTTCCACGCGGTGAGCATGACGTCGCCCGGCGCATAGTCGGGGCGCGGGTCGAGCGGGTGCGGGGCGGCGGACAGCACCACCAGCACGTTCATCTCGAAGCGCAGGTCGACGGACGCGCCGGGGCACGAATTCGCTTCGTCAAACTGCAGCCGGCCGGCCTCGTCGGCGACAACCTTGCTGAAGAAGTTCACGTTCGGCACTACTTCGCGCTTGCCCAGGCCCCACTTGCCGAGCTCGACCAGCAGGCCGTCGCGGCCGTTGCGGTGCATGGCGTTGCGGTGGGTCTGGTAGGTGGCTTCGCCGTACTGCGCCTTCACCATCTCGGCGTTGCTGGTGCCGCACAGGGTGTCGTGCCAGCCGCAGCTGTCGTTGATCACCGAGCACAGCACGTGGCCCATGTCCGAGTAGAGCGCGTGGCCCTTGGTCAGGTGCGCAGTGTGCTGCGCCTTCAGGGTGTCGGCCATGTTGTAGCGCTCGAGCTTTTCCTCGGCGTTGTAGAACAGCGCCGAGACGTTGGCGCGGCCGCTGAGATCGGTAAGCCTGAGCGCGTTGCCGCGGCGCAGGATGCCCGACCAGTGGCAGCCGCCGGGAAGCAGCTCTTCCCAGAGGAACAGGTCGGGGGGCAGGGGATTAAGCGTTTGTGCCATGTGACGTCCAGTCGATGAGTTGAGTGCCCGTTCAAGCCGCGGTCGAGAGATTCAACTGATCCAGCATGTCCTGGTCGGTCTTCATGCCCGAGGTCTCGCGGATGCGGGCCAGGATTTCCTTTTTCAGGCGCAGGAATTCCGGCGTGTGCTTCATGTCCTGCTCGCGCTCGGCCGGCAACGGCACCTCGTAGATGGTGTCGATGCGGCCGGGGCGCGGCGCCATCAGCACGACGCGATCGGCGAGGTAGATCGCCTCCTCGACGTCATGGGTGACGAAGGCGAGCGTGGGCTTTTCCAGCCGGTGCACGTGCAGGATGAGGTCGTGCATGACTTCGCGTGTTTGCGCGTCGAGCGCGCCGAAAGGCTCGTCCATCAAGAGGATCTGCGGCCGACCCATCAATGCGCGGGCGATGGCGACGCGCTGCTGCATGCCGCCCGAGAGCTGGTTGGGCCAGGCGTCCGCTGCGGGTGTCAGCCCCATCAGCGCGAGCAGCGCGTCGGCGCGGCCGGAGGCGGCCTCGACGTCGGCTTCGCGCAGATTTTCGCGACCGTGCCGCAAACGACGGCTGAACTTGATGTTCTCCATCACCTTGAGCCAGGGATAGAGGCTGTAGTGCTGGAACACCATGGCGCGGTCGGCACCTGGGCCCATGATGGTCTGGCCGTCGACCAGAACCTCGCCCGCCGTGTGGTATTCGAGCCCGCCGATGATGCGCAAGAGCGTCGACTTGCCGCAGCCGGAGGCGCCGACGAAAGTGACGAACTCGTTGTCGGCAATGTCGAGGCTGACGTCCTTCAGCGCCTCGACCTGGTGGCGGCCTTCGCCGAACACCTTGCCGACCTGCCGGATGGAAATTTTCGGCGTGCTCATGATTTGAGATGGAGCCAGGGAAAGGCCTTGCGGTGTGCAAGGCGGAACAGCTGATCCATGACCAGGCCGATGAGGCCGATCAGGATGATGCCGACGAAGATCTTGTCCGTCTGCAAAAAGCGCTGCGCCTTCAGGATGGAATAGCCAATGCCGGAATTGGCAGCGACCAGCTCGGCCACCACCAGATAGGTCCAGGCCCAGCCCATGGTGACGCGCAGGGTGTCGAGCAGCGCCGGCTTGGCGGCCTGGAAGATCACCAGGTTGATGGTCTCGCCCTTCTGCGCGCCCATGGTCTGCGCCGCCTCGATCTGCGCCAGCGGCACGCGGCGCACGTCCTCGGCCATCATCAGAACCATCTGGAAGAAGGTGCCGATGAAGATGATGGAAATCTTTGACGACTCCTCGATCCCCACCCACAGCATCACCAGCGGGATGAAGGCGACCGCCGGCATGTAGCGGATGAAATCGGTGAGCGGCTCCAGCACCGCCTGCACCGGGCGGAAGGTGCCGATCATCAAGGCAAGCGGCAGTGCCAGGGTGGCCGAAACAAGGAAACCGATGGTGACGCGATAGATGCTGATGCCCATGTCGGACAGCAGGTCGTCTTCCACGTACCACTTGATCAGGCGGTTGAAGACATCGACCGGGCCGGGCAGGAACACCTTGTCCACGGCCGTCCCGCTCGACACGACCCACCACAGGCCCAGCGGCGCCAGCAACCCGAGCGCGGCGAACAGCCAGTACTGATTCCTGGACAGCGGCCCGCGGATCGCCCACATGCCGGGTCTGCCAGACCTGGACGTGGCGCGGGGCGGTCGGTTGCCGGGGCTGGATGGCATCGTCATGTCTCCCGTTTGCTGACCTGATGCTTACTTGACGCCAGCCACTTCCTTCACCAGCGAGGCGTCCAGGCCCTTGGCGAAGTCGACCTTGCCTTCCATCAGCTTGTTGTCGAGCAGGAACCTGGAAATGGTCGGCGCCGTGCCCAGCAGCGAAGTCGGATCGGTCGCCGGGCCGAAGGCCTTCAGGTTGGCTTTCTGGTCGAAGAACTGGGTGCCTGGCAGGAAGACCTTGTATTCCTTGGCATCCATGCCAACCACCTTGGCCATGATCTTGGTGGCTTCATCCGGGTTGCTGCGCAAGAAGGCCTCGACGTCGTACCAGGCCTTGATCATGCCGATGAAGTCACGGCGTTTGGCCTTGAGCGACTTCTCCTGCACCACCAGCATGTCGGGCACCATGCCCGGCAGGTCCTTCGAGGTAAACAGCGGCGTGCCCTTGCCGCTGGCCTGGATGGTGTTGATCCAAGGGTTCCACACCACGGCTGCGTCGACGCGACCGGCCATGAAGGCGGCCGCGGCGTCGCCGGCGGAGAGGTTGACCACGTTCACGTCCTTCAGCGTCATGCCGTTCTTGGCGAGCGCCATGGTGAGAATGAAGTGCGACACGCTGTATTCCTCCAGCGCAATCTTCTTGCCCTTCAAGTCCTTGAACGACTTGATCCTGGGGCCGACCATCAGCGCGTCGTTGCCGGCCGAGTTGTCGTTGACCAGGATGGTCTTCAGCGCGATGCCCTTGGCCAGCGGCGCCATGGTGTCGCCCCAGGTCTGCGAGTTGCCGTCGACCTGGCCGGCGGACAGTGCGCTGATCGAATCGGTGTAGTTGGCGAACCAGACCAGCTTGACGTCGGCGCCGTGCTTCTTGAAGAAGCCCTTCTGCTCGGCGACGTACCAGGCCACCCAGCCCGGCCAGTCGGACACGCCGATCTTGACTTCGGCTTGCGCCGTCAGAGGTTGCGTCAGCAGGGCAAAACCGATACTGGCGATGAGGGTACGGGTAAGGCGCGCGATTTTCATGTGAAGCTCCTAAATGGAAGGCCAAAGTCGAGTCCGGAGAAAGCGTCGCGCAATCGCTGTCTCCCGGGCTTTTGTCCCTCCGTGGAGCCCCGCCTGAGCGGTGCCGGCAGCTCTCGGACCAGACATCTCAGAAGAGACCGGAACCCTAGCCACACATCGCGGTTCATGCAGGCGACGTGCGCCGCTTTTCCCGTTACTGAATGACTAGCAATGGCTATGCCAAGCCGGACAAGTGAACGCAAGCCATTGAATATAGTTTGATTTATTTAATAGAAGGGTGAGCTGAGCGGCTTTACCCACGAACCTGAAGTCCATCTTGGTGCATTCCATCTTCACCTTGCACCAATACGGTTCCAGGAGCATGCGCTTGACGTGCGCGGAATTGATCCCGGCAGGCACGCACAATCCAGACCTGCTTCTCACCTGTTAGCAGGTTGCCAGCTTGTGGCTCTCGGCAGTTGGAACGAAAAAAACCGGCGGGTTCTTAGGCTTTGTCCAACATCAGCCGTCGCGCACCCAGCCGCGTGGGCTGCCACTCCAGCCGGTCATAGAAGGCCAGTGCCGGTGTGTTGTCGAGGTCGGCGAGTAGTTGCGCGCGGACGGCGCCCTGGGCGCGCGCCCAGGCCAGCACTGCGTCGAGCAGCGCGCGTCCCAGGCCTTTACCGCGCCAGTCTTCGAGTATCACCACGTCCTCGATCCAGGCCGAGGGTGCGCCTTCCGCAGTCGAAATCACCAGTTGTGCCGTAGCCATGCCGACGGCACGCGAGGCTTGGTCGCGGGCGATCGCGATGTGGCCGCCGGGCGAGGCGAGCAGAGCAGCCAACCCGCGGCGCTGCTTGTCCGGGTCCGGGGTGAAGTCCTGCTCGATGGAGAACAGCACCGCGAGCAGATCGATCAGTTCGGGAATGTCGGCTTCGCTGGCCGGCGTGATCCGGACGTCCTTCATGTTTCGACCGGCGTGGGGTAGACGATGGTGGCGAGGAAGCGGATCGGCACTTCGATCAGTTTTTCCGGGCCGTGGGGCACTTCGCCGCGAAAGCTCAGCGCATCGCCGGGGGTGAGCAGGTAGGTGTGCTGGCCGTGGCGGTATTCCATGCTGCCTTCCAGCATGTAGAGGAACTCGGTGCCGGGATGCTCGAAAACGGGGAAGGTGGCGTCCTGCGAATCGATGGTGATGAGGAAGGGCTCGAACACCTTGGTCGGCCCCTGGTCGTAGGCCAGCAGATGATAGGTGTGGCCGCGCTTGGTGCCGCGCCGCACGACTTCCATGCCTTCGCCCTTCTTCACCAGTTGGGCGCTGCCTTCCGGCACGTCGTAGTTGCGGAACAGGACGGACAGGGAGACGCCGAGCGCGTGCGCCAGACGGTTCAGGGTTTCCAGGCTGGTCGCGGTCTGTGCGTTCTCGATCTTGGACAGCATGCCGCGGCTGATGCCGGCCCGATCCGCCACGTCGGCGATGGTCAGGCCGTGGCGCTGGCGCAGGTCGCGGATCGCGTTGCCCAGATAGCGTTCCAGCGCGCCGGACGCCGCTTCCGGCGAATCGGCTTCCAGGGAGTCGGGTGGGGTATCCATGGGCGAATTATGGCATGGAGAAAATATTCACACAAAGAAAAATAGTTGACTCTTGTTAATCGTGTGATGCATTATGTGAACTAATGTTTCGTTGTGAGAAATATCGGATGTCCTCCGCCCGCCGCTACACCCTGACGCTGACCTGCCCCGACCGGGTCGGCATCGTCGCCGCCGTCAGCAGCATGATCGCGCAGCATCGGGGCTGGATCGTCGAGGCCAGCCATCACGCCGACGAGCCGGCCAAGCGCTTTTTCATGCGCCAGGAAATCCGCGCCGACTCGCTGTCATTCGATGTCGCCGCACTGCGGGAGAAGTTCGCGCCGATTGCCGCCGAGTTCGACATGGACTGGCGCATCAGCGATTCGGCGGTGAAGAAGCGGGTGGTGGTGATGGTGTCGAAGCAGGAGCACTGCCTGTACGACCTCCTGGCCCGCTGGCAGTCGAAGGAACTGGACATCGACATTCCCTGCGTGATCTCGAACCACGAAACCTTCCGCGGCCTCGTCGAGTGGCACGGCATTCCCTTCCATCACGTGCCGGTCATGCCGGACAACAAGGAGGCCGCCTACACCGAGGTGCAGCGCCTGTTTGAGTCATATCGCG
>JBAVWB010000095.1:0-51495 GCA_049697615.1 Thiobacillus sp. | reverse complement strand
CTTCATGCTGGGGCAGGCGGCGCTGGAAACCGGCTGGGGCAAGGCTGAAATCCGCAGCGCCGAGGGCCAGAACAGCCACAACCTGTTCGGCATCAAGGCCGGCGCCGGCTGGAAAGGCAAAACGGTCGACATCGTCACCACCGAATACGTCAACGGCAAACCGCAGAAGCAGGTGGACACGTTCCGCGCTTACGATTCCTATGCCGATTCCTTCCGCGACTACGCCAGCCTGCTGCAGAACAACGCGCGCTACCAGAACGTGATCGCGCAGGGGCAGGATGCCGCCGGCTTTGCCCAAGGCCTGCAGCAGGCCGGCTATGCCACCGACCCGAATTACGCCCAGAAGCTGATGAGCGTCATCCGGCAATTCGACCAGGCTTGATCCGGCGTGCTCAAGTATCCGGAACTGCGACCGATTCACCCATTAAGCGAGCGTATAGCGCTTTTCCGAAACCCACCCGTGCACAGATAGATGGCATCCAGTATTCTCAGCGTTGGTCAGAGCGCCCTCACCGCCGCGCAGGTGGGGCTCAGCACGACGGGCCACAATATCGCGAATGCTGCGACCCCGGGCTACAGCCGCCAGCTGGTGGTGCAGGGAGCGGCCCTGCCACAGAGCTTCGGCTTCGGTTTCATGGGCCAGGGCGTCGATATCTCCACGGTCAAACGGGTGTACAGCGAGTTCCTGGGTGGACAGGTCCGCACCGCCCAGACCACGAAAAGCGCGCTCGACAGCCATTACGCCCAGATCCGGCAAATCGACAACCTGCTGGCCGATCCGGCCTCCGGCCTGTCGCCTGCCCTGCAGGGCTTTTTCAGCGGCATCCAGGAAGTGGCTTCGAATCCCGCTTCGATTCCCTCGCGCCAGGCGGTCCTGTCCTCGGCCGAGTCGCTTGCTTCGCGTTTCCAGAGCCTGGCCGGGCGACTCACGGAACTGGAGCAGGGTGTCAACAGCCAGGTCACTTCCAGCGTCAGCGTCATCAACAGCTATGCGCTGCAGATTGCGCAACTGAACGACATCATCGGCCGCTCCCAGGGCGCGACCGGACAGCCGCCCAACGATTTGCTCGATCAGCGCGACCAGCTGATTCTCGACCTGAACAAGGAAATCAAGGCGACCGTCGTCAAGCAGGGCGACGGCGCCTACAACGTGTTTATCGGCAATGGCCAGCCGCTGGTGGTGGGCGCAAACACCTCACGGCTCACCACCATCGCCTCGCCCACCAATCCCGAAAAAATCGAGGTGGCGTACCAGACCACTAACGGCCCCGTCATCATGGGTGCGTCCAGCCTCGCCGGCGGCAAACTGGGCGGGGTGCTGGAATTCCGCAGCCAGTCGCTGGAGCCGGCGCAGAATGCCCTCGGGCGCATCGCCATCGGCATGGCGATGAGCTTCAACGCGCAGCACCAGCAGGGCGTCGACCTCAACGGCAATCCGGGCGGCGCCTTCTTCACCCTGGCAGCCCCGGTGGTGCGCGCGAACGCCTTCAATGACCCCGCCAGCACGGCGGTCGTGACCGCCAGCATCAGCGACGCCAATGCGCTGACCACCAGCGATTACCGTCTCCAGTTCGACGGCACCGATTACACCCTGAGCCGCCTGCCCAACGGCAGCCCGGTCACCGTCGTGGACGGGGACACCGTGGACGGGATCACGCTCAGCCTGACGGGCACGCCCGTCATAGGCGACAGCTTCCTGATCCGCCCGACCGTCAATGGCGCCTCCGGCATTGCCGTGGCGATCACCGATCCCCGGCTGATTGCTGCTGCGGGAACCCTGCCGGTCGTACCGGTCGGCACGTCGGCATCCGGCACCAATACCGGGGATGTCGTCATCGGCGCCGCCACGGTCGACGGCAGCTACACGACGCCGCTTTCCGCACCGGTGACTTTCACCTACCAGGTCGACGCAGTGAATGGTGACGGGTTCATCCTGTCGACCCCGGTGACGGTGACCGATACGGGTGCCCCGCCCACCACGACTTCCTATGCTGCGGGTGACATCGTTCCTTATGTCGAAGGCGCCACCATCAGCTTCGGCGGCATCAGCTTCGTCCTCAGCAGCCCCACCAGCACCGCCCCTGCTGACGGCGACAGCTTCACCGTCGCCGCCAACCCGTCCGGCGTGGGCGACAACCGCAACGCGCTGCTGCTGTCCGGTCTGCAAACCGCCAACACCCTGGGCAATGGCTCCACCAACTTCCAGGGTGCCTATTCGCAGTTGGTCAGTCAGGTCGGCAACCAGACCCGCGAACTCGATGTGACCAGCAACGCCGCCGGCAAGCTGCTCACCGAAGCGAACATCTCGCTGCAGAACGAATCGGGGGTCAATCTGGACGAGGAAGCGACCAATCTGCTGCGCTACCAGCAGGCCTATCAGGCGGCCGGCAAGGTGATGCAGATTGCCAGCGAGATGTTCGACGTGCTGCTTTCGCTCGGCCGATAAGGGGATACGAACATCATGCGCATCAGCACCCAGACAATCTTCGAAACCGGCTCGGCCCGCCTCGGCGAACTGCAGTCCGGCCTGGTCAAAACGCAACAGCAGGTTTCCAGCGGCCGGCGCATGCTCAGTCCGTCGGACGATCCGGTTGCCGCCGCGCGTGCGCTGGAAGTCACCCAGTCGCAGTCGCTCAATACCCAGTACAGCCTCAACCGCCAGCATGCCAAAGGCGCGCTCGCCTCGGTGGAAGGCACTCTGTCCAGCGTGACCGCGCTGCTGCAGGACGCGAAAACCACCGTCATCGCCGCAGGCAATGGCGCATTGAGCGATACCGAACGCGGCTTCATGGCAACCGAATTGCGCGGCCGCTTCGAACAGTTGCTGGGGCTGGCCAACAGCCGCGACCCGATGGGCAACTACCAGTTCTCCGGCTTTCAGACCACGACGCCCCCCTTCGCCGAGATTGCGCCCGGCAGCGTGCAGTATCAGGGCGACCCGGGGCAGCGGCTGATGCAGGTCGACTCGACACGGCAGATGGCGGTCAGCAACACGGGGCAGGCCATTTTCCAGGGGGGCGGGCAGGACGTCTTCGAAACGCTGGATGACCTCATCACCCTGCTGCAGGTGCCCGTGGTCGATGCGACAACCAACACGGCGCTGACCGCTGGCCTGGCAACCGCCAACGGCAACCTGGACCTGGCCCTGGACAACGTGCTGACGGTGCGCGCATCGGTCGGCTCGCGTCTGCAGGAACTCGATGCGCTGGACAACGCGGGCGAGGATCGGAATATCCAGTACAGCCAGATCCTGTCGGAGTTGCAGGATCTCGATTATTCCCAGGCGCTGACGCAGCTCTCGCAGCAGCAATTCACGCTCGAGGCCGCACAGCGCTCCTTCGTCGCCATCTCGGGCTTGTCCTTATTCAACTTCCTGTAGCCCCATTCATGAATACAAAGGACATGTCGCCCGGCGAACAGCTGAGCGTGCAGGTGACGCGTTTGCTCTCGCTCGCTTCCGGGCACGGCGACCTTCATCTGGCCGAAGTGGAGCGTGACCTTGTTCAGATGGATGGGCTGCTGGCCGAGGCCATCAAAAAGCTGTGCGCGAGTTTCATGGCAATCCATCGCGTGGCCGACCTGCAGCAGGAAGCCTTGAACAGCCTGCTGGCCGACAGCCAGTCCGCCCCCGTGCATGCGGCACGCTTCGAGGCCCTGCGCGAGGAAATCAACCAGCACATCGGCGCCGCGGTGACCGGCCTGCAATTCCAGGACATGACCAGCCAGCTGATCGGCCGCATGGCGGTGCATCTGGCCGGAATGCGCGACGTGTTTGGTGCACTCGATGTCAATGGAGCGGTTCCGCCGGAAAGCGGGACCGAAGCCCTGCTTGCGGTGCTGACCAGCGTCAGCGATCGGGTGGCGGCGCGTTTCTCCGAACTGGAAGGGGTTTCGCGCAGCACCGTGAATCAGCGCCATATGGAAAGCGGCGACATCGATCTTTTTTGAAACCAGGCAATGCTCGGGCGACAGCCTGATAACGAAAGTAGCGGGAGCAACAATGAGTAAAACAATTCTTGCAGTGGATGATTCGGGCTCATTGCGCCAGATGCTGTCCTTCAGTCTGAAGGCCGCAGGCTATGGGGTGATCGAGGCGGTAGACGGCCAGGATGCACTGAACAAGGCGAGGCAGCAGCAGGTCGACCTGGTGCTGACCGACCAGAACATGCCGGTCATGGACGGCCTGAGCCTGATCAAGGCGCTGCGCGGTCTGAAGAATTACCAGAATGTGCCGATATTGATGCTGACAACGGAGTCCGGCGACGAGATGAAGGCAAAAGGCCGGGCTGCAGGCGCCAACGGCTGGCTGGTGAAACCCTTCGATCCGGCGCGGCTGACCGAAGTGGTCAAGAAGCTGATTGGCTGAAAAATAACAGTTATCGATAGTGCAGCGCGTAAATCACGGAGTTCAAAGATGACAATTGACATGAGCCAGTTCTACCAGGTTTTCTTCGATGAAGCAGACGAACTGCTCGCCGAAATGGAAAAGCTGTTGCTGGCAATCGATGTGTCCGCGCCGGACAGCGAGGATCTCAACGCGATCTTTCGTGCCGCACATTCCATCAAGGGCGGCGCTGCCACCTTTGCCTTCAATGACATCACCGAAGTCACCCACATGCTGGAGTCGCTGCTCGACCGCATCCGCAAGGGCGAGATGGCGTTGACGCCCGAGCACGTGGATGCCTTCCTGGTCTCCAAGGACATTCTGACCATGCAGATGGATGGCCATCATCATGGTTCCAGCGTCGACCAGGCCGCGGTTGACAGCGTATGCCAGCGGCTGAAGGCGCTGTCCCAGGGCATCGTGTCGGATGCACCGGTTGCCGCCGCGGCCCCGGCGGTTCAATCCGCCACACCGGTTGCGGATGCGAATGGCGATTACCACTTCCGCATCGAATTGCCCGATGTGCCGCAGCGCGACGTTGAGGCACTGGCCACCGAACTGGGCCTGCTGGGGACGATCAGCCAGGAGACCCTGCCCAACCAGCGCGTGGTCTTCACCCTGGTCACCGGCGAAGGGCTGGACAACATCATTGCGATCTGTTCGTTCGTGCTCGATCCGGACGACCTCAAGATCAGCCAAGGCGGCCCCCAGGCCGCTGCGGTCGCCGCCCCGGCAAACGACGATCCGGGTTACGGAATTTTCGAACCGGAAAATACCGATCTCGCCCGCCCGGCTGCGACAGCCGCGCCTGCCCAAACCGCCGCGCCTGCCGTCGAAGCCAAGAGCTTCGGCCGGCGCGCCACCGACAAGGAAGGCAGCAGCCAGGAATCGTCATCGATCCGCGTCGGCGTCGAAAAGGTCGACCAGCTGATCAACCTGGTCGGCGAACTGGTCATCACCCAGGCCATGATCGAACAGCGCATCAGCGCGCTCGACCCCATCCAGCACGAACGCCTGCTCAACAGCGTCGGCCAGTTGACCCGCAACACGCGCGACCTGCAGGAAGCCGTCATGTCCATCCGCATGATGCCGATGGACTATGTGTTCTCGCGCTTCCCGCGCATGGTGCGTGACCTGGCCGGCAAACTGAACAAGAAAGTCGAATTCGTCACGCGCGGCGCGGCCACCGAACTCGACAAGGGCCTGATCGAGCGCATCGTCGATCCGCTCACTCATCTGGTGCGCAACAGCGTCGACCACGGCATCGAAATGCCCGAGAAGCGCGCTGCCGCTGGCAAGAGCGAGACCGGCAAACTGATCCTGTCGGCCGCGCACCAGGGCGGCAACATCGTGATCGAAGTCAGTGACGATGGCGGTGGCCTGAGCCGTGAGCGGATTCTCGCCAAGGCCAAACAGCAGGGCCTGCCGGTATCGGACACGATGCCCGATGCCGATGTCTGGCAACTCATTTTCGCGCCCGGATTTTCCACCGCCGAAGTCGTGACCGACGTGTCCGGCCGCGGCGTGGGCATGGACGTGGTCAAGCGCAACATCACGGCGATGGGCGGCACCGTCGACATTCGTTCCGTGACGGGCGTCGGCACCACCATCGCCATCTCGCTGCCGCTGACCCTGGCGATCCTCGACGGCATGTCGGTCAGGGTGGGTGAAGAGGTCTACATCCTGCCGCTGGGCTACGTCATCGAATCGCTGCAGCCCGTCGCGGCAGACGTCAAGGAAATCGCCGGCCAGGGCCAGGTGGTCAAGATCCGCGAGGAATATTTGCCGCTGATCCCGCTGTACAAGATTTTCGACATCGAGCCGAATTTCACCGATCCCTCGCAGGGCATCGCCGTCATCCTGGAAGCCGACGGCAAGAAGGCCGCCCTGCTGGTCGACGGTCTCGTCGGCCAGCAGCAGGTCGTGGTCAAGAACCTCGAATCGAATTTCCGCAAGGTGGCCGGCATTTCCGGCGCCACCATCCTGGGTGACGGCGGCGTTTCCCTGATTCTAGACGTATCCGCGCTGTTGAGATCGAGCCGCCAGCTCAATGCCGAACCCGCCTTTTTTTGAAATGAATCAAGGATAAAAACATGTCTGATTACACACAAAACTCAGCCAGCGCGCAGGAAGCAGGGGATGACGCCGGCAAGGAATTCCTGGCTTTCACCCTGGGCCAGGAAGAATACGGCATCGACATCCTGCGGGTGCAGGAGATACGCGGCTACGAG
Organism: Thiobacillus sp.; assembly: GCA_049697615.1. Taxonomy (GTDB): domain Bacteria; phylum Pseudomonadota; class Gammaproteobacteria; order Burkholderiales; family Thiobacillaceae; genus Thiobacillus. The sequence continues at coordinate 44,880 of JBAVWB010000095.1, read as the reverse complement.
CCGGTCACCCGCATCGCCAACTCCCCCGAATTCGTCAAGGGTGTGGTGAACCTGCGCGGCATCATCGTGCCGATCGTCGACATGCGCATCAAGTTCAACCTGGGAACCCCCACCTATGACCAGTTCACGGTGGTGATCATCCTCAGCATCGGCGGCCGGGTGATGGGCATGGTGGTGGACAGCGTCTCCGACGTCACCACGCTGTCCCCGGACCAGGTGAGGCCTGCGCCGGAAATGGGGACGACCTTCGACAGCGATTACCTCATCGGACTCGGCACGCTCAACGAGCGCATGCTGATCCTGGTGGATATCGACAAGCTGATGTCCAGCCCCGAAATGGGCCTGATCGAGAAAATCGCGGCCTGATTCAAACCAAGACACAACATCCATTAAAGGCAATCGGGAATCTGAAATGTTTAAGAACCTGAGCATCAAGGCGCGGTTGGTCTTCATCCAGCCAGGGCGATGGCGTCACCGAAGCGGCTCGCGGCTGCCGGCGGTAGCGAGGAATGGGAAGAGTTCTAAATATTTGTGTAGTGGCGTGTCTGTGCCGCGACGCATTGTGGTGTTCGTAAGAGCAGGTTGCCGCGATGTGCGGCAGCTTCATTTCATTAATTGGAGAATGGCATGAAACATATTTCGCTACTGGTATCAGCACTATTGTTTTCCGTCAGCGGATCCCTGGCAGTTGCAGGTTCCTGCGACATCAAATACACCCGCGCAGCGTGCCCTGGCAAAGAAGCCATCAGCTTCAAGAAGTGTGACGGCAAGGTTTCTTGCGTCAAAACAGTAACTGCAGACAGCGCAGAAGCCTGTCGCGTGAAGGCTGTCGCAGCCTGCGCAAATGATCGACTCGATATCACCAAGAGCAAGGTCATTAACGCAACGTTTGATGGCAAGCCCGTTTCGAACAAGGCAGGTGGCACGGATCATTGCCTGGATTATTCGGCTCGATCGGAAGAATTCAATCAGTGCGGTTCCTGATCTGAAGCGATCCACTTGCGCCGTATTCGATGGCGCAAGTGGACGACACTCAAGAAGACATGAAAGCTAAATGAAATGTTCAAAAATCTAACAATCAATCTGAAACTCATCGCGATGCAAGGTTTTTCCTTGGCGTTGTTTGTCGGTGTACTGGGTTTTTGTATATTTCAATTGGCTGGCTTTTCCGCTAACAACAAGGAAGTTATTCAGGCTGCGAATGACACCACTACCGTGATGGCTCAGTTGGACAACATGAACTTTGCCGTCATACGTGAAGCCAAGGCGGCCAAGGATGTTTGGTTGCGCGGCGAGGACACCGACGCAAAAGAACAGGCCAGAGGGGAGATCTCGGACCAGGTCGACAATTTCAATGGCGCTAATGCGATTGCCGAAGAGATTTTGGGGCGGTTGGTGAAAAAGGAAGCGTCCTGGCAAAAATTTTCGGATGACCTGAAGAAGTTCGCCGTTGAACACAAAGAGGTGAGCGATCAATTGCTGGCTCAAGTCGATGCGCATGTCGATGCAAAAGACTCGGATGAGAAAGTCGGCGGGATTGAAAAAAAGCTGTTCAGGCACCTTCAGACCTTGCGAAACAAGTTTGTGACGGCTGTCGAAGAAAAAGGGGTTGCGAATGTGGCGGATATCGACCGGCAATTCAAAACCCAGCGCAATATCTTGATTGTTGTTGCGGTCATTTCCATTCTGCTGCTTTCTTTCCTGTCTTTCCGTTTTGCGCGCGCGATCACCCGGCCCTTGCAGCAAGCCGTGACAGCGGCTAACGCGATCGCCCAAGGCGACCTGACAAGCCGGATCGAAGTACACTCGACGGACGAAACCGGCCAGCTCATGCACGCGCTGAAGGATATGACCGACAACCTGGTGACGATCGTCAGTCAGGTGCGTACCGGCACCGACAGTGTGGCCACTGCGTCGAACCAGATTGCCACCGGCAACCTCGACCTGTCGAGCCGCACCGAAGAGCAGGCCTCCAGCCTGGAAGAGACCGCCAGCTCGATGGAAGAGCTCACCAGCACCGTCAAGCAGAACGCCGAGAACGCGCGCCAGGCCAACCAGCTCGTCGTCTCCACCGCCGACATCGCCGTCAGGGGCGGCCGGGTCGTCGGCCAGGTCGTCGACACCATGGCCTCGATCAAGGAAAGCTCGAGGAAGATATCCGACATCATCGGCGTCATCGACGGCATCGCCTTCCAGACCAACATCCTTGCGCTCAACGCCGCGGTCGAAGCCGCGCGTGCCGGCGAACAGGGGCGCGGCTTCGCCGTCGTTGCCGCCGAAGTCAGGAACCTGGCGCAGCGTTCGGCAGGTGCCGCCAAGGAGATCTAGTCCCTGATCGAGGATTCCGTCGGCAAGGTCGACAACGGCGGCAAGCTGGTGGATGAAGCCGGCAAGACCATGGACGAGATCGTCAGTTCGGTGAAGCGCGTCACCGACATCATGAGCGAGATTGCAGCAGCCAGCCAGGAACAGAGCTCCGGCATCGAGCAGGTCAACCAGGCCATCACCCAGATGGACGACGTGACCCAGCAGAACGCCGCGCTGGTGGAAGAAGCTGCGGCCGCAGCCGAAAGCCTGCAGGACCAGGCCGCCAAGCTGGCCGAGGCGGTGAGCGTGTTCAAGCTGGAAGGCGGTTCCTACCGCCCGCAGGCCGAGCGTCCGGCGCACAGCAGCCGGCCGGCGGCGAAGCCGATGCCTGCTCGCCGTGCAGCGCCGGCCAGGGCGATTGCCGCGCCGAAGAAGCTGGCGGCTGCCGGCGGAAACGAGGAATGGGAAGAGTTCTGAAGCATTGAATCGCGACGAGGCGGGCCTGTAGGAGGCCCGCCCCCGGGCCGATAGGTTGGTCGTCGCGGAACGAATCACGGCAGATACGTTTTAGACAGCAGTAGTGGTGGAAGTCCCGGACACGGTTATATGTAGCGAGAAGTAAAGGAAAAAATATGTTTACGAATCTGACTATCAAATCAAGGCTGATTTTCGTCATCGCCTTCCTGTCCGTGCTGCTGGTTGGCATCGGGGTTCTGGGCATGATCAGTCTGAACATCACCAACACCTCGCTGAAATCCGTCTATGAGGACCGGGTGGTTCCCTTGGGGCAACTGGAACGCGCCGCCAGCCTGATCAACAAGAACCAGATACTGGTCGGTGAATCGGTCGCCGGCCAGCTGTCGGCCTTTCCCGAGGATGTGTCGGCAGTCGACAAGCGGGTCGCGGAGATCCGCAAGACGATGGACGATATCAACGCCATCATCAAACTGTACAGCGGAACAGCACTGACCGAGGAAGAGGCCAAGCTGCTCGAAAACTTCGACACGCTACGCCAGAACTACGGTCGCGCCGGCCTGATGCCGGCCCTGGCCGCCTTGTCGGGCCACGATTTCCAGCAGGCGGGTGAAATCCTGCAGGGGACGATGGTGGAATCCTATCCGCCGGTGCGAACTGCCATTGAGGCGCTGGTGCAACTCCAACTCGACGTTGCCAAGCAGGAGTTCGAAGCTTCGCAATCGCGCTATGTCATGGTCCGTAATGTTGCCATCATCGTGATGCTGGCAGGCGTGCTGCTGGCCGGCCTGATCGGCTTCTTGCTGATCCGTGCCATTTCGGGCCCGCTGAATGAAGCCGTCCGGGTTGCCGAGAGCGTGGCAGCCGGCGACCTGACGCAAACCATCGTCGTGCGCAGCCAGGACGAAACCGGCCAGTTGATGCAGGCCATGAAGAACATGAACGACAGCCTGGTCAGCATCGTCGGCCAGGTGCGCACCGGCACCGATACCATTGCGCACGCCACACGCGAGATTGCCACCGGCAACCTCGACCTGTCCTCGCGCACCGAACAGCAGGCCGCCAGCCTGGAAGAGACCGCCAGCTCGATGGAAGAGCTCACCAGCACGGTCAAACAGAACGCCGAGAACGCGCGCCAGGCCAACCAGATGGTGGGTTCCACCGCCGACGTCGCGGTCAAGGGCGGCCGGGTGGTCGGCCAGGTGGTCGACACCATGGCCTCGATCAAGGAAAGCTCGCGCAAGATCGCCGACATCATCGGCGTCATCGACGGCATCGCCTTCCAGACCAACATCCTCGCCTTGAACGCCGCGGTCGAAGCCGCGCGTGCGGGCGAGCAGGGGCGCGGCTTTGCCGTCGTCGCCGCCGAAGTGCGCAACCTGGCGCAGCGCTCGGCGGGTGCCGCCAAGGAGATCAAGGCCCTGATCGAGGATTCGGTCAGCAAGGTCGACAACGGCGGCAGGCTGGTGGCCGAAGCCGGCAAGACCATGGACGAGATCGTCACCTCGGTCAAGCGCGTCACTGACATCATGAGCGAGATTGCCGCAGCCAGCCAGGAGCAGAGCACCGGCATCGAGCAGGTCAACCAGACCATCACGCAGATGGACGACGTGACCCAGCAGAACTCAGCATTGGTCGAGGAGGCCGCAGCCGCGGCCGAAAGCCTGCAGGACCAGGCCGACAAGCTGGCCCAGGCGGTGAGCGTGTTCAGGCTGGATGCAGGCGCGTACCGCTCGCAGGCCGAGCAGCCGGCATTGGGCAACCGGGTGGCGGCGATGCCCCAATCCACGTCCCGTGCAGCGCCTGCCAGGGCGATTGCTTCGCCGAAGAAGCTGGCGGCGGCCGGCGGCAACGAGGAATGGGAAGAATTCTGAGAATCGGAATCGTGTAAGAGGCCCGCCCTCGGGCCGATGGGTTGGTCGTCCCGGTGCGGAAGTTGCGGCGAGGGGGCTGGTCCTGCAGTTGGGGTGTGTAGAAGGGCCGCCCCCGGGCCGAATGGTAGAGCTTCAAGAAGTAGTGCTATTGAAGATAAATATAAAAGCTGTAAATAGCGGGGCCCAAGATCAGCGCATAGGTACCGAAACAGATCGCAGGCCAAAGGGAGGCTGTAAATTTCAAATTTATTGAAGGGAACCTGCGATGCGTACCAATATGCCAGTCACCAATGTCGAGTATGTCCTGAGGGACACGGAAACCGTCGTGTCGAAGACGGACCTGCACGGCAACATCACCTACGTCAACCAGGACTTCGTCAACATCAGCGGCTTTTCAGAAGCCGAGTTGATGGGGCAGCCGCAGAACATCGTGCGCCACCCCGACATGCCGGTCGAGGCCTTTGCGGATTTCTGGGACGTCCTCAAGAGCGGCAAGGCCTGGACCGGCCTGGTTAAAAACCGCAGCAAGAACGGCGATCATTACTGGGTGCTGGCCAATGCCGCCCCCATCGTCGAGAACGGCAAAATCACCGGCTATGCCTCGATTCGGGTGAAGCCCAGCCGCGATCAGGTGCAGGCGGCCGATGGTGCCTACCGCGCCGTCAAGGGCGGCGACAAGTCGCTGGAAATCCACGAGGGCAAGGCAGTCAAGCGTTCGATATTGCCGGCGCCCAGCGCGATCAAAGTGGTTTCCATGAAGATGGTGCTGGCGATGATGCTGGGGACTGCCATCCTGATGTCGCTGGGCGTGGGCGTGCTGGTCTCGCTCGGTGGCGGGACGGATGGCTCATCCAGCACAAGCTGGCTGATGACCATCGCGGTGGCGAATGTGCTGCTGGTGGGGCTGTTTGTCTGGATGCTGAACCGATGCGTGGTGGCGCCGCTGCTGCAGACCCGGCTTGACATCGAGCGCATGAGCTCGGGCGACCTCACCGGCGACATCGTGTCCAAGGGCATGACCGAGATGGCCAGCATGCTCGACGCGCTGCGCGTGCAGCAAATCAACGTCAAGCTGCTGATCGGGCAGATCAAGGAAGTGACGGATGGCGTGAACGCCGGTGCCAGCGAAATCGCGTCGGGCAACGCCGACCTGTCGGCGCGCACCGAATCGCAGGCCTCCAGCCTGGAGGAGACGGCCAGTTCGATGGAAGAGATGACCAGCACCGTCAAGCAGAATGCCGACAACGCGCGCCAGGCCAACCAGCTGGTGGGTGCAACCTCCGAAGTGGCGGTCAAGGGCGGCCAGATCGTCAGCCAGGTCGTCACCACCATGGCCTCGATCAAGGACAGCTCGCGCAAGATCGCCGACATCATCGGCGTCATCGACGGCATCGCTTTCCAGACCAACATTCTGGCGCTCAACGCCGCGGTCGAAGCCGCGCGTGCGGGTGAACAGGGCCGCGGCTTTGCCGTGGTGGCTTCCGAAGTGCGCAACCTGGCGCAGCGCAGCGCAAGCGCCGCCAAGGAGATCAAGTCCCTGATCGAGGACTCGGTCGGCAAGGTCGACGCCGGCGGCAAGCTGGTGGATGAAACGGGCGCGGCCATGGACGAGATCGTCAGCTCGGTCAAGCGTGTCACCAGCATCATGGGCGAGATCGCGGTGGCCAGCCAGGAACAGAGTTCCGGCATCGAGCAGATCAACCAGGCCGTGGGCCAGATGGACGAAATCACCCAGCAGAATGCGGCCGTGGTCGAAGAGGCCGCCGCCGCGTCGGAAAGCCTGCAGGAACAGGCGATCAAGCTGTCGCAACTGGTGGCCAGCTTCAGGCTGGTGCCGGGTGGGTATGGCGCGGCCCAGCGCAGCGGCATGCAGGCGTCGCCGGCACGGGCCAAGCCCAAGGCCGTACCGGGCATGAAGAAACTGGCGCTGGCAGGCGGCCGCTAAGGGCAAGCGATGTAGGCAATCCGGGTCGTCCGCGGCCTGCACGCTATCAGGCATCTGGCGTGCAGGCCGATTCAACACTGTTTTGGTTTTTCAGTTTTCTGGATTTTCAGGTCATCAATAATGCGAACCAACTTGCCGATCACCAACGTCGAATACGTTTTACGGGACGATGAGGCGCCGACGTCGAAGACGGATATTCACGGCAACATCACCTACGTCAACGAGGACTTCCGCAACATCAGCGGCTTTTCAGAAGACGAATTGCTGGGGCAGCCGCATAACATGGTGCGTCATCCCGACATGCCGGTCGAGGCCTTCGCCGATTTATGGCGCACCCTCAAAAGCGGCAAGCCGTGGACCGGCATCGTGAAGAACCGCTGCAAGAACGGCGACCACTACTGGGTGGAAGCCAATGCGGCCCCCATCTTCGAAAACGGAAAAATCGTGGGCTACACCTCGGTTCGCGGCAAGCCCAGCCGCGACCAGGTGCAGGCGGCAGAAGGGGCCTACCGCGCCATCAAGGCAGGCGACAAAACGCTGGAAGTCCACGAGGGCAAGGCGGTCAAGCGGGGTGCTTTTTCCGGACTGGGCGCGCTGAAATCGATTTCTCTTAAATCGGTGCTGACGCTCGCAGCCGTTTCGATGGCGCTGCTGTTTGTCTGCATGGGCGCCCTGGCCTGGCTGGCGACGACCGGTGGAGGCGCGTCCTATCTGAAGGGGCTGATGGCGATTGCGGCAGCGGGCGTGCCGCTGGCTGGCATCTTCGGCGTGCTGGCGTATCGCAGCGTGGTGCTGCCGCTGGAGCGTACCCGACAGGAAATCGATCGCGTGAGCGCGGGCGATTTGACCGGGAGAATCGATGCAACCGGCATGCCGGAGATGGCCCGCCTGATGAATTCGCTGCGCATGCTGCAGATCAATCTCAGATGGGTGGTCGGGCAGATCAAGGAAAGCACGGATTTTGTGAATGCCGGCGCGCATGAAATCGCATCCGGCAACGCGGATCTGTCCGGGCGCACCGAGTCGCAGGCCGCCTCGCTGGAGGAAACCGCCAGCTCGATGGAAGAGCTCACCAGCACCGTCAAGGAGAACGCCGATCAGGCCGGACACGCCAGCAAGCTGGTGACGTCCACGTCCGATGTGGCGGTCAAGGGTGGCCGGGTCGTCGGCCAGGTCGTCGAAACCATGGCCTCGATCAAGGAGAGTTCGCGCAGGATTGCCGACATCATCGGCGTCATCGACAGCATTGCCTTCCAGACCAACATCCTCGCCCTCAACGCCGCGGTCGAGGCCGCACGCGCCGGCGAGCAGGGGCGTGGCTTTGCCGTGGTCGCCACCGAAGTGCGCAACCTGGCACAGCGCAGCGCAAGCGCCGCCAAGGAGATCAAGACCCTGATCGAGGATTCCGTCAGCAAGGTCGACGCCGGCAGCAAGCTGGTGGACGAAACGGGCGAGGCGATGGACGATATCGTGACTTCGGTGCAGCTGGTGACGGACATCATGGCCGGCATCGCCGCGGCCAGCCTGCAGCAGAGCGCGGGGATCGACCAGGTCAACCAGGCCGTGGGCCATATGGATGAAATCACCCAGCAGAACGCGGCCCTGGTCGAAGAGGCGGCGGCAGCGTCCGAGAGCATGAAGATCCAGGCCGACAAGCTGGCGGTACTGGTGGCGAGTTTCAAGCTGAAGCAGGGGGGCGCCACTGCTGCCCGCCGCGCAGTTACGAAGGCCATGCCGGCGCCGGCATGGCAGAAAGCCGTTCCCGCCAGTGCATCCGCAGGCTCGCGCAAGCGGGCTGCCGTTGGATAAAGTAAAAAAATAAAGGTGCAGTACGCCTACTGCTTGACCGTTGTGATCGGTGGGGCATGGATATGTCACTCTGCGGTGAATGAACTGAGGTTTTCAAGTTGAACAACCAGGCTGACGCCAGCAAGATTTTTGAATTCACGCCGCGCGATTTCGCGCGCGTGCGCGCCCTGATCTACAAGCAGGCCGGGATATCGCTTTCCGAAAGCAAGCAGGAAATGGTCTACAGCCGCCTGGCGCGCCGGCTGCGGGTGCGCAAGATGAACTCGTTCGAGGAATATCTCGACGATCTGGAAAGCGGACGCAATAACGAGGAGTGGGAAGCCTTCACCAATGCCCTGACCACCAACCTCACCTCGTTCTTTCGCGAGGCGCACCATTTCCCGGTCCTTGCCGAGCATGTGAAAAAAGCGAAGACGCCGCTGACGATCTGGTGCTCGGCCGCATCGACCGGGGAAGAGCCCTATTCGATCGCGATGACGGTGTGCGAGGCCTTCGGCACCCTGACGCCGCCGGTCAGCATCGTTGCCACCGATATCGACACCAATGTGCTGGCGACGGCGTCGAACGGGGTGTATCCGATCGATCGCATCGAAAAGATGGCGCAGGATCGGGTCAAGCGTTTCTTTCAGCGCGGCAAGGGGGAGCGCTCAGATATGGTTCGGGTGCGTCCTGAACTGTGCCAGTTGATCACCTTCAAGCCGCTCAATCTGCTGGGCAGCAGCTGGCCCGTCAGCGGGCCGCTCGACGTAATTTTCTGCCGCAATGTGATGATCTACTTTGACAAGCCGACGCAGGCTAGGATTCTTGAGCGGTTTGTGCCGCTGATGAAGCCGGATGGACTGCTGTTTGCCGGTCATTCCGAGAATTTCATGTACGCCTCCGATGCCTTCAAGCTGCGCGGCAAGACGGTCTACGAACTGGATGCGAATCATCGGGGGGCAGCAAAAAGCGCATGAACCCCGCCATCGAGGAGCAGCTTGCCACCAACCTGTATTACGACCGCAGCTTCGATTGCGAAACCGCCAAGATATTGCCCGGCGAGTATTACTACACCCGCAAGCCGATGATGATCGTGACGGTGCTGGGCTCCTGCGTGGCGGCGTGCATTCGCGACCGCGTCTCGGGAATCGGCGGGATGAACCATTTCATGCTGCCGGACGGCGGCGGTGATACCGGCAGTCCTGCCTCGGCTTCGATGCGCTATGGCGCCTATGCCATGGAAGTGCTGATCAACCAGATTCTCAAGGCGGGCGCGCGGCGCGAGAACCTGGAAGCCAAGGTGTTCGGCGGCGGCAATGTGCTGCGCGGCTTTACCAGCATCAACGTGGGCGAACGCAATGCCCGCTTCGTGCGCGAATTTCTGCACGCCGAGAACATTCGCATCGTGGCCGAGGACCTGAACGATGTGCATCCGCGCAAGGTGTATTTCTTTCCGGCCACCGGCAGGGTGCTGGTGAAAAAACTCAAGCAACTGAACAACTACACCCTGGTGAAACGTGAGCAGGATTATGCGAGCCGGCTCCAGACCGTTGATGTGAGCGGTGATGTCGATTTGTTTTGATCGCCCCGGGGCGATACATGGATACGGATGATATGAAAATCAAGGTTCTGATCGTGGATGATTCGGCGCTGATTCGGGGCGTGATGAAGGAAATCATCAATAGCCAGCCGGACATGGAGGTGGTGGGGGCTGCGCCCGATCCGCTGGTGGCGCGCGAACTCATCAAGCAAACCAATCCGGACGTGCTGACGCTGGACGTGGAAATGCCGAAGATGGACGGCCTGGATTTTCTCGAAAAGCTGATGCGCCTGCGCCCGATGCCGGTGGTCATGGTGTCGTCGCTGACCGAGCGGGGGTCGGACATCACCATGCGGGCGCTGGAACTCGGCGCCGTCGATTTCGTGACCAAGCCGAAGATGTCGATCCAGAGCGGCATGCTGGAGTACACCAACCTGATTGCAGACAAAATCCGCATCGCGTCGCGGGCCAATATCAAGCCACGCGTCAAGGTGCAGAGCCACACCGACGGCGTTCCGCTGGCGGCAGGGCGCAGTACATTCGGCACCAGCGAAAAGCTCATCATCATCGGCGCTTCCACCGGCGGCACCGAGGCGATCAAGGATTTCCTCATCCAGCTGCCGCCCGATTGCCCGGGCATCCTGATCACCCAGCACATGCCCGAAGGCTTCACGCGATCGTTTGCCGAGCGGCTCGACAAGCTGTGCCGGATTTCCGTCAAGGAATCCGAAGGCGGAGAACGCGTGCTGCCGGGCCATGCCTACCTTGCGCCGGGCCATTCCCACCTGCTGCTGGTGCGCAGCGGAGCCAACTACATGACCAAGCTCGACCAGGGGCCGCCGGTCAACCGCCACCGTCCCTCGGTGGATGTGCTGTTCAGCTCGGCCGCGGCCAATGCCGGCAAGAACGCGGTCGGCGTCATCCTCACCGGCATGGGCCGGGATGGCGCGGTGGGCATGCTGGAAATGAAAAAGGCGGGTGCCTACAACCTGGCGCAGGATGAAGCCTCGTGCGTGGTCTTTGGCATGCCCAAGGAGGCCATCGCCATCGGCGCCACCGATGAAGTCGCCCCCCTGCACGTCCTGCCGAAACGGGTGATGGATTTCTTTGCCTCGCAAGGCAACCGCGCCATGCGGGTTTGAATATTCATGCGTTCCCGTTTTTCGGGGCTTTCCCGCTCAAGTTCGACGCCGTTTGGCCGATTAATCCCGTAGCAAAATAAACCGCACCCCTGGAGCAATGTATGGCTGATCCGAACACGAAATTTCTGGTTGTTGACGATTTTTCCACGATGCGTCGCATCGTGCGCAATCTGCTCAAAGAACTGGGTTACTCCAATGTGGAAGAAGCAGAAGACGGCGTCGATGGACTGGCCAAGCTGCGTGCAGGCAGTTTCGATTTCGTCGTGTCAGACTGGAACATGCCGAACATGGACGGCCTGACCATGCTGCAGCAGATTCGCGCCGATGCCGCGCTGTCCAAGCTTCCGGTGCTGATGGTCACGGCCGAAGCCAAGAAAGAAAACATCATCGCTGCGGCCCAGGCCGGCGCCAACGGCTACGTGGTGAAGCCGTTCACCGCCGCCACGCTCGACGAAAAGCTCTCGAAAATATTCGAAAAACTCGAAAAAGCGGGGGCTTGACGTGGATACGCAATTTGCAAGCGCGGCTCCCGGCGCCGAGCTGGTAGCCGGCGCCGCCGACATGGGTGAAGTGAGGGAGCATGACGAGATGCTGACCCGGGTGGGTCAGATCACCCGGACGCTCCATAACAGCCTGCGCGAACTGGGACTCGACAAGGTGGTGGAACAGGCGACGCACGACATACCCGATGTCCGCGAGCGCCTCAACTATGTGGCGCGCATGACCGAGCAGGCCGCGCAGCGCGTGCTCAATGCCACCGACACCGCCATTCCCCTGCAGGAACGGATCGATGCGGGCGCCGACGAAGTGCTGAAGGGGTGGCACACCGCCCTGAAGGCACCTTTTTCGGAAGCCGCTTACCGCGACATGGCCACGCTGACCATGCAATGCCTGGTCGACATGCGCCAGGACACCGGCGCCACCAAGCAGCAATTGCTGGAAATCATGATGGCGCAGGACTTTCAGGACCTCACCGGCCAGGTCATCCGCAAGGTGACGGACCTGGCGCACAACCTGGAGCGGCAACTGGTCCAGTTGCTGCTGGACTACGCGCCGACCGAAGTGAAACGGGAATCCAGCACCACCACCACCAGCCTGCTCAACGGCCCGCAGGTCAACCCGGCCAACAAGAGCGATGTGGTGTCCGACCAGAGCCAGGTCGACGACCTGCTCGACAGCCTGGGCTTCTGATTCACCCCCACCTGTAGCAGCGCCCCTGCGGTTATCGTGCCGCTGTCATCACCCCGGCATCGGGCCGAGGGCGGCCCTCCTGCGCCCCCACCCTTGTAAACCGTCCTTTACCCCGTAGGAGCGGCGCCCCCGCCGCGATTGCCCGCACCGCGCGGCCGCCCGCAATCAGTCCGGGCCGGCCCGCCTACGTCCCGCCGGGTCGCAGGGTCTGGATGATCAGGCTCGTCGCCTGGAGCCCGTTGTGGATCAATTGCTCGAACTGGGGGGCGAAATAGGGCATGGTCAGATTCAGCACGATCAGGCCGACGCTCAGGGTAATGGGGAAGCCGATTGCGAAGATGTTGAGCTGGGGCGCCGAGCGCGTGAGGATGCCCAGCGAGAGGTTGGTCATCAGCAAGATGGCGATCAGCGGCAGTGCCAATTGCAGACCGACGGAAAATACTGTCGAACCGAATGCGGCCACGTTGAAGAAGCCGCCGGCCGAAAGCGGCTGGTGGCTGATGGGCAGGGTCTGGAAGCTTTCAACCAGGATGCCGAGCAGCAGCAGGTGGGCGTTGATTGCCATGAATACCAGCACCAACAGCAGATTGAAAAACCGGCCCATGACCAGGGTCTGGCCTGCGCTTTGCGGGTCGAAGAATGATGCGAATCCCAGGCCCATCTGCAGGCCGATGATTTCGCCTGCGGCCTCGACCGCAGCAAAAGCGATACGCATGACGAAGCCCATCGCGATGCCGATCAGAAGCTGCTGGACCAGGATGAACAGACCATGCCACGACCCGAGTCCCACATCGGGCATCGGCGGCAGGGTGGGGGAGATGATCAGGGTGATAAAGATGCCAAGCCCGATCTTGACGCGCCCGGGTATGGAGCGGTGGCCGAATACCGGAGACACCATGATCAGGCCGAGAATGCGGGTGAGCGGCCAGATGAAACTGATCAGCCAGGCATTGAGCTGGGCATCGGTGAGGCTGATCATGGAGTGCTAGCTAATAGGTCCCGTTCGAATTGGAGTCGAGACGCGAAGACAAGCCGAAGACAGTGCTGTAGCACGGCGGAGCGTGGTTGTTGACGCTTTATCCGAAGGTGTATCCCTTGGGACAGCGTCTTTACAACCACGGCCTGCCCCTTGCGGGTAATGTGCGGTCGACAAAGTATCGGCTCCAATTCGAACGGGACTAGCCGATGATGCCGGGCAGGCCGGTCAGCACCCGCCGCATGTAATCGATCATCACGGTCAGCATCCAGGGCCCGGCAATGGCAAAGGTGAGGAGCACCGCGAGCACCTTGGGGATGAAGGAAAGGCTGGCGTCGTTGATCTGGGTGGCGGCCTGAAAGACGGCGACGATCAGGCCGACGATCAGGGTGACCAGCAGAACCGGAGCCGCGACCAGGATGGTGATTTCCAGTGCGGTGCGGCCGATGGTCATTACGCTTTCGGGCGTCATGGCGGATTCCGGTCAGTAAAAACTTTGCGACAGCGAGCCGAGCAGCAGATTCCAGCCGTCGACCAGCACGAACAGGATGATCTTGAAGGGCAGCGAGACGATGGCGGGCGACACCATCATCATGCCCATCGCCATCAGGATGCTGGCGACGACCATGTCGATAATGAGAAAGGGGATGAAAACGGCGAACCCGATCTGGAAAGCGGTCTTGAGTTCGCTGGTGATGAAGGCGGGAATCAGCACGCGCATCGGGATGTCGGCGGCCGAATTCAACGGGGCAGACTGCGACATTTTCACGAACAGGGCGAGATCGCTTTCACGCGTCTGCTTCAGCATGAAGGCACGCAAAGGTGCGGCGCCCTTGTCCATGGCCTCCTGCATCTGGATGCGATTTTCCGACAGCGGCTGATAGGCCTCGACGTAGATCTTGTCGAAGGTCGGGCCCATTACGAACAGCGTCAGAAACAGGGACAGGCCGATCAGCACCTGGTTGGGCGGGGTCGACTGGGTGCCAAGTGCCATCCGCAGCAGTGACAGCACGATGATGATGCGGGTGAAGCTGGTCATCATCAGGAGCGCGGCCGGCAGGAACGACAGCGAGGTGAGCAGCAGCAGGGTTTGCAGGCTCAGCGTATAGGTCTGGCCGCCGCCGGCCCCGGGGGTGCTGGTGAAAGCGGGCAGGCCGGCACCCTGGGCCAGTGCCAGCGAAGGCAGCAGCAGGGCCGCCAGCACCAGGCATGCGCGCGCGACGGGGTGCAGCTTACTTGTCACGGCGTTGCTGGATGAGGTGTTGCAGGCGCGCAGCAAAGCTGGCGTTGGGGCCGGACGCCGTCGCCGGACGGAGTTCGCCGCGGGGCAGCGTCATCAGGGCATTGACGCTGCCGGGCGCCACGCCCACCACCAGCCAGGAATCGCCCACCTCGACCACCACGACCCGCTCACGGGTGCCGACGGATGCGCTGCTGACCACCTGCAACAGGCTGGTCGAGCCGCCGTGGGCGACGCCGAAGCGCTTGGCCACCCAGGCGGTGGCGGCGATCAGCAGCAGCACGGCGACCAGGCCGATGAAGACCTGCAGCAGGCTGCCAGCCGCCGAGATGGCGGGGGCCTCTGCGGCATCGGCCGCGAAAGCCGCTGCCGGCAGGCTCAGCACGATCCAGGCGGCATGGATGAGTCGTTTCATTTGTTGAGTTTCCGGATCCGCTCGGCGGGGGTAATGATGTCGGTGAGGCGCACGCCGAACTTGTCGTTCACCACCACCACTTCGCCTTGTGCGATCAGGCAGCCGTTGACCAGCACGTCCATCGGCTCGCCCGCCAAGCCGTCGAGTTCGACCACCGAACCCTGCGCCAGCTGCAGCAGGTTCTTGATCGCAATCTTGGTGCGTCCCAGTTCCACCGTCAGCAGCACCGGAATGTCGAGAATGAAATCGATATCCTTGGCCAGTCCGCCAGAGGTGGTCGTTCCGGACAGTTCCTGGAACTGTGCGGGGCTTGCGCTCGGGCTTGCGAGGGGCGTGTCGGGCACAGCCTGTTCGGCCATGGCGGCGGCCCAGTCGTCCTCGGCAATGGCCTGGTTGGTGTCTTCAGACATGTTTATCTCCTGTTTGCGTATCGTGCGAGCCGTTCGACAGCAGTTTTTCGACGCGCAGGGTGTATTGGCCGTTGAATTTTCCGTATGCGCATTCCATCACCGGAACGCCGTCCACCTTGGCCTCGATCGTTTGCGGGATGTCCAGCGGAATGATGTCGCCCACTTTCATGTCGACGATGTCGCGCAGGCTGACATCGGCTGTTCCCAGGTTGGCGATGATCTCGACCTCCGCCAGCTGGATCTGTTGCCGCATCATGCGGATCCAGCGCTTGTCCACCTCCAGGTTTTCGGCCTGCAGGCTGCTGGTCAGCTGATCCTTGATGGGTTCGATCATCGAATACGGCATGCAGATATGCATTTCGCCGCTGATCTGGCCGAGCTCGATGGCGATGGTGACCGCGACCACCACTTCGTTCGGCGTGGCGATGTTGGCGAACTGGGTGTTCATTTCCGAGCGGATGAACTCGAACTGGATCGGATAGACCGGCTCCCAGGACTTCGAGTAGGTCTCGAAAACGATATTGAGAATGCGCTGGATGATGCGGTGCTCGGTCTGGGTGAAATCGCGGCCCTCGACCCGGGTGTGGAAGCGGCCGTCGCCGCCGAACAGGTTGTCGACCATGAGGAAGACCAGGTCGGGGTTGAAGATGATCAGCGCCGTGCCGCGCAGCGGCTTGAACTGGACCAGGTTCAGGTTGGTGGGCACCACCAGGTTGCGGATGAATTCGCTGTATTTCGAGACCCGCACCGGGCCGACGGCAATTTCCACCCCGCGCCGCAGGAAGTTGTAGAGGCCGATTCTCAGCAGGCGCGCAAAACGCTCGTTGATGATCTCGAGCGTCGGCATGCGGCCGCGCACGATGCGTTCCTGCGTGGCCAGGTTGTAGGGGCGTGCGCCCGCACCGCTTTCCGCCTCGGCAGGGGCGTCGTCGACTTCGCCGGTCACGCCTTTCAGCAGCGCGTCGACTTCATCCTGCGAAAGAAAATTGTCGGCCATGGGCGGTTTCTGCTTACTGGATCACGAACGAGGTGAACAGGACATCCTCAACCTGCTGGGGCTTGCCTGTGGCCTGGAGCGGCTGCGCGACCTGCGCCTGGATCTCCTGCGCGAGCTTTTCCTTGTCTTCCGGATTGATCAGTTCATCGGCATGCTTGCTGGAGAGCAGGGTCAGCAGGCGGCTGCGGATGCGCGGCATGTGCTGTTTGAGCGCGTCCACCTGGGCCAGATCGGCCACCTGCAGCGTGATGTCGGTCTGCAGATACTGCTCGCCGCCCTGCAGGTTGACGGTGAAGGTTTCAAGCGCAAGGAAAACCGGGGGCGTCGGCGGCTCGGCTTCCGCTTTGCTGGGTGAATCGTCTTTGCCTTTCATCAGCAACCACGCGCTCGCGCCGCTGCCCGCCAGCAGAACCACCAGGATTCCGATGATGATGAACAGCTTTTTCTTAGACTTCCTGGGAGGCGCGGCCTCTAGAGACTCGTCAGGTACATCGGGTGCGGCGGGTGCGGCCATCGATACTTTCCTCTACAGACAAATGGGTTCGTACGCTTGTCATTATCGAAACAAGCAAGCCTCTTTGATGCCGCAAAAAGAGGGGGAAAAGGGACGCAAATCCGTTTTTCAGCCGGTGGGCCGGTGTTGCCGCCATCTCCGCCGTGACGACCACCCCATCGGGCCGGGGGCGGCCCTCCTACGTCCACAATGGGGGCGGCGAACGCCGGTCCTCAGGCAAACATGTCGATCAGGCCGCGTCCGGATTGCTGGACAGGCGCCGGAATGGTCTGCAGATGGATTGCAGCCGGATCGCCGGCGCCGGGGAAGCCCGGGGCACCCCGGTGTTCCTGGCGGTTGGCCGTGTTGTCCTGTTGCGGGGTTTCGGCGCTCACCGTCGCCTGCCCCAGTTGAATGCCGGCTTCGTTCATCATTTCCTTCAGGCGCGGGAAGGCCGCTTCCAGTGCCTGGCGAACTTCGGGCTGGGCCGAGAAGAAGCTGGCCGTGGCCTGCTCGTTCGAAATGTTCAGCACGATCTGCAGCGGCCCCATGTCGGGCGGGTTGAGGGTCAGCGTGGCGGTCTGCTGGGCGGCGGTCGCCATCCACACGATCTTGTCTCCCAGTGCCTGGCCCCAAGCCGTGCTGCCCACGGCAGGCGCCAATCTGGGCGCGGCAATTTCATTTTGCGTGTGCAGGTTTTCAAGCGGGCCGTGCGAGGCGGGCCGCATGGCGGGGTTGCTGATCAGGTCGGACAGGGATTCGCTGCCCTTCATGCCCTTGGCAAGGCTGGCCTCCGCCAGCTGTCCGGAAAATGCCGTGGCCACGGCATTGGCATTGGCCGTTGCAGCCTGCGCGGCCGCCTGCAGGACCGCTTTGCCGGACAGGGCAGGGTCGGCTTTCGCCGAGCCTTGCGCGGGGTCGGTGGCTTGCCCGGCCTGCGTTGACAGCAGCGCCCGCCCTTTGCGGGCACTTTGAAACGGCAGCGCAATGGCGTCCTGATCGGTCGCCTGCTCGGCTTCGATCGCAACAGTCCCGGCAGGCGCCCGGTTCAGCAGATCGGGGTTGATTGCCAGTGCAAGCAGGGTCTTCGGGTCAACGGGTCCAGCCTGTTCCGGGACCAGGTCAAGCGGATCGCTTGCGGATTCCGCGACAGCCTCTGCCGGACGCTCGGTCTGGGGTGCATCCGCATCCGGGGCCGTCGGGCTGTCGGCATCCTGCTTGGCCTGGCTGCTGTTGCGGTTTTGCGCAATCTCGCTCGACAGGACCTGGCTGAACGGCGTGTCCGGCGTGGTGGCATCCTGGGATTTGCCTGCAGTGTTCTGCACCTGGACGGCCTGGCTCGGGCTCAGATTCGTGGGGGTCGCGTTCATGATGATGTCCTGTCTCAGGAAGGGTTGCGCTTGTGTAGCGCGCTGCGGGCGGCATGTTCGTCGTTCTGCTTCTGGTCGCGCCACAGTTCGCGGCGGGCGTCTTCCTTGCTTGCCCGGCCTGCCAGGGTGACGAACGACATTTTCTTCTGTTCGCAGGCCTGCCAGGCCAGGCGTGCCTGGGTGACCCGGTGCATCGCATCGGCAACCACTTTCTGCTGGCCGGCGATGGCGTGGTCGAGCTTCTGCATGAACACCTGGAAATTGTTGAAATGCGTCGTGCTGATGCCGGTGGTCAGGTCGGCCTGGCAGCGTGCGGCATAGTCGTCGCGGTACTGCATCAGCAGGTCGAGCTTCTGCGTGGCATCTTCGCCGGCACGTAGCGCGGCGCCCAGCAATTTGGCCGCCTCGTCGGTGTCCTTGTTTGCCAGTTCGATCAGCGTATTGAGTGCAGAAGGGGCGGCCATTCGGTGTGCCTATCGTTCAGTGGAGGTTAATGGAACAAGGCTGCAAGCGCTGCCATGCTTTGCGGGGCGTTCGAGTGCTCGGCAATGTCCTGTTGCAGGAAGGCCTCGATCCCGCCCTGCAGGCGGATGGCCTCATCCAGCAGGGGGTCGGTGCCAGCGGCATAGGCGCCGACGTTGATCAGGTCGCGGCTGCGCTCGTAGCGCGAAACCAGCTTTTTCAGGCGGCGCGCGAGTTGCTGGTGTTCCAGCGTGGTGATGCTGTGCATGGCGCGGCTGATCGACTGCTCGATGTTGATGGCGGGGTAGTGGCCGCTTTCGGCCAGGGCGCGATCCAGCACAATGTGGCCGTCCAGAATCGCCCGCGCGGCGTCGGCGATCGGGTCCTGCTGGTCGTCGCCCTCGGTCAGCACGGTATAGAAGGCCGTGATCGAACCGCCGCCCTGCTTGCCGTTGCCGGCACGCTCGACCAGCGCCGGCAGCTTGGCAAACACCGAGGGCGGGTAGCCCTTGGTGGCGGGCGGCTCGCCGATGGCGAGCGCGATCTCGCGCTGTGCCATGGCGTAGCGGGTGAGCGAATCCATGATCAGCAGCACATTCTTGCCCTGGTCGCGAAAATGCTCGGCGATGGCGGTGGCGTAGGCCGCGCCCTGCAGTCGCACCAGCGGCGGCGTGTCGGCCGGTGCGGCCACCACCACGGCGCGCGCGAGGCCTTCCTCGCCGAGAATCTGTTCGATGAATTCCTTGACCTCGCGGCCGCGTTCGCCGATCAGGCCGACCACGATCACGTCCGCGCTGGTGTAGCGCGCCATCATGCCCAGCAGCACGCTCTTGCCGACGCCGGAGCCGGCGAACAGGCCCATGCGCTGGCCGCGGCCCACTGTCAGCATGCTGTTGATGGCACGCACGCCGACATCGAGGATGTCAGTGATGGGCGCGCGCCCCAGCGGGTTGGCGGCGCGCCTGTTGAGCGGCGCCGTGGCTGTGGTTTGCACCGGGCCGAGATTGTCGAGCGCGCGTCCGCTGCTGTCGAGCACGCGGCCCAGCAGGCCGTCGCCGACCGGCAGATGGCGCGTGCGGTCGCTTGGCCGCCGGCGCGGATGGCTGATTTCGCCCAGGCCGGGCAGGGTGGGGATCACTTCGACCGGCAGTACCCTTGAACCGGGAACAATGCCTTCGACGTCGCTTTGCGGCATCAGGAAAAGCCGGTCGCCTTCGAAGCCGACCACTTCGGCCTCCAGCTGCGAGCCGTTGGGCAATGGCACGGTACAGGCGCTGCCGACCGCCAGCTTCAGGCCGACCGCCTCCATCACCAGGCCGGCCACCCGGGTCACCCGGCCCGACACCAGCATCGGCTCCACGATCGCAAGCAGTTCGCCGCAATCATGCAGATAGGCTTTCCAGCGGCCGCTGTGGGTTCCTGTTTCCATCAAGGCGCCAGCCAGTCGGATTCCTTGCTCAGCGATGCCGCAAGGCGCTGCCAGCGGGTGGGCAGGGAGGCATCGATCTGATTGTTGGCGGTTTCCACCCGGCAGCCGCCCGGTTTGAGCTGGGCATCGTCCGCCACCTGCCAGCCCATTTTCTCGAGTTCATCGCCAATCTGCTCCTTGACCAGCACGGCGTCGCCCGGATTCAGGAAGAGCAGGGCCGGTTGCTGCATCGCCGGCAGATAGCGAACCGCTTCCTTGACGATGGGAATCACCAGTTCGGGGCGCACCGTCAGGGCGGTTTTCAGGATGGCGCGTGCGAAGTCGATCGACAGATCGAGGATTTGCTGCGAGATGGTTTCATCGGCCTGGCTGATTTCGGTCGTGAACGCGTTCGCCAGGTTGCGCAGCCGGGTGGTCTCGAGCGCGGCTTTTTGCTGGCCCTGTGCATATCCTTCGGCATGCCCCTCGGCATGGCCGGCCTGATAGCCTTCCTGCCGCGCCTGCTCCTGGATGGCGCTGATCTGGTCGATGGTCGGCAGGGTGATGCCTGCGTATTTCGACTGTCTGCCCGCATGCGGATCACCCTCGAAACTCGCGATCTCCCAGGGCCTGCAGGTGGTTTCGTTACCACTCGAAATGACGCTAGACATACTTCTCTTCCCCGTTTCCGCCCAGAGAGATCTGGCCTTCATCCGCCAGACGGCGAACGATGGACAGGATTTCCTTCTGTTGCGCCTCGACCTCGGACAGGCGTACCGGTCCCTTCGATTCCAGGTCTTCCCGCATCATTTCAGCGGCACGTTGCGACATATTCTTGAAGATTTTTTCGCGCATATCTTCCGAGGCGCCCTTGAGCGCGATGATGAGCGAGTCGGACTGCACTTCGCGCAGCAGCAGCTGGATGCCGCGATCCTCGATGTCCATGATGTTCTCGAACACGAACATCTCGTCCATGATTTTCTGCGCCATCTCGGGGTCGTAGCTTTTCAGGTACTCCATGGCGGCGGATTCATTGTCGCCGCCCATGAAGTTCAGGATGTCCGCCGCGGCGCGCGTGCCGCCCATCGGCTGTTTCTTCAGCACGTCGTTGCCGGACAGCAGCTTGGTCAGCACGTCGTTCAGTTCGCGCAGCGCCGTCGGCTGCACGCCGGAGAGCGTGGCGATGCGCAGCAGCACGTCGTTGCGCAGGCGTTCCGTGAAGCAGTTCAGCACCTCGCAGGCCTGGTCGCGCTCCAGATGCACCAGAATCGTTGCGATGGTTTGCGGATGTTCGTTGTGGACGAGATCGGCCACCGATTCGGAGTCCATCCATTTCAGGCTTTCGATGCCGCTGGCATCGCCGCCGCCGCCCAGAATCCGGTTCAGCAGCGAGGAGGCCTTGTCGTCGCCCAGTGCCTTGGTGAGAACGGTGCGGATATAGTCGTTGGAATCCAGCCCCAGCGAGGAATTCAGGTCCACCACCGTGTTGAAGTTATCCAGCACGCCCTCCACCTCTTCCTGCGGGATCGCCTTCATGGTGGTCATGGCCTCGCCGAGCTTCTGCACTTCGCGCGGGCCCAGAAATCTCATCACTTGCGAAGCGCCTTCTTCTCCCAACGCAAGCATCAGGATCGCGCCCTTGGTGAGTCCGCTCGGTTCACTCATTGCTGCCTACCCAGGTTTTCACGATATTGGCGACCACGCGCGGATCCTGGTTGGCCAGCTGTTGCGCACGCGTCAGGTTGTCCTGGTAGTTGCGCTGTCCGGGGCGGGCTGCCATCGCGTGCTGCAGCTGCAGATTCTGGTTCGGCGGCGGCATTTTGGCTGCTTCAGAGAGCTTCTTCATCAGGGGCTTCAGCACCTGCAGGTACAGGATGAACAGGACCAGCGCCATCAGCAGATATTTGCCTGCCGCCTTGGCCATTTCGAGATACTCGACATATTGCGACTGCTTCCACCAGGGCAATTCCGGAATGACCTCGACTTCCGCGCGGGCGAAGGGCGTGTTCACCACATTGATGGAGTCGCCGCGCTCCGCATTGAATCCCATGGCCTCCTTGACCAGATTGGTGATCTGGTCCGTTTCGGCCTTGGTCAGCGGCGTCATCATTACCTTGCCTTCGGCGTTGGTGGACTTCTTGTAATTGACGACCACGGCAACCGACAGCCGCTTCAGACCGCCGCCGGCCTGCTGAACGTATTGAATGGTCTTGTCGACTTCATAGTTGACCGTCGCATCCTTGCGCGTGTTGGCGGCCAGCGCCCCGTTGGCCGGCGGCGCCGCGTTTTCTCCCGCTGCGGTGATCGGCGCGGTGGCCGGTGCCGGTGGCTGGTTGGTGAGTGCGCCCGGCACGCCGCCCGGATTGCCGGTGCCGTTCAGCGATTCGCTGGTTTGCTGGCTGCGCACGACCATGGCATCGGGCGTCTGGTTCGGCTTGTAGGATTCCACCGCCTGCTCGCTGCGCGAAAAATCGACGTCGGCGGTGGCTTCGGCGCGCACGTTGTTGGGGCCGACGATCGGTGTGATGATCGATTCGATCCGCTTCACCACGTTCTGCTGCAGTTCCTGCACATACTTGATCTGGCTGGGATCCATGCCGTTGATGCTGGCCGGCTTGCCGCTGTCGGAAAGCAGGTTGCCGTTCTGGTCCACCAGCGTCACGTTCTTGGTCGGCAGATCGGGCACGCTGCTGGCAACCAGGTGCACGATGGCGCTGATCTGCTGCTGATCCAGCGCGCGTCCGGGGTGCAGGTTGAGCAGCACCGAGGCGGTGGGCGCCTTCTGCTCGGAAACGAAAACCGAATCCTTGGGCATGGCCAGATGCACGCGTGCGGCCTGCACCGAGGAAACCGATTCGATCGAGCGCGCCAGTTCGCCTTCCATGGCGCGCTGGAAGTTGACCCGCTCGACGAACTGGGACGAGCCGAGCTTCTGGTTTTCCATCAGTTCGAAGCCGACATTGCCGCCCTTGGGCAGGCCCTGCGACGCCAGCTTCAGGCGCGCATCGTGCACGCGGTCGGCGGGCACCAGCACCGCGCCGCCGCCTTCGGCATATTTGTAGGGGATGTTCATTTTTTCCAGCTCGGCGACAATCGCACCGCCGTCGCGATCGCTGAAATTCGAGAACAGCACGCGATAGTCGGGCTGCTGGCCCCACATCCAGACCGCGACCATCACCGCAACCGCGGCGGCCACGCCCAGTGCCAGCATGATCTTCCGTCCACCCGCGGTCCGGGTGAAGTCCATGACGCTGCCCTGAACGATGATTTCACCTGTATCTGCCATATTCATTCCGCTCCCATCGTGCCGGCGTCATGGTTCGCTTTGTTTCTGTTTTCCGTTTTCACGTCGTGTTTCCCCATGAGGATATCGCTATGTGATCGAATTATCGGCATCGCCACGGGTTTCAATCGGAGGAATAGAAGCCGGTTTTCGGCGTTTATCGCGCTTATGCCTTGCAGCCGGACTGATAAGGTGAGCACGTGGAAAACCGCCTGTACGGGCGGCAGGACGAGCAGAGGAGGGCGTGATGAGTATTGGAGCAATCGACACCAGCAGGATCGAGGCGATGGTGGCGCAGCTGAAAACCGCTGCGGCACGCGCGTCCCCGGCCGGCGCCAACCCCATCGGCGAAGGCACCCCGCAACAGCAAAAGCTTGCGGGCGTATCCGAATTTCATTCGATCCTGAAAACCTCGCTGGACCAGGTCAACCAGGTTCAGCACCAGTCGACAGCGCTTGCCCAGCGTTTCGAGATGGGAGACAGCACCGTCAGCCTGTCCGACGCCATGATCGCGTTGCAGAAATCCAGCATCGCCCTGCAGTCGACCGTCCAGGTCCGCAACAAGCTGGTGTCGGCCTATCAGGAAATCATGGCCATGGGTGTTTGATCCCGTAGTCACAACAGCGCGAAGGGTGTGGGCCTATGCCCCCCGTAGGAGGGGCGCCCCCGCCCCGATTCTCGCGCCACCGCAATCACCGCATTTTCACGATCGCCACGGCTCGGGCCGGGGGCGGCCCTCCTGCCGTCTTATTTGGGTTGCAGCGCCTTGCGCAGTGCGGCGGCCAGGTCTTCGGCGACAAACTTCGCCACATAGGCGTCCGCGCCCACATTCCTGACGTGCGCCTCATTGGTCGAGCCGGTCAGCGAGGAATGGATCACCACCGGAATCGCGCTGAACCGCGGATCCTGCTTGATGTTTCTTGTCAGGGTGAAGCCGTCCATTTCGGGCATTTCCAGGTCGGTCAGCACCAGGGCGATCCGATCACGAACGGTTTTGCCCTCGGCTTGCGCCTTGTCCGAGATGGACTGCAACTGATCCCACGCTTCCTTGCCGGTCTTGCACATGATGAAGGGCAGGCCCATGGCCTCCAGTCCCTGTTCGATCATGGTG
Organism: Thiobacillus sp.; assembly: GCA_049697615.1. Lineage (GTDB taxonomy): Bacteria > Pseudomonadota > Gammaproteobacteria > Burkholderiales > Thiobacillaceae > Thiobacillus. The sequence goes on along the minus strand of JBAVWB010000095.1, from coordinate 20,454 downwards.
CGCGCGATCAGCGAGTCGTCCGCTGCCAGGATCACCGTGCCGGGCTTGATGTCGACGTGAGCCCCGATACTGGCGGCATCGACATCCGGTTCGGTCGGTGGCATCACCTGGCGCAGAATGGTTTCCACGTCCAGCACCTGTGCCAGACGCTGGCTGTTGTCGCCGTCCAGGCGCGCGATGCTGGTCACCATGCCGCCCGCGGAATTGCCTTCGGCCGACAGCACCTGGCGCCAGTCCAGGCGCACGATGTCCTCCACCGATTCGACGGCAAAGGCCTGGGTGGTGCGGGCATATTCGGTGATCAGCAGGATGTTCAGCCCGGTTCTCGGGGTGCATCCGGTTACTGCCGACAGGTTGATGACGGGGATGATCTGGCCGCGCAGGTCGACCACGCCCATCATGTGGGGAGACGATCCGGCCATGGCCGTGATCGTCGGCATCGGGATGATTTCCCGGATTTTGAAGACGTTGATGCCGAACAACTCGTTCTGCTCGTGACTCGGGTCCTCGCCCAAGCGAAACAGCAGCAGCTCCAGCTTGTTGGAACTGGTCAGGTTGGTTCTTTCGTCAATTTCCTGCTGGATCGTTGTCATTGGGGGTCTCCTGGGACCATTCTTGTAAGGGTACGGATCGGCTGAACGACGAGATGTCCGTCATCGCAAGGGGCGAAACGGCGCAGTCGGGATCAATCGGGATTTCCTTAGAGGCTGTTGCGGCGCGCACGCTCGATGTCCATGACGAAGCGCTGCAACCGGGCTGCCATGTCGTTCGGCAAGTCGACAAACTGGCAGCCTAGCCGGTTCTGGAAGGAACCGTTCTGCAGGCGTATCTGGGCGGTATTGCGGACTTCCAGTGAGGTAATGACGGCATCGGCCTCGGGCAGCAGCAGGCGGCAATCGCACAGTATCTTGCCGGGCTCGGTGCCGAGGCGGCCGCTGGATTCGGCAAGGGCCACCCCGCCGCAGCTGATGTCCACGATATGCGTGCTGATCGGCTCCGGATCCTCCGCGGTGCCTGCGGGCACGATGCACTTGACCGGATTGGCGATGGGCATCGGCACCCTGAAGTGCTCGCGGCGCTGCAGGCGGATCATCGATTTCGGAATCGAAATCCGTAGCGCAGGCAGCTTCTCGTAGGTGCACAGGGTCACCGGGCCGGTGGTGAACGTAATGGAAACGCCGTCGATCTGGGCGATGAACTCAGCCCCCTTGCCGGACAGCAGTTCATGGTTGAGCGCATCGCCACGGGCGCTGTCGAGAATCACCGTGTTGTTGGTCTCGTTCACCCCCAGCACCGAGGTGACGACGATCTGGCGGCTGCCCAGGATATCCAGGTTGACCATCATCTTGCGCTTCTGGATCGCCCGCAGCTGAAACAGGATATCCGAGCGCGAATGCAGGGTGCAGCGTGCCAGCAGCTCGTCGTGGTGGTCGGCGCCAAGGCCGTGTTTTGCAGAAGCAGGCATTCAATTCAGACGTTAAGGTTCGGGAGGCCCTGCTGCTCAGCCTCGTCCAGATGGTAGAGCCAGGCCAGCAGTTCGGCCACGGCGATATATAACTGAGGCGGGATGTGGCTGTCGAGGTCGATCTGCATCAGCAGCGCCAGCAACTCGCGCGATTCGTGAACGTAGACCCCGGAGGCACGCGCCCGCTCAATGATATTGTCGGCAAGAATGCCGCGACCTTTAGCGACCACGCGCGGAGCGCCATCGCTTTCGCGGTAGGCGATCGCCGCCGCGGCGCGCTGCTTGTCAGGCGTCGGCGGCATGGTCCTGCTCCACCGTCAGCGACTGCAGCGTGCAGCCTGCTGCCGTCATCTGCTCGACCAGGCGGCCCTGGTTCTGCAGCAGCAGGGGTTCGATTTCGGCTTGCTAGGGCACCATCCGGATGCTGAACGCCTGACGTGCATCCAGCTTGATATGCACGGTGACCGTGCCCAGTTGCGGCAGCGTCAGCTTCAGCCTGGATTCCCAGCCGGCAGGGTTTGCTTCGTCGCCCGCGGTGGCCGGCTGATCCTGCGCGGGATCGGTTTCCTGGCGCAGCTGCCATTCCAGTTCCTGCCCCGGCCACAAGTCACCGCGCCAGATGAACTGGGGCGATTCCAGCACCTGCAGTTGCTGCGTCAGCAGCGCGTGCATCGGGTTGAGCGGTTTCTGGCCGGCTGTTTCAGACGCGTTCAGCAGCGCCTGCAAGCTGGCTTGACTGGCGGTGGCGGCGCGTGCCGTCTCGGCCGCGGCCAGCCGGTTCTGCGGTTCCTGCATCAGGCCGTCCAGGCTGTCCAGGCCGACCGCCCAGTTGGCCAGGTGCGATTCGTAAAACAGCCCGCTGCGAACCAGCGCCGTGCGCAGCGCAAGCGCCAGTTCGGCCACCTGCGGCGTGGGCTGTCCGAGCAGGGGGCCGGGCGGGACCAGCGTGGGCAGGGCATTGCGGTCCGGCACCCGCTGCATGATGTCGCTCAGCATGCGTGCGGTCTGGCTCAGCTGCGGGGCGTCCTTGTCGGCGGCACCGGGCGGCTCCAGCATGAACACCGCCTGCGGCATGTGGCCGGCAAAGCGCAGCTGCAGGGTGTCGCCCACCGCGGCGGGGTGGGGCAGGCGCATGGCGACTGTCTGCCCTGCGATTTCAACCATCGAGATGCCCTTGTCCAGGGCTTTTACCAGGCCGGTGAGCGTCTCGCCCACCTTCATATACTCGAATGCGCGCGGCGCCGCCTGATCGCGCTCGATGGCGTTCAGGACCGGCTGTGTGGGCACCAGGCCGGACACGGGCTTGCCCAGGGCGTCCAGCTTGGGCGGGACATCCAGAATGCGTGCCAGAACCTGAACCGGGAACATGAATCCGGGTGTTACGTCCGCTGCGCACCGTAGGCGTCGACGCTGCGCTGACCGCTTCGCATCTTGCTGATCTGCTGCTGCAGCTCGTGCAGGCGCGGCTCGGTCAGCGCGCGGATCCTGGCGTCGTTTTGCAGGATGGCGCGGATGGTCGCGACCTTCGCGCGCTGCTCGTTTTCGTTCAGCGGCACCGGCGCGGCTTGCATCAGGCTGCCGACGTAGCCGCGGCAGCGCTGCTCCAGCGTGGCCAGTTCATCCCACTCGCCTTCGCGGGCGGCGTTCAGCATGGTGCCGGTCAGCTCGGAGAGCGATTCGTAGGTGTTGAGCATTTCGTTGCTGGTCATGGCGTTCTCCAGTCAGGCCGCAAGGGGGCTGGGGGTGGCGGTTGTGGGGACGATCTGCTTCCAGGCGCCGTGCAGTTCCTGCAGCAGGCCCAGCACTTCCTCCAGCGGCGCAGGCTCGTTCTTGACGTGGGTCAGCATCAGGCGCTGGTTCATGTAGTCGTACAGCGCATCCAGGCGCTCTGCGATCTCGCCGCCCTGCTGCAGGTCGAGCGCCGCGCGCAGGCCTTCCACGATAATGGTGCTGGCCTTGGATACCGCAACGGATTTCTTCGCGTTGTCGCCTTCGTTCATGTGCTTGATCGCCATCCGCACCGCCAGTTCGGCGCCTTCGTACAGCATCACGATGAGCTGATGCGGACTGGCCGCGACGACGCCGGTTTCCAAGCCCACCTTGGCGTAGGCATTGGCGACGTTGCCGGAATGCGTATACGCGCTGCTTTGATGATTGACGGGCGGCGGCATGTCATCCCGGGCCATCGGCGGGGCAGTGGGGGTTGCGCTGGTTTCCCGGCCCACCTGGGCATAGGCGTTGGCGGCACTTCTTGAATTCGTATACACGTCAATTCCCCTTCATTAATCAGCTGTTCTGATTGCCTGGCAGGTTGGCCAGCTGTGCCGTCAGAAAAGTACTGGTGGTGTCCATGCGGCTGAGCATGGCGTCGAGCGCGGTGAACTGCGCGCGGTAGCGCTTCTCGATGGCGACCAGGCGTGTTTCCAGTTCGGCGCGGCGCTTGCCGATATCCGCGATGGTCTGGTTGATGCCGTCGGTGCGCGACGCGATGAAGCTGTCGGTGCCCAGGGCGGAGCTTGCCCATTGGCTGAGCTTCGAGGCATAGCCCTGTGAATAGTTGATCACCCCGCGGTCGCCCAGTGCGCCGCCATTGATGATGAGGTCCATCCCGTTGGCGTTGCCGCTGGTTGCGCGCAGCAGCTGGCCGGCGCCGGTCGCGGCGACCCCGTCGATCGACCCGGCCACGTCGATGCCCACGGTCGGGGTGTCGCCGTCCAGGCCCAGCGCGGCCGCGGCATTGCCGCCGCTGACGCTCACGCTCGAGGTCGCGCCGTATTTCGCCGAGGTCAGGGTGAACAGCCCGGCGCTTTCCGTCACGGCAATGGAAATGCTCTTGCCGGACAGCGCGGCCGCCCCGTTGATCTTCGCCTGCAGTTCGGACAGCAGCGCGTCCGCGGTGCTGTAGGTGCCGGCTTCCAGCGTGATGGAGGCGGCCACGCCGTCGACGATCAGCTCGAGGGTGTCGTTGCTGCCGGCCACGATGTCCAGCGGCGTGGTGACCGCCGCCGCGCCCACCGTTTTGCCCTGGGTGGCGAGCTGCGTCACGTTCACCGCGTAACTGCCGGGCTTGACGCTGCTGCCGGCGCTGCTGAAGGCCACCAGGCTGTCGGTGCTCTTGCCGACCGAGGCGAACAGGCTGGCAATCTCGTCGAAGTGGTTGTTCATCGCATTGCCGAGCTTGGCCTGGTCCACCGCCAGGCTGCCGTCCAGCTGGAACGACACGCCGATGCTCGACAGCGTCTTCAGGTCGCCCGGCACGCCGGTCACCGCCGAGCCGATGATGCCGCGCAACTGCGTCTGCAGCGCGCGCACCGTCGAATCGCCCTGCAGGATCGCGCCTTTCTTGCTGACCGCATCGTAGGCCGACAGGTTTTTCAGCGTGCTGGCCATCTCGTTGTAGGCCTTGACGAAACTGCCGATGGCATTGCTGATCGAGCTCGTGTCGCGCGCCACCGTCAGCGTCGCGGGCGAAGCGGTGACCTTGTTCAGCGTCAGCGTCACCCCCTGCACCACATCGGAGATGGAATTGGACGGCTTGCTGATCGCCACCCCGTTCACCTTGAGGTTGGCGTTCTGCGCCGTCAGCGTCTCGGACAGGTTCTGCGTGCCGGCCGGATCGTGCGCCAGCAGGCTGCCGATCGCGGCATCGCCGCTGACCGTCACCTTCATGCTGTTGCTGACGCCCTTGTTGTCCGAAGCCAGCGCCAAACGGTAAGGCGTGTCGCCACCGTCGTTGATCAGGGTGGCGGTCACCCCGATCTTCGCTGCATTGATGGCGTCGCGTATCCCCTGCAGCGAATTGTTGCTGCTGTCGAGGGTGACGCTCTTGGTGCCCGTGCCGTTCGAGGCGAACGCGGCGCCGCTGTAGGTGCCATCAGTGAGCGTGCCGCCGCTGATGGTGCCGAAGTCGAAGGTGACCGTGGTCGACGCGCCGCTGCCGATGGCGGCCGTGCTGCTGGCTTGGCCGGCGGCAACCAGTTGCTGCGCCTGTGCCAGGCTGCTCACTTCAATGGAATAAGTGCCCGCCACCGCAATGCTGGTGGCTGAGGCGGAAAAAACCTCCTTGTCAGAGGCGGTTGCCGTCAGCGTCTGGAACCTGCTGGCATTGTTCAGTCCCTGCAGCGCGGTCTGGAAACCCGACACCGAGCTCTTCACGCTCCCGTACGCCGAAAGCTTGGCCTGAAAGCCGGCTTCCTTCGCCGTGAACTTGTTGAGCGGCTGCCGTTCGGCCGCCATCAGTTGGCTGACAATGCTGCTGACGTCCAGACCCGTGGCCATGGTCAGGCTTCCTGCTTGATCAGCATGCCCTGCTGGAAGTCGTCGATCGAGCGGGCGATCGACAGCGCTTCTTCAGAAGGGTATTGGCGGATCACATCGCCGGTTTCGGAGTCCACCAGCTTGACCACCGGATCTTTCGTTTCGGCGTCAACGGTGAATTCCAGGTTCTTGTTCGACTGCTTCAAGGCCTGGTTGATGCTGTCCACCGCACTGCGCAGCTGGGCCGCAGAGGGCGACAGCTCCGCCACCGGGCTGACTGCGGTTTGCGGCAGCACGACAGCCACCGCAGGCTGGGCCTGCGCATTGGCGGTCGCAACAACGACAACAGGCCCGCCGTCGCCGGCGAGCCTTGCAGGCTGTTGAGCCTGGGTCGTACTGTTTACATTCTGGATGAGCATTTCGCTTCTCCTTGTCTCAAAACCCCGGCCGGGTTAGCCGGCCGGGGGGTCCTGATTAACGCAACAGCGACAGCACCGTGTTCGGCAACTGGTTGGCCTGCGCCAGCATCGCCACGCCGGCCTGCTGCAGGATCTGGCCGCGGGTCAGCGCTGCCGTTTCAGCCGCGAAGTCAGTGTCCTGAATCCGGCTGCGGGAAGACGTCAGGTTCTCCGCCGTCGCCGACAGGCTGGTGATGACCGACTCGAAACGGTTCTGGATCGCGCCGAAGGTGCTGCGCAGGTTGCTCACTTCGGTCAGGGCGGAGTCGATGCGGCGCATCGAGGCTTCGGAGTCAGTGACGTTCAGCACGTTCACATCGCTCAGGCTGCCGGTTGCCGCGAAGCTCGAAGCGGTGAACACCGTGGTGGCATCGGTGCCGCCAACCGTGATGTTCTCGTTGGCGACGACGCTGAGCACGTTGTTGGTGATCGACGCGCTGGCATTGCCTCCCAGCGCTTCATTGACCGCGGTCAGGAAGTCATTCTGGGTTGCGTAGCTGTCCGGCGTCACTGACACCGCATCATTGCTGCCGACCTGCAGGGACAGACCTGTGATGATCAGCGGCGTTGCAGTGTTGGTGGTGGCCAGCGCCGTGGTCTGGTCGCTGCTGGCAGCCGTGCCCTGGGCAGAAACCGTCGCCGTGCCGACCGGCGCGGTAAATCCGAGCGTGGTTGCATTGGTGCCACCAAACGTGATCGTGGCCGTCGGCGAGCTGTTGGTGATCTCGACGCCGGTGCCGTTGACCGCGGCGATGCCCGACACCACGTTGTTGATCGCTGCGGCCAGTCCGGTGTTCGTGTAGAGGCCGGTGGTGACTGCGGCACCGTTGACGGTCAGGTTGCTGACCAGGAACGCCGTTTCATCGAAATCGCCGCTGGTGATGCCGTTGTCGGTGGCTGCTGCTGCCACGGTGCTAACGCCGAGGGTCGTCGCATCTGCGCCGGTAAATGCGACCCCGCCAACCGGGCCGGTGATGGTGATGCCACCGGAGCCATCAGTGGCTGCGATGCTGGACCCGGCTGCGGTGTTGATGGCGGCGATCAGGCCTGCCTGATCGTAGGTGCCGTCTGCCACGGCAACCGCGCCGCCGCTGTTCACGTTCACGTTCAGGTCAGACACAGTGAACGCAGCGACCGTGAAGTCGGCGCCCGTGATGACGTTGTTGACGGTGTCGCTGAAGGTCGCAGCCGCAACCGTGGTGACGCCCAATGGGTTGGAGGTACCGCCGATCGTAATGGCGCTTGCCGTGTTGTTGGTGAAGTTGAGCACGTCGTTGATGTCGGCGGAGACGATGTTGCCGGTGCCGCCCGAACCCTGCCATGCGGTATTGATCGCAGCGGCCAGCGAGGCGCCGGTGCTGTAGGTGCCCGCGGCGACGCCGGTGCCGTTGATCGTCAGATCACCCGCATCCAGCGCGATGCCCGCGGTGCCTTCGACGATCAGGGAGCTCAGGTTCACCGAAGTCGCGGTTGCGTATTCGCCGACATCGGCTGTCCGCATGCTGGAGGACAGGCCCACGCTGATGGTCTCGCCGACGTTGGCGCCGACCTGGAATGCGGCGTTGCCGAAGCTGCCGTCGAGGATCTTGCGGCCGTTGAACGAGGTTTGCGAAGCGACGCGCTCGATTTCCGCCAGACGCTGCTGCACTTCGAGGTTCAGCGCGGTGCGGTCGGAGTCGCTGTTGGTGGCGTTGGCCGACTGCACGGCGAGTTCGCGGATGCGCTGCAAGTTCTGGGTAATTTCGCCGAGGGCGCCTTCACCGGTCTGGGCCAGCGAAATGCCGTCGTTGGCGTTGCGCACAGCCTGGTTGAGGCCGCGGATCTGGGTGGTGAAGCGCTCGGAAATCGCCAGGCCGGCGGCGTCGTCCTTGGCGCTGTTGATGCGCAGACCGGAAGACAGACGCTGCAACGAGGTTTGCAGGGCGCTCTGCGATTGGGTCAGGTTGCGCTGGGCGTTGATTGACGCGATGTTGGTGTTGATTACTGCTGCCATGATATTTCTCCTTGAGTGGGTCGATTGTTCCGGCTTTTATTCCCCGGTGGGGCTTGTTGCCGTCAACTTCGGTCTGCCCGCTGGGCTACATGAACCGCCGTTGTGTGAGGAATCGTCGAGGGTTGGAGAAAGTTAAGGCCATGTTTTTTAAAAATTCAGCAGGGCTTCAGGAATGAAATTTCGGGTCGATAGGCCGCGCTGATTGATGTAGGCGCCCCCGCAAGGGGGAGGCCGTGGTGTTCGCGAAGGTGCGAAATCGCGGCGAGGGCGCCGCTCCTACGGGGGCGCCTTCGCTAACAATCGGCATGCGCATTTCCATCCTTCGGTTACCCGGCTTCCGCAGGCTCGACTGGCGCGGTGCATACGCGGTTCTTGCCGGTTTGCTTGGCCTGGTACATGGCGGCGTCGGCGCGGCCGATGCTGGTTTCCTGCGATTCGCCCGCGGTGCGCTCGGCGACGCCGGCGCTGAAGGTGATGAGCACTTTCTCGTTATTGTCGAGGAAGTATTTCTTGGTGAGGCTGCGCTGCAGCCGGGTGATGATTTTGGCGGCCTCATCGAGCGGGGTGTTGGGCATGATGATGAGGAATTCCTCGCCGCCCAGGCGCGCGATGTGGTCGGTGATCCGCAGTTCTTCACGGGCGATCCTGACCAGATGGATCAGCGCTTCGTCGCCGGTCTTGTGGCCGCGCTTGTCGTTCAGCGCCTTGAAGTTGTCGATGTCCAGCACGGCGATGCAGAAGGGCGCTTTGTAGCGGTCCGCGCGCGCGGCTTCGCGGGCGAATTCGTCGTCGAGCCCGCGCCGGTTGAGGCTGTGGGTGAGCGGATCTTCGCGCACCAGGCTGCTCATCTCGGCCAGTTGGACCTCCAGCTGGTTGATGCGCGCTTCGGCCTGGATGGCGGCGTCGCGTTCATGGACCAGCTGGTCGTGCGCACGTCGGTTGTCGGCCTGCGCGCTGCGGGTTTCGGCGAGCAGGCTTTCGAGGATGCGGTTGAGTTCCACCACGTCTTCGGTGCTCTTGATGCGCTCGGCGTGGTGGCTGATCTTTTCCTGGTATTCGTCGTTGGCGGCCAGCACGTCGCTGAGGCGGCTGACGAAGGTGGCCATGGTGGCCTTCAGCGTGGCAGTGGCCTCGCGCAGGCCGTGCTTGACCAGGCTTTGCTTGTAGATGACCTCCTTCAGCCGTTTCTCCGCTTCCTGCAGCGACTGGATCTTCATCGGGCCGGCGACGACTTCCTGCACCATGTCGAGCTGGCCGCGCAGCCAGGTGTCGTCGCCCAGCAGTTCGCCGATGTTCTCCACCAGCAGCAGCAGGATGCGCTTGAGCGTTTCCTGCTGGTCCTTGTTGTCCGACGCTTGCAGCTCGATGCTGACCCACAGCGATTTCAGTCCGGATGCGGCATCGCTCAGGCGGGCGGCGCTGTCGGCCTTGCGCACGGCGACGGCGAGCTGCTGGGCTTTTTCCACCAGGCGCGGGTTGTGCGTCAGTTGCGAAACCACGCCGAATTCCAGCGTCTTGGCCAGCAGGTCGCGCAGCAGGGCGAGGTTGTCGTCCTGCGGGCGGTTGTCCACTTCCACCCGTTGCGGTTTCACCGGCTGCGGCTTCAGCTGCACGGCAATTTCGGAAAGCTGCCAGCCGCACTGCCGCCAGTCGCTCTTGGCGATGGCCTTGTTGAGGCTGGCCACTTGGGCCGACAGCGCGGGGTGGTGTTCCTGCAGGTCGCTGACCAGCCCCGCCAGCACGTTGGCGGCGCTGGGGATGTTGGCTGCTTCGGCAGGGACGCCGACGATTTCCTGGTACAGCGTCTGGTAATTGTCCGGAGTCGGCGCAATCCGCCGCATCGCCAGGCGGCGCAGCGTTTCGCGCGCGACCTCGGTCGGATTGGACGTATTGATTTTGTCGGTGGGTTCAGCCATTTTGCGCTCCGGCCCCGGTTGGGCCTTTCACTAGCCTCGCATGCTAAGGCGGGGTGGGAGGGAATGAAGTGCGGATTAGAGCCGGAAAACCCGGGCATTTCCGCGCGTTGCAGGTTATCACCCCGGTTGACGTAGGGTCTAGCGGAATGGCAGGCAGCCCTTGCGGGTCCATCGGATGCAGGAGGCCCGCAAGGGGAAGGTTCACATCCGCGCTGTTGTAGGAGGGCCGCCCCCGGCCCGATGCCGTGGAGATCGTAGTGGCACGAAATCGCGGCGAGGGCGCCGCTCCTACGGTTGGGTATGATGGTGTGCCCACAAACGTCCCATGACCGATGTCCATTTCAGGGAGCGCGCCCATGCCGGAAAAACACGTCAAGCCGCACGGCAAGGCTTTGCGCAAGGGGCGGGCGTCCCTGCCGGGTCAGGTGTATCACATCACCACCATCACTTTCGACCGGCAGCCGGTTTTTTCCGATTTGCGATCGGCGCGCTTGCTGATCAACGCCATGCGGGAAGCGCAGGCGCGCGGCGAGGCGACGACGCTGGCTTTTGTGGTCATGCCCGATCACCTGCACTGGCTGCTGCAGTTGGAGGAAGGCGCCTCATTGTCGGGCGTGGTGGGTGCGGTCAAAGCCGTAGCGGCGCACGCGCTGGGTGAACGAATCTGGCAGAGCGGTTTTCATGATCACGCCGTGCGCCAGGAGGAAGATTTGGCAAATCTGGCCCGGTATATCGTGGCCAACCCTCTGCGTGCCGGCCTGATTCAGCGGGTGGGTGATTACCCGCATTGGGATGCAGTCTGGCTGTAGGAGGGCCGCCCCCGGCCCGATGCCGTGGAGATTGCGACGGTGCGAAATCGCGGCGAGGGCGCCGCTCCTACAGGGGGATACCAGGCCCAAACACCCGCGCTGCTGTAGGAGGGCCGCCCCGGCCCGATGCCGTGGTGGTTGCGACGGTGCGAAAGGGCGCCGCCCCTACTTTAATCCAGCAACCCCTGCTTGATGGCGTAATGGGTCAGTTCGGCGTTGTTCTTGAGCTGCATCTTCTTCAGCAGGCGGGCACGGTACATGCTGATGGTCTTGACCGACAGGACCAGCTTGTCGGCGATGGCGGAGACGGGCAGGCCGGAGGCGATCATGCACAGGGTCTGGTATTCGCGGTTGGAGAGGCCTTCGTGCGGCAGGCCGTCGCGTTCGCCGCTGACCTGGCTGGCAAGTTCCTGGGCGACTTCGGGGCTGATGTATTTCTTGCCGGAGGCGACCAGGCGGATGGCGTCGATCAGCTGGTCGGGTGCGCTCTGCTTGTTGAGGTAGCCGGCCGCGCCGGTCTTCAGCGCGCGCACGGCATACTGGGTTTCACGATGCATGGACAGCATCAGCACCTGGATGCCGGGGTGCTCTTTTTTCATCAGTTCCAGCGTTTCCAGGCCGTTGCGGTCGGGCATGGAGATATCCATCAGCACCAGGTCCCATGGCTCACGCCGCGCCATCTGCAGGGCGCAACGGGAACAGTCGGCTTCGCCGGCGACGGTGAGGTCGTCGACTTCGGCCAGGATCTGCTTGAGCCCTTCGCGGACGATGGCGTGATCGTCGACGATCAGGATGCGATAGGGTCTTGCTAAAGCCACGGAAGTTCTCTGCTTGTTGTTTTGGCAGATTATGCCTTTAATTTGCCGCGGCGGGCAGCGGAATCCGCAGGCTGACCTGAGTGCCGCGCCGCTTGGCGGGCTCCACGCTGAGTTTGCCGCCCAGCGCGGCGGCGCGTTCGCTCATTCCGAGGACGCCGAAGCCACGCCCGCCGTTGTGGCTGCGCTCCGGCTGGATGCCCTGGCCGTTGTCGGTGACGGTGAGCAGCAGTTCGCCCTGATGCAGGGCGAGCATGACCTTGACCCGCGTGGCCTGGGCGTGTTTCGCCACATTGGTCAGCGCTTCCTGCACGATGCGGAACACGGTGATATCGGCTTCGGGGCCAAGCGGAATGTCTGCATCCGGGGCGTTGAATTCGCAGGCGATATCGTTGTTCTGGCCGAAGCGCTCGAGTTGCCACTCGATGGCGGACACGATGCCGAAATCCAGCACGGGCGGGCGCAGGCTGGACGCGATGCGGTGCGTGGCCTCGATGGTCTGGTTGGCCACCTTGTCGAGATAGGCAGTGCGCCTGAACAGTTCGACCTCGCCGGGTGGCAGATGCCGCATCAACCACGACAGGCCGATCTTGATGGCGGTGAGGTTGCCGCCGAGGTCGTCGTGCACCTCGCGCGCAAGGTGCAGGCGTTCCTGCTCCTTGACCGATTCGACGTGCGCGGCCAGCGCGCTCAACTGCGCCCGCGAGCGCAGGATTTCGGCCTCGGCCAGCTTGCTCTTGGTCACGTTCAGCATGATGCCGTCCCAGACCGGGCCGTCCGGCGTGTCGCGCTGTCCGACGCGCAGGTTCACCCACTTCACGTCCTTCCACGCTTCCATCCAGATGCGGCCTTCCCAGTTGAAGGTGAGGTGGCCGCCGCCTGCTGCGGCGAGGCCAGCCAGATAGTCGGCCTTGTCCTCGTCCAGGATCAACTTGAAAAAACGCTCGGGGTTGGCGCGCAGGGCGGCCGCCTTGATGCCCAGCAGTTGCGAGGATTGCGCGCTGACGTAGCGTAGCGCGGTGCCGCCTTCGGGTTTGCGTGTCACCTGGTAGGCCATGCCGGGGATGTGCGCCACGATGGCGCGCAAATCCGACGCCGAGTGCGCCAGTGCCTGGCGGGTGGCTTCGCGCTGGCTGACGTCGCTGGCAACCCAGATGAAGATCGGCTTGCCGTGTCCGGTCGAACTGAACAGGCGGGCTTCGACCGGATACAGGCTGCCGTCGCGGCGGCGGCACTGTGCACGGATCCTCGCGCTGAGTTTATTGCCGCTTTGCAGCGCGGCCAGCAGTGCAGTGAAGGCCTGTCCATCCGCTTCGGCCAGGCAGTCGCGGGGTGTCAGCTGCTTCAGCGCCTTGAGCGGATAGTGCAGGTTGTGCGCCGCGGCGGGGTTGGCCTGGATGATCTGCAAGGTGTCGGCGTCGAACACCAGGACCTCGCTGGCTGTTTCCTGCAGGATTGCCTTCAACAGTGCGCCCGCATCAGCCGATTGCCTGGATGAACCCATACCCCTCCCGTGATTGAAACGCCCCCGGTCGTCCTGACCGCAGCCTGATCCTGATCGCGGCAACGCGATTCCTGGCAGGCCGGACTTGAACCCCGATTATCCATGAGAGTCATGCTTCTCCGTAGAAGCCGCCATAAGGAACGCTTTCCAATACCACCCCGCGTGTGGAGAGCCAACGGTATCCCGCTGTAGGAGCACCCGCAAGGGGTAGGCCGTGTTTGTAAGCCGCTAAAGCGGCAACAACCACGCACCGGCGCCCTCGCCGCGATTTCGCACCGTCGCGAACACCACGGCATCGGGCCGGGGCGGCCCTCCTACGACGGCGGTAGGTGCGAAGGGCAGCAGACCCTGTAGCAGCGGCGCCCTCGCCGCGATTTCCACACTTGAATACGGCCAATTTCCCCACATCTACTAAGCTTGATTCAAAGAGGAAATGACGTATGACGACCACCCGTCCCGCCGCTGTTGCGGGCATGTTCTACCCGGACAATCCCGTCGTGCTGACGCAAACGCTTGCCGACCTGCTGGCCCACCCCAGGACCGCCGGGCTGACGCGCCCGCCGAAGGCACTGATCGTGCCGCATGCAGGTTATGTCTACTCCGGCCCGGTTGCCGCCAGCGCCTATGCGCTGCTTGCGCCCCTGCGCGGCCGCATTCGCCGGGTGGTGCTGCTCGGCCCCACCCATCGTATCTGGGTGCGCGGTCTGGCGCTGCCCGAGGCGGACCGCTTTGCCACGCCGCTGGGCGAGGTGACGCTGGATGCCGAGGGCATGCGGAAGCTGGCCGATCTGCCGCAGGTGAGCCGCAGCGCGGCGGCGCACCAGATGGAGCATTCGCTGGAGGTGCAGCTGCCTTTCCTGCAGCAGGTGCTGGGCGATTTCCAGCTGCTGCCGCTGGCGGTGGGCGAGGCCACCGCGGCCGAGGTGGCCGAGGTGCTGGAAAAAGTGTGGGGTGGCGACGAGACCCTGATCGTGATCAGTTCCGATTTGTCGCACTTCCTGCCCGACGCAGCCGCCCGCAAGGTGGACGGCGAGACGGTGAACGCCATCCTGGCGCTGGACTCGCACCTCAGCCACGAGCAGGCCTGCGGCGCCACGCCGATCAACGGCCTGCTGCTGGCGGCGCGCAGGCACGGCCTGCATCCGGTCAAGCTGGATGTGCGTAATTCCAGCGACACCGCCGGGGACCCCGAGCGGGTAGTTGGCTATGCAGCCTTCGCTTTTCCAGCCGGGGAGGGGGCGTGATGCCGTTGGATACAGGCAAAGGCGAAACCCTGCTGAAGCTGGCGCGTTCCGAAATCGGCTCGAAGCTGGGGCAGCCGGCGACGACCCCGGCGCAGGCCGGCTGGCTGATGGAGCCCGGCGCAAGCTTCGTCACCCTGACCCGGCAGGGCGAACTGCGCGGCTGCATCGGCACCCTGGAGGCGCACCGGCCGCTGGGGATCGACGTGCGCGAAAACGCGGTGGCGGCGGCGTTCCGCGACCCGCGCTTCATGCCGCTTTCGCACGCGGAATTCGACGAGATCCGGGTCGAGGTGTCGCTGCTGTCGCCGGCCCAGGCGCTGGCGGTGGCCGACGAGGCAACGGCGCTGGCCGCGCTGCGGCCGAACGTCGACGGCGTGGTGTTCGAGTATCGGCATTTCAGAAGCACCTTCCTGCCGCAGGTGTGGGAACAGTTGCCCGAGCCGGCCGAGTTCATGGCGCACCTGAAGCGCAAGGCGGGCCTGCCGATGGATTTCTGGGCGGAAGACGTGCGCCTGTCGCGCTACACCGTCAGCAAGTGGAAGGAGAGCAGGGGATGAGCATTCCCGAGTCGCACCATCCGGCGCGCTGGTGGCGCGTGCTGCCCGACGGCCGCATCGAGTGCGACCTGTGCCCGCGCTACTGCAAGCTGCACGAGGGCCAGCGCGGCCTGTGCTTCGTGCGCAAGATGGAAGGCGGCAAGATGGTGCTCACCACCTACGGCCGCTCGTCCGGCTTCTGCGTCGACCCCATCGAGAAGAAGCCGCTCAACCACTTCTATCCCGGGTCGTCGGTGTTTTCCTTCGGCACCGCCGGCTGCAACCTCGCCTGCAAGTTCTGCCAGAACTGGGACATTTCCAAGTCGCGCGAGACCGACACCATGGTCGACCGGGCCATGCCGGACGAAATCGCCAAGGCGGCCGAGGCGAGCGGCTGCAAGAGCGTGGCCTTCACCTACAACGACCCGGTGATCTTCGCCGAATACGCGATGGACGTGGCCGACGCCTGCCATGCGCGCGGCATCAAGACCGTGGCGGTGACTGCAGGCTACATCACCGAGGAACCGCGCCGTGAATTCTTCGCCAAAATGGACGCCGCCAACGTCGACCTCAAGGGCTTCACCGAGGACTTCTACGTCAAGCTGACCGGCGGCCACCTGCAGCCGGTGCTCGACACGCTGGTGTACCTCAAGCGCGAGACCGAGGTCTGGTTCGAGATCACGACGCTGCTGATTCCAGGCCACAACGATTCCGATGCCGAGCTCTCGGCGATGAGCCAGTGGATCCTGCGCGAACTCGGGCCCGACGTGCCGCTGCATTTTTCCGCTTTCCATCCCGACTGGAAGATGATGGACGTGCCGCCGACGCCGGCGTCCACGCTCACCCGCGCCCGTGAAATCGCGCTGAAGGTGGGGCTGCATTACGTCTACACTGGCAACGTGCACGACCCCGCCGGCGGCACCACGTCCTGCCCGAGCTGTCACGAGGCGCTGATCGTGCGCGACTGGTATCGCATCGACGACTACAAGCTCACGCCCGACGGCCACTGCCCGCATTGCGGCACCGCCATCGCCGGCCGCTTCGGCGTGTTCAGCCACCCCTTCGGCAATCGCCGCATCCCGATTGCCATGCACCGCGGAGACCGGGCATGAGCACCTCGACCCTGGCGCACATTCCGGCCGGCCCCGTCACCCTCGAGGGCATGCTGGAGATTCCCGAGCACGCCGTCGGGCTGGTGCTGTTCGCCCACGGCAGCGGCTCGTCGCGCCTCTCGCCGCGCAACAACTACGTGGCCGGCGTGCTGCGGCAGGCCGGCGTGGGCACCCTGCTGATGGATCTTCTGACGCCGGCGGAAGACCGCGATTACGACCGCCGCTTCGACATTGCGCTGCTGACGCAGCGCCTGCTGGATGCCGCGCGCTGGGTGGTGTCGCAACCGGCCCTACCGGCCCTCCATGATCTGCCGCTCGGGTTTTTTGGCGCCAGCACCGGCGCCGCCGCCGCGATCGAGGCCGCAGCCATGCTGGGCCCGGATGCCAAAGCGGTCGTCTCGCGCGGCGGCCGTCCCGATCTGGCGAGCCGCGAGGCGCTGGGGAGCGTGATGGCGCCGACCCTGTTACTGGTCGGCGGCCTCGACGACGTCGTGATCGACCTCAACCGGCAGGCCTACGCCCGGCTGCAGTGCGAAAAGGAACTGGTCATCGTTCCCGGCGCCACCCACCTGTTCGAGGAACCCGGCACCCTGGAGGAAGTGGCGCGCCAGGCGGCCGCCTGGTTTGCGAAGCATCTGCCCACGCAGCAGCGTCCCCTGTAGGAGGGCCGCCCTCGGCCCGAATTTCGTACCATAGCAATCACCACGGCATCGGGCCGGGGGCGACCCTCCTACAGCGGCTCGGAGGTGCGAAGGCGGCAGCCTCCCCGGTAGGAGCGGCGCCCTCGCCGCGATTTTCGCACCGTCGGATCTCCACGGTATCGGGCCGAGGCGACCCTCCTACAACCACGCACCGTCGCTTTGCGCGCCTATAAAGCCGCTGTCCACCCGCTACAGGCCATGTCAGAATGAACCGCATGCCTCCCGATCAAGCCAACGCCATCTTCGTCGCCCACGGCCTCACCAAGATCTACCGCATGGGCGAGGTCGAGGTGCATGCCCTGCGCGGCATCGACCTCACCCTCTATCGCGGCGAACTGGTGGTGCTGCTCGGCCCCTCGGGCAGCGGCAAGTCGACGCTGCTGAACATCCTCGGCGGGCTCGATGCGCCCAGCGGCGGCGAGGTGCGCTATCTCGACCACACGCTCACCGGCGCCAGCGAAGCCGAGCTGACCCGCTTCCGCCGCGAGCACGTCGGCTTCGTGTTCCAGTTTTACAACCTGATACCCAGCCTGACTGCGCGTGAAAACGTCGCCGCGGTGACCGAAATCGCCACGGCGCCCATGCGGCCGGAAGACGCGCTTGGCCTGGTCGGGCTGGGCAACCGCCTCGACCATTTCCCGGCGCAGCTCTCGGGCGGCGAGCAGCAGCGGGTGGCGATCGCCCGCGCCGTCGCCAAGAACCCGGCGGTGCTGCTGTGCGACGAGCCCACCGGCGCGCTGGATTCGGCCACCGGCGTGGTGGTGCTCGAAGTGCTGGAAAAGGTGAACCGCGAACTCGGCACGCTCACCGTGCTGATCACCCACAACGCCGGCATCGCCGACATGGCCGACCGCGTGATCCGCCTGTCCGACGGCCGCATCGCCGACATCCACGCCAACGCCGAAAAGAAACGGGCGAGCACGCTTTCCTGGTAAAGGCCATGCGAGCCCTCGACCGCAAACTCTTTCGCGACGTCTGGCATCTGCGCGGCCAGGTGCTGGCGATTGCGGCGGTGATCATGGGCGGCGTCGCCACCATGGTGATGTCGCTCTCCACCTATGAATCGCTGACCATCACGCGCGACCGCTTCTACAGCGAGTTCCGCTTTGCCGAGGTGTTCGTCAGCCTGAAGCGCGCGCCCGAGCCGGTGGCCGAGCGGCTTGCCGCGCTGCCGGGCGTGGAGCGCGTGGAAACGCGGGTGCGGGCCGGGGTGAAGCTGGAGGTGGCAGGCTTTTCCGACCCCATCACCGGCCTCTTGCTGTCGCTGCCGGACCAGGGCGAGCCGCTGCTCAACGCGCTGCACCTGCGGCGCGGACGCATGGTGCAGCCGTGGAGCGCGGACGAGGTGGTGCTGTCCGACACCTTCGCCGATGCGCACGGCTTCCAGCCGGGCGATACGCTTGCCGCCATCATCAACGGCAAGCGCAAGCAGCTCACCGTGGTCGGCGTCGCGGTGTCGCCGGAATACGTCTACCAGATCGCGCCCGGCTCGATGTTTCCCGATTTCAAGCGCTACGGCGTGTTGTGGATGGGGCGCAATGCGCTGGCCGCGGCCTACGACATGGAGGGCGCCTTCAACCAGGTCAGCCTGACGCTGGCGCGCGGCGCCATCGAGCAGGACGTGATCGACCGCGTCGACGCCGTGCTCGGCACCTATGGCAGCACCGGCGCCTACGGTCGCAGCGACCAGTTCTCCAACCGCTTTCTGAGCGAAGAACTGAAGCAGCTGCAGACCACGGCCACGGTGTTCCCCGCCATCTTCCTGGGCGTCGCCGCCTTCCTGCTCAACGTGGTGCTGAGCCGGCTGATCGCGCTGCAGCGCGACCAGATCGCCATCCTCAAGGCCTTCGGCTATCCCTATCTGGCGATCGGCGCGCACTACGTCAAGCTGGTGCTGCTGATGACGGTGCTGGGCGTGGCGGGCGGCGTGGCGCTCGGCGCCTGGTTCGGCCAGGGGCTGTCCAACGTCTACATGGAAACGACGTTCCGCTTTCCCTACCTCGACTACCGGCTCAATGCCGGGGTGATCCTGGTCGCCCTCGGAATCAGCGCCTTCGCGGCGGTCAGCGGCACGCTGTTCTCGGTCGCGCGCGCGGTGCGGCTGCCGCCGGCCGAGGGCATGCGCCCTGAGATGCCGGTGGCCTACCGCACCACCCTGGTCGAGCGCATCGGCCTGCAGCGCTGGTTTTCCGCGCCGACGCGGATGATCCTGCGCCACATCGAGCGGCGCCCGCTGAAGTCATTCCTGACGGTGCTGGGCATCGCCTGCGCCTGCGGCCTGATGATGGTGGGCAACTACCAGAAGGGCGCGATCGACTTCATGGTCGACGTGCAGTTCAAGCAGGCCGCGCGCGAGGATCTCGCGCTCGCCTTCATCGAGCCGACCTCCGGCCGCGCGCTGCACGAGCTGGCCGCGCTGCCGGGCGTCGATTACGTGGAAGGCTTTCGCGACGTGCCGGCAATCCTGCGCTTTCGGCACTACCAGCATCGCGCCGCGCTGTTCGGCATCCAGCCCGAGGGCCAGCTGCACCGCTCGCTCGACAGCAAGCTGCAGCCGGTGGCGGTGCCGCCCGGCGGCGTGGTGCTGACCGATCACCTGGCCAACAACATCCTGCACGTGAAGCCGGGCGACATGCTGACGGTGGAGGTGCTGGAAGGCCGCCGCCCGGTGCTGCAGGTGCCGGTGCTCGGCATCACCAAACAGTTTCTCGGCGTCTCGGCCTACATGCAGAAGGACTCGCTGAATGCGCTGATGCGCGAAGGCAGCACGGTGTCGGGCGCCTACCTTGCGGTGCAGCCGGGCATGGAAACCGAGCTCTATGCCCGACTGCACGAACGTCCGCGCGTGCTCGGCATGGTCGCCAACAAGGCGGCGATCCAGAGCTTCTACGCCACCATCGGCGAGTTCATCCTGTTCTACAACCTGGTGGCCACCTTGCTCGCCGGCGCCATCGGCTTCGGCGTGGTCTACAACAGCGCGCGCATCGCGCTGTCGGAACGCGGGCGCGAACTCGCCAGCCTGCGCGTGCTGGGCTTCACCCGTGGCGAGATCGCCTATATCCTGCTGGGAGAGCTGGCGCTGCTGACGCTGGCGGCGATCCCGGTCGGCTTCCTGGTCGGCGCCGGGCTGGTCGGCATCCTGGTGGTGGCGTTCCAGAACGAGCTCTACCGGCTGCCGCTCTTGCTGACGCCGGAAAACTACGCCATGGGGGCGAGCGTCGTCATCGTCTCCGCGCTGCTCTCCGCCCTGCTGATGTGGCTGCGTCTCGGCCGGCTCGATCTGGTGGCGGTCCTCAAAACACGCGAATAGGAAAAACAGGGAACATGCAGGTACGCGCAAAAATCGGAATGCTGGCGGCCGCCGTCATCGTGGCGGCGGGTCTCGCGTTCGGCTTCATGCCGCGCGCGGTACCGGTGGATATCGCCGAGGTGAAGCGCGCGCCGCTCGCGGTGACGGTGGAGGAGGAGGGCAAGACCCGCGTCATGGAGCGCTATCAGGTGACGGCGCCGGTGGCTGGCTACGCGCGCCGCAGCAGCCTCAAGGCGGGCGATGCCGTAGCAAACGGACAGGTGCTGGCGGTGATCGAGCCCGCGCGCTCGGTGGCGCTCGATCCGCGCACCCGCGCGCAGGCGCAGGCGCAGGC
>JBAVWB010000094.1:0-5171 GCA_049697615.1 Thiobacillus sp. | reverse complement strand
AGCTAGCAAGCGCTATGCCACGTTGGCCGCATGCTGAATCCGTCTTGTTTCAAAAGGGATTCCGCTCATCCCTCCTCAACACCCCCTCCGCGCCATGCACCACCACAGTGCCAAACCGGGCGGCATGCACCAAACCCTACGCGGCCGCCCGCCCGAATCCGTCGCGCTACGCGCCCCTCACCCCAACCCTCTCCCGACGGGAGAGGGAGCTGACGCTACGCCCAAACCCATCTAACGCCGTGATCGCGCGCGCCTGGTTGAGATCTTCCGTATACCCGGCTGCGAAGAGGCACACCGCCAGCTGGTTGCGTATCGGCAAGGGCAGTGGCAGCTGCTCGCGCATGACCTTGTCGATCCAGGCGCCGGTGGCCCGCGCGTCAATTTCCGGAAGATTGGCCTGCGCGGAGGGGGTGGATTGCGCCTCGTACACCGGCTGACTCTGGCCGTCCTGTACCAGCACCATTTCCGGCCGCTGCAGCGGATCGGCAAACGCCTCGCCTTCGCATCCATTCAGCAACAGTGCGCGGCCACCCAGGGCTTCCAGCACCTCGCGCGTCGGCGCCATCCCGGCATCCGAAACAACCGGCGTCACCCGCACCGAGCGATCGCCCAGCACATCCGCCAACACCGCCAGCCGCGTCACCCAGCCATCGATTCCCAGCCGCGCACGCAAGGCCAGCAGCGAAGCCAGACCCGGGCTCAGCAACGCCACCGGTGCAAACGCGATGCCTTCATCCAGCAACGCCGCATTGACCTGCGCGACGGAAGCGCACGGCATGATGCCCAGTTCGCGCAGCACGTAGGCCGCCGCCGTGCCGCCGCCGCCATCAAGCACGCCATGGATCAGCACCGGGATGCCAAAGCTCTTCAGCAGCAAGGCCAGCAACGGCGTGAGATGCGGGTGCTCGCGCACCCCGTGATAGGTCGGCAGCACCACCGTGCGGAAGGGCCCAGACGGCGCGACGAAATCGGGCAGCCGCTCGGCCAGGGCCGCGTGCAGGCCGAGCCAGGCATCCAGCCCGGGATCGTGCTGGTTGAAGGCGACCAGGAAGGCCGCCGTTTCCAGTTCCGGCACGCCGCCGTCGAGCATCGCCGCGCCCAGTGCGCGCGCCTCGACGAAGCCGAGACCTTCGCCGTATTCGATCTGGCGGATGAGGGTCGCGTAGCTCATGGGTTTTTATCCGCGAAGGACGCGAAGGGGCGCGAAGAGGGGGAAGTTTGGCTGCTCGCTGCGGCGTACTCAGCGGGCGCCGTCACGCACAGATGGATGCTTGGTTGAATGCGTTTTGGATCCTTCTTCGCGTTTCTTCGCGCCCTTCGCGGATAAAAAAGTTCTCGAATCATCATGCCGCTGCCCTGCTGCTGGCGATCAGCCGTTTCAGTTCCGGCACGCACGAACCGCATTCGGTGCCGCATTTCAGGTTCGACTGCAGCGCCGCCAGATCGGCGCCTGCGGCAATGGCGGCGACGATGTCGGGCTCGGCCACGTTGAGGCAGTTGCACACGACGCGCCCGCGCCCTGCTCCGCCTGCCGGCGGGCGCGCCACCGGCGCCAGCATCCAGGCGCGCAGCGAAGCCGCTTCCACGCCTTCGACGATGACGTCGCGCAGCCAGTCGAAGGCGGCGGTCTCGCCGGTCAGCCGCGCCGCGCTCACCTTGCCGTCGTCCACCCGCACCTTTTTTGAAATGCCGCGCGGGTTGTCCTGGTAATGCATCACCGCGAGCGGATCGTTCAGCCCCAGCGCAGCGTCGAGCGCGGCCAGCAAGGAATCCGGAAGCGGCTGCGTGTGCGCCAGGCGCAGCGTCAGCACATCGCGGTCGCGCCCCGCCAGCGCGGCCGCGGCGTAATCGCAGGCGCGCAAGAGCGGCTGCACGGCGTCGAGCAGCTTCGTGCCGTCGCCGGTCGCCAGCGCGACCATGCGCCACGGCAGCTCGGCCTTCGCCACCTGCACCGCGGCGTGCTTGAGTTCGGGCTGCTTCGACACAGCGTCGAACACCGGCAGGGTGAGCGCATTGATGCCGCGCCCGCCCATGAAGCGCGCGCCCCAGTGCATCGGCAGGAAGCACTGGCCGGGGCGGACGCTGTCGCTGGCTTCGGCCACCACCACCACCTCGCCGCGGCGGCTTTTAACCCGTACCAGGTCGCCGGCTTTCAGCCGCCGCAGTTCGAGGTCGCGCGCATTCATGGCCAGCATCGGGGTGTCGGCGTGGGCGAACAGCCGCGCCACGCGGCCGGTGCGGCTCATCGCATGCCACTGGTCGCGCAGGCGGCCGGTATTGAGGTGCAACGGATAGCGCGCGTCGATCGCTTCGGCCACCGGACGATAGGGTGCGGCGTGAAAGTGCGCGCGGCCGCTGTCGGTCGGGTAGACGCCGTCGGCATAGAGGCGCGCCTGGCCCGTCGTCGCGCCTTCGGGAAACGGCCATTGCTGCGGCGCGCTGTCCAGCAATGAATAGCTCAGGCCGGTGATGTCGAGGTCGCGCCCGCGCGTGGTCTCGCGGTGCTCGTCGAACACGGCCTCGGCGCTGGCGTAGGGGAACAGCCGCGCGCCCTGTCCCGGCATCAGCCGCCGCGCAAACCCGGTCACGATTTCCCAGTCGGCAAGCGCTTCGCCCGGCGGCGGCACGGCGGCGTGGACGCGCGCAATGCAGCGCTCGGAATTGGTCATCGTGCCCTCCTGTTCGCCCCAGGTGGCGGCAGGCAGCAGCACGTCGGCGTAGGCCGCGGTTTCGGTATCGGCGAAGGCTTCCTGCAGCACCACGCATTCGGCGGCCTGCAGCGCTTCATGGACCCGGTTCTGGTCGGGCAGCGACTGCGCGGGGTTGGTGCAGGCGATCCAGATCGCGCGGATCTCGCCGCGCCTCACCGCCTCGAACATTTCCACCGCGGTCTTGCCCGGCGTCGCCGGCACGTCGTCCACCCCCCACAACCGCGCAACTTCGGCGCGATGCTCGGGGTTGTCAAGATCGCGGTGCGCGGAAAGCAGATTCGCCAGCCCGCCCACCTCGCGCCCGCCCATCG
Organism: Thiobacillus sp.; assembly: GCA_049697615.1. GTDB lineage: Bacteria > Pseudomonadota > Gammaproteobacteria > Burkholderiales > Thiobacillaceae > Thiobacillus. The sequence continues at coordinate 2,149 of JBAVWB010000094.1, read as the reverse complement.
CATTGGGCTGGCCGGTGAGCGAGAGCGGCGCGGCGCCGGGCTTGCCGATCTGCCCGGTGGCCAGATGCAGGTTGATCAGCGCGGCATTCTTGTCGACCCCGCAGCTGGATTGATTGAGGCCCTGGCAATACAGCGACAGGGTCGGCCCGGCGGCAAACCAGCGTGCCGCCTGCACGATGTCGGCCGCCGCCACGCCGCAGATCGGCGCGACCTTTTCCGGCGTGTAGTCGCGCACCCGATCGCGCAACGCTTCCCAGCCTTCGGTGTGGGCGGCGATGGCGGCGCGGTCGATCAGTTCCTCCCACAGCATCACGTTCAGCATGGCGTGGAACAGCGCGACGTCGGTGCCTGGCAGGATGGCGAGATGCAGGTCGGCCTCGGCCGCCGTGTCGGTGCGGCGTGGATCGACGACGACCAGCTTGAGTTCAGGGTTGGCCTGCTTCGCCGCCTCGATACGGCGAAACAGGATCGGGTGCGCGTATGCCGTATTCGAGCCGGCGATGAAGATCGTGCCGGCGTGATCGATGTCGTCGTAGCAGCCCGGCGGCGAATCCGCGCCCAGCGTCACCTTGTAGCCCGCCACGGCGGACGACATGCACAGGCGCGAATTGGTGTCGACGTTATTGGTGCCGATCAGCCCCTTGGCCAGCTTGTTGAAAACGTAGTACGCCTCGGTGGTGAGCTGGCCGGATATGTAGAAGGCCACGGCGTCGGGGCCGTGCTCACGGATGACGCTGCTGAATTTTTCGGCGGCATGGTCGAGTGCCACGTCCCAGCTCACGCGCTGGCGCGGCAAGGTCTTGCCCGCACGCATCTCGGGATGCAAGGCGCGCCCAGACGCCTGCGCCGACAGATGCAGGGTCGCGCCCTTGGTGCACAGCTTGCCGCGGTTGGCCGGATGCGCCGGATCGCCGCGCACGCCGGTGATCTTCCCGGCCTCGGCCTCGATCAGCACCCCGCAACCGGTGCCGCAATAACAGCAGACAGATGAAACGACAGACATGATGGCTCCTAGCCCTGTCTGTCAGCAGGGTCTGTGCCAGCGTGCTTCAGCGTAATGAATTCAATGGCTTGGCGGATTTCTGGCCAGGGCAGTGCCGGCGATGCGCTCAACTGCAGTGCATGGGCGGGAGGGCGTGACGCATATTGGTGCGTCAGTTAACGGCCAGGAACGGAGGTTGAGGAATTGTTATGCGACCGTCTCTTACTCGGTGCGGGTACAACCGATCGACCGCCGCAGCCACGCCTTGCGAACTTCCTCAAACACGCCCATCAGTACCGCCAACGCCAGCGCGACCAGCCAGACCTCCGCCCCCACCGGCGCCGTGCCGAACAGCCAGTTGCCGGCCGGGGTGTAGACGATGAACAGCAGCAGGCCCAGTTCCGCCGCGATGCCGAGCAGGATCAGCGGATTGCTGAAGAGGCCGAACGAAAACGCGGACTTGAGCGGATGGCGGCACAGGAAGACGTTCATCACCTGCGTCATCACGATGGCCGTTAGGCAGGCGGTGGTGGCCTGCAGATAGAGCGGCGCGTTGCGCGCCAGGGTTTCGCCGTATCCCCAACCGGCAGCGTCCAGGAAGAGGAAGAACACCGCCATCGCAGCCGCCGCTTCGAGCACGCCGAGGAACAGATAGGCACGGGCGATCAGGTTCCATGACAGCAGCCGTTCGTTGCGCGCGCGCGGCGGGCGCCGCATTACCTCGGGGTCGGGCTTTTCGGCGCCCAGCGCGAGCGCGGGCAGCATGTCGGTGCCGAGGTCGACCGCGAGGATCTGGATGATAGTGAGCGGCAGCGGAATGCGGAACAGCACGAAGGCGAGATACGGCACGATCTCGGGAATGTTGGAGGACAGGATGTAGGTGAGGAACTTGCGCAGGTTGTCGAACACTGCGCGCCCCTCCTCGATGGCGCTGACGATGCTGGCGAAGTTGTCGTCGAGCAGCACGAGATCGGACGCCTCCTTGGCGACGTCGGTGCCGGCAATGCCCATGGCAATGCCGATGTCGGCGGTCTTCAGCGCCGGCGCGTCGTTGACGCCGTCCCAGGTAATCGCCACCACATTGCCTTCGGCCTGCAGTGCAGTGATGATCTGCAGTTTGTTCTGCGGCGCCACCCGCGCGTACACCGAGGTGTTCCGGGCCAGCGC
>JBAVWB010000093.1:0-4202 GCA_049697615.1 Thiobacillus sp. | reverse complement strand
ACCCTGGCGCCGGCCGCGGCCGCCGCGCTGCGCCGGCTGTTCGACGCCGCCAGCCGTGCCGGACTGGAACTGGCGCAGGGCGAATACCGGCTGACCGCAGTCAAGGACGCTCAACTGCGGCGCTATCAAGTATCGCTGCCGGTTACCGGAGGCTATCCGGAAATTCGCGCGTTCGTGGCACGGGCCTTGAACGCCGATCCGGCGCTGGCGCTCACCGCCATCCAGTTGCGCCGCGAAGGCATCGAAAGCACCGACCTCGAAGCGCAGCTCAATTTCACGCTTTATCTGGAGTCCGGGGCATGAATACGCGCCAGCGCTGGCTTGCCGCGGCTCTGGTGGCCGTCCTCGTGGCGGCTTTCTGGCCGGACGGGGAGGAAACCATCGAAGTGGTGGAGCGCAGCCAGTCGCCGCGCGAATTACCGGCTGTCGCGCCCCAGGCGGTCGAGCCCGAGGCCCGAGCCCGCCCGCCCGAGCCCGCGTCTGCCGAACGCCTGCCGCGCATGCAGGCCAACCTGTTTCCGCGCCAGACCTGGGTGCCGCCGCCCAAGCCTTATATTCCCCCGCCGCCTCCGCCGCCGAAGCCGCCGCCCCTGCCGTTCAAGTACCTGGGGCGCTGGGTTGAGGACAGTCAGTTGACGGTGTTCCTGATGCAGGGCGAACAACCGATCCCCATCAAGGCGGGGCAGATCCTGTCGGACAACTGGCGGGTGGACGAAATCACGGCGCGGTCGGTGGTGTTCACCTACCTGCCTCTCGATATGCAATCGACTCTGGGAATCACGCCATGAACAAGGCTCTAATTGTTGCCACGCTCGTCCTGACGCTTGCCGGCTGCGCCAGCGACCGCGCTTTCCGCGAAGGCGAACGCCTGCTGGCCCAGGGCCAGACCGAAGCGGGGATGCGCCAGCTGGGGCAGGCTTTAAAGGAGGAACCGAACAACGCGCAATACCGCACCGCCTACATCCAGGCGCGCGAAGCGCAACTGGTTCGCCTGTTTGCCGAGGCCGACGCGGCCCTGCAGGCGGGGCGTGACGACGTGGCCGAGGCCCGCTATCGCGATGCCCTCAAGCTGGATGCCGAGAATCCCCGCGTGCGCGCCGGCCTGGTATCGATCGAGACCTTGCGCAGCAACCGTGTGCTGATCAAGGACGCCGGAAACGCGTTGAAGAAAGGCGAAGCCGAAAAGGCGCGCACCCTGCTGCGCACCGTGCTGGCCCGCGAGCCGGCCAATGCCGATGCGCTGGCGTTGATGAAACAGGCGGAGGAAAAAATCGGCAAACCCCGTGGCGCGGAATCGCCCAGGCTTGCCGCGATCTACCGGCGCCCGGTCACGCTGCAGTTTCGTGATGCCCCGGTTCGCAGCATCTTCGATGCGCTGTCCCGGCAGTCGGGCCTCAACTTCGTCTTCGACAAGGATGTGCGCACCGACGCCCGCCTGACCATTTTCGCCAGCGATACCCCCATCGTGGATGCCCTCGACATGCTGCTGAAGACCGGCCAGCTGGCGAAGAAGGTGCTCTCCGACAACACCCTCCTGATCTACCCCGCGCTGCCAGCCAAGCTGAGGGAATATCAGGAACTCGTGGTGAAGGGGTTTTTCCTCTCCAACACCGATGCGAAGCAGATGGTGAACCTGGTCCGCAGCATGGCGAAGACCCGCGACGTCTACATCGACGAGAAGCTGAATCTGCTGGTGATACGCGACACGCCCGAGGCCGTGCGGCTGGTGGAAAAGCTGGTGACCCTGGCGGATCGTCCCGAGCCCGAGGTGATGCTGGAAGTCGAGATTCTGGAAGTGAAGCGCACCCGTCTGCAGGAGCTGGGTATCCAGTATCCGAACCAGTTCAGCGTGCTGACACCTGAGGTCATCCCGCAAACCACAGTCGGAATCGGGGGTGTGATCGTCACTGAGAGCGTTCCCAGAAGCGTGCTGACCATCGAATCGCTCCGAAACCTGACCCGCGCTGACATTGGCGTCTCGCCCAACCCCGTGCTCAACGTTCGCAAGGACACCGGCGACGTCAACATCCTGGCCAATCCGCGCATCCGGGTGAAGAACAGGGAAAAAGCCAAGATCCACATCGGCGACAAGGTGCCGGTGATCACGTCCAACGTGACGTCGACCGGCGTCACCTCGGAGTCGGTGTCCTACCTCGACGTCGGCATCAAGGTGGACTTCGAGCCGCAGGTGCACCTCGAAGGCGATGTCGGCATCAAGGTGGGGCTGGAGGTGTCCAACATCGTGCAGCAGGTCAAAACCTCCACCGGCACCCTGGTCTACCAGCTCGGCAGCCGCAACGCCAACACGGTGCTGCGCCTGAAGGATGGCGAAACCCAGGTGCTCGCCGGCCTGATTTCAGACGAGGACCGCAGCGGCGCCAGCAAGGTGCCGGGGCTGGGCGACCTGCCCCTGTTGGGCCGGCTGTTCGCCAACCAGCGCGATGAACTCAGCAAGACCGAGATCGTGCTGCTCATCACGCCGCGCATCATTCGCAACATCGAGCGGCCGGAACTGGCGGATTCGGAGTTCTTTGGCGGCACCGAGAGCGCTGCGTCCGATCAATCGATGCAGTTGCGTGCTGTTCCCGGCGCCGCCCTGGGCCGGCAACGGAACGCGGGCGTGGCGCCGGTTGAAGAAGAGCCGATTCAAGCGGAGCCGATTGTCGAAGGCTTGCCGGCGGTTGAAGGGGTGCCGGTGGACGTACCCGCAGTGCCCCCGATGCAGCCGCCCGAAACGCCCATCGAACCGGCGCGATGAGCCTTTGCCCGTGGGCCCGCCAGCCCGGTTTCACCCTGATCGAGCTGGTCATCACAGTGGCCATCGTCGGCGTGCTCGCGCTGCTGGCAACACCGCTCATGGAAGTCACTGCGCAGCGCCAGAAGGAGACGGAGTTGCGCCTGGCGCTGCGGCAGATCCGCACGGCCATCGATGCCTATCATCAGGCGGTGAAGGAAAAGCGGATCGAGTCGCCTGTGGACGCCTCGGGCTACCCGCCCGATCTGGAAAGCCTGGTGGCGGGGGTGCCCGACATCACCAAGCCGGACCGTTCGAAAATCTACTTCCTGCGGCGGCTGCCGCGCGACCCGATGAACCCGGATGCCACGCTTTCGGCGGGCGAAACCTGGGGCAAGCGCAGCTACGCCAGCCCACCGGATACGCCGAGTGCGGGCGAGGATGTGTACGACGTCTATTCGCTGTCCGATGGCGTGGGGCTGAACGGCGTGCCCTACCGGGAGTTGTAGCATGAAGCGCGGATTCACCCTGAAACGCGGGTTTACCCTGATCGAACTGCTGGTGGTGCTGGCGATCATCGCCACCCTGCTGACCCTGGCGGTGCCACGCTATTTCCAGCATGTGGAGCGCTCGAAGGAAGCGGTGCTGCGCGAGAATCTGGCGACGGTGCGCGACGCCATCGACCAGTATCACGCGGACGTCGGCACCTGGCCGCCCACGCTGGAAAGCCTGGCGGAAAAGCGTTATATGCGGGTCGTGCCGACCGACCCGATCACCGAGCAGGCGGACACCTGGCAGATCGTTCCGCCGCCGGATGGCGAGACCGGCGTCTACGATATCCACAGCGGTGCCGAGGGAACGGGACTCAATGGCCAGCCGTACGCCGACTGGTAGAGGCATGCTCGGCAAGCCGCAGGGCGGCTTCACTTTGCTGGGCCTGCTGTTCCTGATGGCGGGGCTGGGTGTCGCCATGGCGGCGCTGGGCACGATGTGGCACAGCGTCGCCCAGCGCGAGAAGGAGCGCGACCTGCTGTTCGTCGGAGACCAGTACCGTCGGGCCATCGAATCCTTCTGGACCGTGCCGCTGCCGGCAGGAACGCCCAGGCGGCTGCCGAAGAATTTTGCCGAACTGCTGGTCGATCCGCGTTTCCCTCAAACGGTCCGGCACCTGCGCCGCCTCTACCGCGACCCGATGACCGCAAGCGGCGAGTGGGGGCTGCTGAATGGACCCGACGGCGGCATTGCCGGGGTGTTCAGCCTGTCGGAAGGCACGCCGTTCAAGCGCAAGAACTTTCCGTTGGCCTATGCCCAGTTCGAGGAGGCGCAAAGCTATCGCGACTGGGTTTTCCGCTTCGACGTCGAAAAAGCGGAGCGGGATGCCGGGCAGGGTGCGAAGGCTGCGCCCGCCGCCAAGGTACCGGCTGGCGCAGCGGGATCCGGATCGAACGATCAGCTCGGGCCTTAGCGC
>JBAVWB010000092.1:0-4706 GCA_049697615.1 Thiobacillus sp. | reverse complement strand
GGAATAGAGTTTCCGGCCTCGAGCTCTACCGCGCCACCGCCGCGCACTGCGCCGCGCACGTGGTGGAAACGAAGCAGCCGATTTCCGCCGAAGCGCTGAACCCGCTGCAGATGGCGGTGATTTCGGTGATCGAGGACGCGCGCGTCGAAGCGCTGGCGATCCGCCGCTTTCCCGGCCTGAAGCAGCTTTGGAGCAAGCTCCACGTCGCCACGCCGGAGATGAATGCGAGCGTGGGCGATTACCTGAACCGTCTCGCGCGCGCCCTGCTCGATGAAACCTACGCCGACAGCGACCCGTGGATTGCAGAGGGCCGCGCGCTGTTCGCGCAGGCTCAGGACAGACTCGACAACAACCACGCCTCGTGGGAAATCGGCGTCCAGCTCGCGCACAGCATCGCGGAGAAGAAGATCGGGTTCAACCCGCGCACCGACATCCTTCGCGCGCCGTACCGCGACGACAACCGCTACTTCTGGGAATTCGAGGAGTTCGACTTCAACAAGGCGGCCAATGCCGGCTACGAAAGCGTGAAGCAGGTGCGCAAGTACGTCAGCGTGATGGAGATGGCCAACGAGATCGACGTCGAGACCGCCGGCGACGATGCCGAGGAAATCTGGGTGCTCGGCACCGAGCTGTTCCCCTACGAGAACATCGGCGACGAGAGCAACGGCAAGTCCTTCAACGAACTCGAAGGCAAGGAGCCGATGTCCGACCCCTTCCACTATTCCGAGTGGGATTACCAGATCCAGCTGGAGCGTCCGGCCTGGGCCACGGTGCTGGAAAAGCGCGCCAAGTCGGGCGACCTGCAGGTGATCGACGACATCACAGCCAAGTACAAGCGCGAGATCCACCGCATGAAGTTCCTGCTCGACGCCATGCAGCCGCAGGGCGTGCAGCGCATCCGCAAGCTGGAGGACGGCGACGAGATCGACATCAACGCGGCGATCGCCAGCTTCATCGACATTCGCCTGGGCAACCAGCCCGACCCGCGCATCATGATGCGCAGCGTGCGGAAGACGCGCGACTTCTCGATCCTGGTGCTGCTCGACCTGTCCGAATCGACCAACGAGAAGGTGCAGGACCAGGAATACTCGGTGCGCGAACTCACCCAGCAGGCCTGCGTGCTGCTGGCCGATGCCATCAACAAGGTGGGCGATCCGTTCGCCATCCACGGCTTCTGCTCTGACGGCCGCCACGACGTCGAGTACACCCGCTTCAAGGACTTCAGCCAGCACTGGGACGAAGTGCCGAAGGCCAAGCTGGCGGGCATGACCGGCCAGCTGTCCACCCGCATGGGCGCGGCGATCCGCCATGCCGGGCACCATCTGAAACTACAGCGCTCGGCGAAGAAGCTCCTGATCGTCATCACCGACGGCGAGCCGGCCGACATCGACGTGCGCGACCCGCAATACCTGCGCTACGACACCAAGAAGGCGGTGGAGGAAGTCGCCCGCGAAGGCGTGACGACCTACTGCATGAGCCTCGACCCGCGCGCCGACAACTACGTCAGCCGCATCTTCGGGCAGAAGAACTTCATGGTGGTCGACCATGTGCAGCGGCTGCCGGAGAAGCTGCCGATGCTGTACGCGGGGCTGACGCGTTAAGGTAACGCGGATCAATCCGTTTCCGTCATTGCGACCGAAGCGCGGCAATCCAGCGCATTGATCAAGCAGGCATCTCTGGATTGCTTCGCTTCGCTCGCAATGACGCCGCGCCGTACTGGTTAAGCGCATCCCCGGATGGATGTCAGAACATTTCCTGCTGCCCGAAGACCGCCGGCAGCTTCTTGGGGGATTTGATGCGCAGCTGCTTGTTCACGTTCATGCGGCCGAAGACGACTTCGATGTCGCCGGTGGCCACGCCGAATTCCCCCGCCAGAAATCGCACCATGTGATCGGTTGCCCGGCCAGCGACCGGGGCGGCGGTGACGCTGATCTTGAGTTGATGGCCCTTGGGTTTGCCGATGGCATCCTGTTTTGCACTGGGCTTGCCCAGGACGTTGAGCACCAGCGTCTCGCCTTCCCAGTAAAAGAAGGGCTGCTTGCTCACGGCGCGAGCCTCCGGCTACACCAGCACATGGCGGGTCGTCTCGAAATACTGGTAGATCTGCTGCTCGACGCTGGGGTCGATCATCGCCGCGGGGCGTTTGCCGTTGGGGCAGGCCAGCCGTGGCGTGGTGCCGAACAGGCGGCAGATGAGCGGGCGTTCTGCGTAGACCTGGCAGCCGGTGTCCCCCAGATGCGGGCAGCTTAATGCGTCGAGCGCCTTGGCGTGCTCCGCGTCGCTCTTGAGCGGGAGCCTGGCCATCTCTTCTCCCGATGCGGTCACCGGCCCGCAGCAGTCATGGCATCCGGGAACGCACTCGAATGCAGGGATGCGCCGCCGAATGTAACGGAGGGTCCGGCTGTTGGGGCTCATCGGGTGTCTGTTGGGTGTCGTTTGGCGAATGCGGCCTTCACTGCGGCGAGTCCCGGGTGGCGGGTGTCGTAATCCATACGGGCAATTCGCGCGATCCCGCGTGATCGATGATGTATTGGTGAATCAGCCGGCGAACCACTTGTGACGAAGTGAGGTCTTGCTGGGAGCAGATTTCCTCGAAGAGCTGTTTTTTTCTTGGATCGATCAGGAGCGTCAGCCGGGCGGTGCGGTTTTCCATGGAATGTCGGTATGTACATGTGATGTTAATGCAATGATAACTAGATTAGCATCCAAATACCATGTAATATGCGTGGCTATTGAAAAGGTCAAACTTCGCCTAACCTTGACTGAATTGACTGAATCCTGCAGGCGCACTGCGGGGCGGTTTTTACGGGGGGCACGTCGGGCCGCAGCGTGCCTTCCCCGGCTGCAATCCGATGACAGCGCGAAGGCGATCGAGAGAGACCGATGAGCAATCAAGCCATGCCACCAAGTACCCCGCTGCTGGAACTGCCCGGCAAGGTTCTGAACGACCTGGGCGAACGCGGCAGCCTTCTCCTGCTCGAATCGGAGCCGTGCGACCCGGATGTGCTGTGTGCCCAGATTGTGAGCGGTTGCTACGGCAAGCCTTTCGTCATCGAGGATGACCTGACGCGGCGACTGTATTTCAGCCTGGGGTTCATCCAGAGCTCGATGCGCCTCGACGATCCCTTCGCGCTCGAATTTGCCTACACCCGCAAGATGATGGCCTTTCTGCTGTTCGTGCCGGATCCGGGCCATGTGCTGATGGTCGGGCTGGGGGGCGGTTCGCTGGCCAAGTTCTGCTACCGCCACCTGCCGCATGCGCAGCTGACCGTGGTCGAGGTGAATCCCGATGTCATCGCCCTGCGCGAGGTGTTCGGCGTCCCCGACGCTCCGCGCCTGGCGATCATCCAGGCCGATGCCGCCGAGTATCTGCCCGCCGCCGAAGGCGATACCGACGTTCTGCTGCTGGACGGATTCGATTCCAAAGGCATCGCCCCGACTTTTCTCAATCGCGGCTTTTACCGGGCGGCGCGTCGCCGACTCCGGGCGGGCGGCCTGCTCGTCACCAATTTCGCCGGGCCGAGGAAATACTGGTCCAGGCACCTGACCCTGCTGAACGAGGCCTTCGAGGGGCGCGTGCACTTGGGGACGGTTCCCGGTGGCGACAACCATATTGCCTTTGCTTTTGCCGACGCCGGCTGTTCCCTCGATTGGGAACAACTGGAAGAACGGGCGAGTGCGCTTGCCGATCGGTTCCCGCTCGACTTTGCCGCCATCGTTCACAGCTTGCGCGAGGGGGCTGAATTGCGTTGGGCGAAGAAGGCTTCCTGCCATTAAGGCCTTGTCAATCATGAAACCAGGTGTCACAGACATGCAGAAAATCCAGAAGTACCTGAAAGACCGGGGTGAGCAACTCGACACCGAGATTGCCGCCGCGACACGAATCCCGCTGGCAGACGTCCGCCTTTATCTGTCCGAACTGTCGAAACGGGGAGACATCATCGCGTGTCACTCAACGCGATTCGTCAAGGGGCAGAAAGTTGAAGGGATGTTGTGCCGGATCGCAGGCTACATCCCAACCGCCGCTCCTGGCAGGAAGCCCAAAGCCAAGACAAGTCAGGCGAGTGAAGCCTAGCGCGGCGACAGGCTTGTCCCGAGCCTAATCCGCCGCGTTTTTATCGCCCTTGCTGACCGCCGCAAGAATGCCCTGCAACAGGGCAATGGGCGTGGGCGGGCATCCCGGCACTTCGACGTCGACCGGGATGACGTTGGAAACCTTTCCGCAGGAAGCATAGCTTTCGCCGAACATTCCCCCAGTGCATCCGCAGTCGCCCATGGCGATCACCCACTTGGGTTCCGGGGTGGCGTCGTAGGTGCGTTTCAGCGCCACTTCCAGATTGCGCGAGACCGGGCCGGTGACCAGCAGCACGTCGGCATGGCGGGGACTGGCCACGAACTTCACGCCCATGCCCTCGATGTTGTAGTGCGGCCCGTTGATGGCGTGAATTTCCAGCTCGCAGCCGTTGCAGGAGCCGGCGTCGACGTGGCGGATCGCCACCGACTGGCCGAACACCTTGAGGATTTCCGCGTGCAGTTCCTGCTCGCGCGTGCGCAGCGCGAGGTCGGCCTCAGGCGGCGGCTCGGAGACAAAACCGGTCTTGAAAATCTTCTGCAGGATGAGGTGGGTCGCCATGTCGGTAATCCTCAGCGCGTCGTGTAGGAGCGGCGCCCTCGCCGCGATTGGGTGCGCGGACGCGCTATCGCGG
>JBAVWB010000091.1:0-13792 GCA_049697615.1 Thiobacillus sp. | reverse complement strand
ACCCCGCGCTCATCCTGCGTGCCGGCGCTGCGCTGCTCGACGACTTGCGCGCGCGCGGCGCGATCCTGGGTGCGGCTCAGTGATGCATGTGGTTCGGCATCGGGCTGCTGCCCGGTGCGCGCGCCTCGGCCCTGACCTCGACCGTCTGCCGTTTGCCGCCTGATTCCACCACCAGCGTCAGCGGAATTACTTCGCCCGCCGCGATCGGCTTCGGCAGGTTCATCAGCATGATGTGGTAGCCGCCGGGCTCGAGCGAAACCGTCTTGCCCTTCGGCAATTCGACCGCCTGCACTTCGCGCATCCGCATCACGTCGCCGTCCATTTTCATTTCATGCACTTCCACCCGCGGCACCGCCGGGCTGGATACACCGACCAGGCGCGCGTCGGCGTCCGACTGGATCTGCATGTAGGCGCCGCTGACTTTCTGTCCCGGCATGGTGGCGCGCGCCCACGCATCGCTGACGCTGATGTTGGCAGCCCAGGCCGCTTGCATGGACAGAGCGCCGATGGCGGCGAGCATCAAAACCTTCAATTTCATATCTTCCCCATTGGAATTCAAAACGGCATGGCGTGCTTGCGTGCGAGGCACGATAGGCAATCAAAGCACAAATGGCGATGCGGCATATTGTCGCATCGCCATTCGTGCCGCCCGCACCGGCAGCCACACGCGGGTTGATTCAAGCCAATCAACCGGCCGCTTGCGTCAATTTGCCACATTCTCGCGCGCGAATGACTTCCCTAGACTCGGAAAAATTCCAACAATTCCGAGAAAAACATGTTGTTTTCCAGAAAGCCGGTCGCCCTTGCTGTATCCCTTGCCCTGTCGGCACTATGCAACAACGCAGTCGCGCAAAGCACAGCACCATCCCTGTCATCGGATACCCCCCTCATGACCGTGGTCGTCGTGGGTTCGGAACCCACGGACGTCGAACTCAACAGCGTGACCCTGGATTCTGCCGCGCTGCTGCCGATGCGCGCGGCCACCAGCGACACGGCCACGTTGCTTCGGGATGTTCCAGGCATCAGCTTCACCAGCGCCGGCGGCGTTTCCAGCCTGCCATCGATTCGCGGCCTGGCCGATGACCGCCTGCGCATCAAGGTCGACGGCATGGACCTGATCGCGGCCTGCCCGAACCACATGAACCCGGCCCTTTCCACCATCGATCCCACCCGGGTCGACAGCATCAAGGTCTATGCCGGCATCACGCCCGTCAGCGTCGGCGGCGACAGCATCGGCGGCACCCTCATCGTGGAATCGGCCCAGCCTGAATTCGCCAGGTCCGGCGAGGCGCTCCTGACCCAGGGTGAGGTTGGCACCTTCTACCGCAGCAACGGCAATGCGATGGGGGCCAATCTTTCCGCGACGGTTGCCGGCGAAAATCTGAGCGTGACCTATACCGGATCGACGGCGCAGTCGGACAACTACACGGCAGGCGACAACTTCAAGACGACGACCGCGACAGGCCGGCTCGGACATACGCTGCCGCTCGACGAAGTCGGTTCTTCCGCCTACAGGTCGATCAACCATGCCCTCGGTTTTGCCTTGCGCAATGACAAGCATTTGTTCGATCTGAAACTGGCGCATCAGGAAATTCCCTACGAGAATTTTCCGAACCAGCGCATGGACTTGACCGACAACACGAGCAATCAGGTCAATTTGGGATACACCGGGCAGTATCAGTGGGGCACCTTGAAAGCGCGCGCATACCATGAGAAAACCGAGCACGAAATGGACTTCGGTGACGACAAGCGGTTCTGGTACGGCAGTGACTCGAATGTGCCGGTTCCGGGCACCCCGTGTTCGCCTGTTTCGAGCACCTGCGCCGCCGGCATGCCGATGCTGACCGAGGGGAAAACCAGCGGGGTGTCGGTCAGCGCCGAAGTCCAGCTCTCCAGGCGCGACACCCTTCGTGTCGGCAGCGAAATTCAGGCCTATCGGCTGGACGACTGGTGGACGCCTTCTGGTGCAATGATGTGGCCGGGCACCTTCTGGAACATCAACGGCGGCGAACGCGACCGCTACGCCGTGTTCGGCGAGTGGGAAGCGCGTATCAGTTCGCAGTGGACGAGTCTGGTGGGCCTGCGCCACGAGACCGTGGCGATGGATACGGGGAGTGTCACCGGCTACGCCGCCACGAACATGATGGGCAGCAACCAGCTGGCGGATAGCACCCTTTTCAATGCCCAGGGCCACGACAAGACCGACCACAACTGGGACTTCACCGCGCTGGCGCGCTATGAGCCCGATGCCACGCAGACCTACGAGGCCGGCGTCGCGCAGAAGACCCGCTCGCCCAACCTGTACGAGCGCTACTCCTGGTCCACCTGGTCCATGGCCGCGGTCATGAACAACTTCGTCGGCGACGGCAACGGCTATGTGGGCGACGTCAACCTGAAGCCGGAGGTGGCTCACACGCTGAACCTCGCCGCCGACTGGCACGATGCCGGGAAAAAGACCTGGAGCGTGCGGGTCGCGCCTTACTACACGCATGTCAGGGACTACATCGACGCGACCTGTAATACGGCCAGCTGCCCTGACGATCAGTTCAACGTGCTCAAGTACGTCAACCAGTCCGCACGTCTATACGGAGTGGAACTCTCAGGTCATTTCCTGGCCGCCCGCTCACCCGTGTATGGCGACTTCACCGTCAGCGGCGTGGTGAATTACACCCGCGGCGAAAACCAGGACACAAGCGACAACCTCTACAACATCATGCCCTTGAACGCGAAGCTGGCGCTGACGCAAAAACGCGGGCGCCTGACCAATACGCTGGAAGGGCAGTTCGTCGCGGCGAAGAACGACGTCTCGGATGTCCGCAACGAGATCGAGACCGCTGGCTACAGCCTGTTCAATCTGCGCAGCAGCTACAAATGGAAGCAGGTCCGTCTGGACGTGGGGATCGACAACCTGTTCGACAAAGGCTATGCGCTGCCGCTGGGCGGCGCCTATGTCGGCCAGGGCACGACGATGTCGATCAACGGGGTCCCTTGGGGGATCGCCGTCCCCGGCCCCGGCCGCTCGATCTATGCCGGCGTGAACGTCAAGTTCTAGGACGCTGCGGCGGAAACCATTCCAGCGCCAGGAAACCGAAGCCCCGTGCGTCATGCACGGGGCTTTTTTATTCCGCAACACCCCGATTCGGCAGCCCCGGCAAAAAAATCCCGCCAGCAGGCGGGAAGGGAGCGGGGAAATAACGCGATAAAGCGTGATCCCACTTTAGGCGGTACGCGCGCCGCGCACAATTGGACAAATTGTCGCAGCCCGCAGCCTGCGGCGGCGCGCGCATTACAATGCCGCCATGCCATCCGCACCCGATTCCACCCTGCTGTCCACCCTGCCTGCGCGCGCCCTGCTGGGGCGGCTGCTGGCGGTGCGCGTGTCGCTGATTGGCGGCTGGGCTGCCGGCATCCTCTGGCTGCACTGGGGTCTCGGCATCCGCATGCCGCTGCTGCCGATGGCCGCGGTGCTGGTGCTGATGGGGCTGTTCTCGCTGTCCACCGCGTGGCGTCTGCGGCTGGATGTGCCGGCCACGCAAATGGAGTTTCTGGCGCACCTGCTGGCCGACCTGACTGCGTTTGCGGTGCTGGTGTTCTTCAGCGGCGGCGCCACCAATCCCTTCGTGTCATTGATGCTGGTACCGGTCATCATCGCCGCGATCAGCCTGCGCCCACGCTGGGTATGGTTGCTGGCAGCGGTGGCAGGCGGCTATTTCGCGCTGCTGCTGTTCTATTACCAGCCGCTGGCGGTGGCGGACCCGATCGCCGCCTACGGCATGCACCTGGGGGGCATGTGGTTCAACTTCCTCATCAGCGCCGCGCTGATCGCGTTCTTCGTCACCCGCATGCACGCCGCGTTGCGCACGCGCGACCAGGAGCTGTCGGCCCTGCGCGAAATGCAGCTGCGCGACGAGCGCATCGTCGCGCTCGGCACCCAGGCCGCGCTGGCGGCGCATGAACTCGCCACCCCGCTTTCCACCATCCAGACCACCGCGCACGAACTCGCCGCCGAATTCGCCAACGACCCCGACATCGGTGAAGACTGCCGCCTGCTCGAAAAACAGGCGCAGGCATGCAAGCGCATCCTCACCCAGCTCGCCGCGCGCGCACAGGACACGCCGCCCGCCGCGCAGCCGCTCGAAACCTGGCTGGCCACGGTGATCGAGCGCTGGCAGGTGCTGCGCCCGGATGCGCAGATTGCGGCCGAACTGCCGGCCGACCGCCGCGACTTCACCCCGCCCGACGGGCTGGAGCAGGCGATCCAAAACGTGCTGAACAACGCGGCAGACGTCTCGCCCGACGTGGTCGAATTCCACGCGGAAACCCAGCCTGACGCGCTTGTCATCGACATCGCCGACCGCGGCCCGGGCTTCACCCCCGAGCAGAAAGCGCAGGCCGGCCGCGTGCTGTTCAGCGGCAAGCAGGGGCGCGGCTGGGGCATGGGCCTCGCGCTCACCCACGCCACGCTGGAGCGCTTGGGCGGCAGCCTCACCCTGACCGAACGCGACGGCGGCGGCACCCGCGTGCGCATCACACTTCCCTGGAGCCGGCCCGAATGAATGCTGCCGCGATGAAACTATTGATCGTCGAGGACGACGCCGATTTTGCCGCAGCGCTGTCGCGCGCGATGCAGAAACGCGGGGCCGAGGTGGCGCTGGCGCATGATTCCGTTGAAGCCCACGCCGTGGCAGAGCGCTTCGTTCCCAGCCACGCCGTGGTCGACCTCAAGCTGCCCGGCGAATCGGGACTCAAGGTCGTCGAGCAGCTGGCCGCGCGCAATCCCGCGCCTGCCATCGTCGTGCTCACCGGCTACGCCAGCATCGCCACCGCCGTCGAAGCAGTGCGGCTGGGCGCGCGGCACTACCTGGCGAAGCCGGCAGACGCCGACGAGATCCTTGCCGCGCTCTTGCGCGACCAGCCTGACGCCGCGCTCGAAGTCAGCCCCAAGCCCTTGTCGGTGGCGCGCATGGAATGGGAACACATCCAGAAAGTGCTGAACGCGCACGACGGCAACATCTCGGCCACCGCGCGCGCGCTGAAGATGCACCGCCGCACCCTGCAGCGCAAACTCGACAAGCACCCGCCCAAGCCGGCCTAGCTCAGACCGGCGTACCCCAGTCGACCCATCCGAAGTAGGCGGTCGCCAGCACCACCCCGCCGAACACGATGCGGTACCAGGCAAACAGCGTGTAGTCGTGGCGGCTGACGAACTTGATCAGCGTGCGCACGGCCAGCAACGCGCTGGCGAACGAGGCGGCGCCGCCGATGGCGAACAGCGGGATATCACCGGCATCGAACAGGTGCCAGTTCTTGTACAGGTCGTAGGCCGTGGCGGCGAACATGGTGGGGATGGCGAGGAAGAACGAGAACTCCGCCGCCGCTTTTCTGGACAGCCCAAGGAACAGTCCGCCGATGATGGTCGCGCCCGAGCGCGAGGTGCCGGGCACCATCGCCAGCGCCTGCGCGAAACCCACCGCGAGCGCGCGGCGCCAGTTGAGGTCGTCCACCGTCGGCGTGCTGACCACGTGCTTGCGGCGCTCCGCCCACAGGATCAGCAGACCGCCGATCACCAGCGCCGAGGCCACCACGATGGGGTTGAATAGATAGTGTTTGATTTCCTTGTAGAACAGGAAGCCCAGCACCGCCGCCGGCAGGAAACCCGCCATCAAGTTGGTTGCCAGCCGCCGCGACGCCGGCTCGGTGTGCAGCGTCGCCGCCACGTGCCCCAGCCGCGCCCGGTATTCCCACACCACCGCAAAAATCGCCGCCAGCTGAATGGCGATCATGAACACCTTCGCCTTCTCGCCGTTAAAGCCCAGCAACTGCCCAGCCAGAATCAGGTGCCCGGTGCTGGAGATCGGCAGGAATTCGGTGATGCCTTCGACAAAGCCGAGAATGAGGGCGTGCAGCAGCAAGGTGAGGTCGATCATCGCGGGGCATAAAAAAAGCGCGCCACGGCGGCGCGCTCATGATTATAGGGGCAGTGCGTGACTAGCCTGGCTCAACGCCGGAGATCAGCGTGACGCCAAGCGCGCGGGCGTGGGCCGCAATCCACAGATCGTTATTGCCGATAGGCGTGCCCGCACACTCCAGCATTGCGCGAATCTCGCCGCAGTGCAGGCCCGTGTCCGAACCCGGGATGTGTACGGGTACGTCGGCCACGAAACGGGCGAGTCGCTCGTGGGCGCGGATGGGGTCGTTGCTTTTGTCCGCGCCAAAACACAGTTCGCCCCACGTGATGAGCGAAATGCCCAGGCTGCCGGGCGTGGCCTGGGCAAACCGCTCGGCCACCGCAAGTGGCCGGTTGCGGGCAATGTGGATGCAGATATTGGTGTCGAGCAGGGCTTGCAGCGCCATTACAGGCCTTCGCGCGTTTGCGGCGGGGTGTCCTGGCGGCCTTCGGCAAAGAAGCCTTCCGGCATATCCGCCAATGCAGCGAAAGCTGCCGACAGATTGCGCGCGGGTGGGCGCAGGACAATCTCATCGCCATGCCGCTCGATTTCAACCTCAGCGACATCGAACTGGAATTCCCGCGGAATGCGGACCGCCTGCGAGTTGCCGCTTTGAAAGACTTTAGTGATGGCCATGATCGCCCCCGGAACAAAATAAATACATCACTCCGGCGTATTCAAGCGCCCAGTAAACTCAAGTCGTCACCGGATGCTTCGATCGCCAGAAGGCCACCTATTCTCCGGCCAAGCTACCAGTTACCCGATTTCTGCCCTGCTGCTTGGCCTGGTACAGGCACTCGTCGGCCGAGGCTATCAACGCGTCCAGCGTGTAGTGTTCGCTCTCCGCCTGGGCGATGCCGATACTTGCCGTGACCCGGGTTTCGCCCACTTCACACGGGACACGCAGGCCCGCAATCACGGCGCGCAGCCGTTCCGCCAGTGCCATCCCTTTCTCGCGGCCGGTTTCGGGCAGGAACACGATGAACTCCTCGCCGCCCCAGCGGGCGAGGATGTCCTCCTCCCGGATCGAGTCCCTGAGCATGCCCGCCACGGCCTTCAGCACGTCATCGCCGTGCGCGTGGCCATGGGCGTCGTTGATCTGCTTGAAGCGGTCGATGTCGAACAGCATGACCGAGGTGGGGTGCGCATGGCGAACCGCCTGGCTCCACAATGCGTTGGTCTTGTCGTAAAAGGCGCGCCGGTTGTTCAGGCCCGTCAGCGGATCGAGCTGCGCCAGCTGCTCGGCGCGAAGCCGCTCCTCCTGACCGACCCGGAACTGGTAGGCCAGCGCCAGGGCGAGCAGCGTGGCATCGAGCAGCATGCCAATTTCCACCGCGCGGAAAGTCCAGCTGTTGTGGGGAATGAAGCCCCAGGTGGACAGCGTCGTCAGCAGGGCGCCCACCATGGCGGCGAGGGCGGCGATGAGAAAATACTTGGCCGGTTTCTGGCCCGCACGGACCGAAATGACGCCCAGGAACAGCATGATGCCGGTGAACAGGAACGCGAAAGTGAAGGCCGCCAGCAGGGCGACCTTCTGGCTGTCCAGCAGGAAGGCGGCCGCCAGCAGGATGCCGAAGGCCGCGCAGAATGCAATGACCGCCTTGCGTGCCCGCGGGAAGTACACCCGCAGGTCCAGAAACCGGATGGCGAACGCGAGCCCGCTGACGCCATAGAGATACATCAGGACCGGGTTGGACCACTGCTGCCAGGCCAGCGAATCGGGCCACAGCCAGGCAAAGCCATGTCCGGTGTAGGCGATGTTCATCGCCATGAACATCGCCAGATAGATAGCGTAGGAGAGATATCGCGAACTGCGCAGACTGGCAAAAAGAATCGCGTTGTACGCCAGCAGGGCGAGCAGGAAGCCATATACGACGCCATAGCTGAGTTCCTGCTGCGTCTGCCGGATCCGCGACTCCTCCGAATTCAGGAGATAGATCGGAACCACCATGGGGTCGGGCGTTTCCACGCGGATGAAGACATCGCTGACGCCCGCCCCGAAAGCGTGGTCGAACACGAAATAGCGGCTCGCGAGCGGGCGCTGCCTGAAGGCCTGCCGGTCGCCGGCGCGATGCGTCGCGACGGTCCCGTCCCGGTTCCGGAAATGGACCTCGATGCGGTCGAGCCAGGCGATCTCGATCGACAGCTTCTTGTGCACCGGCGCCGCGGTCGGGTTGTCCACCGCGAAATGAATCCACACCGGCCTGGCGCCGATGCCGAAATTCAGGACCGGGCTCTTCGCAGGGGCAAATTTCCCCGCCTGGTAGGCGGCGATTGCATCAGGCAGGGTGAGCTGCGCCTGCTTTTCCTGCAGGAAGCGGGTGGACAGGCCGATCGCCGACTCGTGGTCGAGAACCGCCGACAGCGGCGCCGCGGAAGCCAGCGCGCTGCACGCAAGAAACAATGCGCCGGCGAGTCTGAAAAAAAGCCTGTATAGGGTGGGGTGCAAGTCCTGCCGCCGGGGTGCCTAGAATTACCCGATCATACCTTGCGGTAAACCTCGGCGCCCTGCTTGACGAACTCGACCGCCTTCACTTCCATGCCCTTGGCCAGCGCGGCGGCTTCGGTGAGACCTTCCTTCGCCGCGTATTCGCGCACGTCCTGGGTGATCTTCATCGAGCAGAAATGCGGGCCGCACATCGAGCAGAAGTGCGCGACCTTGGCCGATTCCTTGGGCAGGGTTTCGTCGTGGAAGGACTTCGCCTTGTCGGGGTCGAGGCCAAGATTGAACTGGTCGTCCCAGCGAAATTCGAAACGCGCCTTGCTCAAGGCGTTGTCGCGGATCTGCGCGCCGGGGTGGCCCTTGGCCAAATCGGCGGCGTGGGCGGCGAGCTTGTAGGTGATGATGCCTTCCTTGACGTCGTCCTTGTTCGGTAGGCCGAGGTGTTCCTTCGGCGTGACGTAGCAGAGCATGGCGGTGCCGTACCAGCCGATCATGGCGGCGCCGATGCCGCTGGTGATGTGGTCGTAGCCGGGGGCGATGTCGGTGGTCAGCGGGCCCAGGGTGTAGAACGGCGCCTCGTGGCACTGTTCCAGTTGAATATCCATGTTCTCCTTGATCAGCTGCATCGGCACGTGGCCGGGGCCTTCGATCATCACCTGCACGTCGTGCTTCCACGCCACCTGGGTCAGCTCGCCCAGCGTCTTCAGTTCGCCGAGTTGCGCGTCGTCGTTGGCATCGTAGATCGAGCCGGGACGCAGGCCGTCGCCCAGCGAGAAGGCGACGTCGTAGGCCTTCATGATTTCGCAGATGTCCTCGAAATGCGTGTAGAGGAAGCTCTCCTTGTGATGCGCGAGGCACCACTTGGCCATGATCGAGCCGCCGCGCGACACGATGCCGGTCATGCGGTTGGCGGTCATCGGCACGTAGCGCAGCAAGACGCCTGCGTGGATGGTGAAATAGTCGACGCCCTGCTCCGCCTGCTCGATCAGCGTGTCGCGGAACATTTCCCAGGTCAGCTCTTCGGCGCGGCCGTCGACCTTTTCCAGCGCCTGGTAGATCGGAACCGTGCCGATCGGAACGGGCGAGTTGCGGATGATCCATTCGCGCGTCTCGTGGATGTTCTTGCCGGTCGACAGGTCCATCACGGTGTCGCCGCCCCAGCGGATCGCCCAGGTCATTTTCTCGACTTCTTCCTGGATGCTGGAACCGAGTGCCGAGTTGCCGATGTTGGCGTTGATCTTCACCAGGAAATTGCGGCCGATGATCATCGGCTCGGATTCCGGGTGGTTGATGTTGTTGGGGATGATGGCGCGGCCGCGTGCGATTTCGTCGCGCACGAATTCGGGGGTGATCTCATTCTGCAGATTCGCGCCGAAGTTCTGCCCCGGGTGCTGGCGGTTCATCATGGCGGCGAGCTTCTCGCCCAGCGGGCCGGACGCTTTCAGCGACTCCACATAGGCGGCGCGGTTGTTGTTCTCGCGGATGGCGATGAACTCCATCTCCGGCGTGAGGATGCCTTTGCGCGCGTAGTGCATCTGCGACACGTTCATGCCGGCCTTGGCGCGGCGCGGCGTGCGGGCGAGATCCGGGAATCGCATCGCGGCAAGCGCGGGGTTCGCGGCCTGCTGGCGGCCGTATTCCGAGCTCAGGTCGGACAGGATTTCGGTGTCGCCGCGCGCCTCGATCCAGCGGGTGCGCAGCGCGGGCAGGCCCTGGCGGATGTCGATCTTCGCTGCCGGGTCTGAATAGGGGCCCGAGCAGTCGTAGACGAAAATCGGCGGGTTCTTCTCGCCGCCCATGCTGGTGGGCGTGTCGTCCTGGCTGATTTCGCGCATCGGCACGCGGATGTCGGGCTGGCTGCCCTGCACGTAGATCTTGCGCGAATTGGGCAGCGGCTGCACCGCGGCCTCGTCGACGTGGGCGCTGGCAGCGGTAAATTGGGCGGCTTGACTGGGGATGGCGGCGTTCATGTGGCGCTCCGGAAAGGCGGGAGGCGCCGGGCGCCTCCCGTAAAAAAGTTTTGGAGGCCTTGGAACAGCCTCGCTTTAAAAAAACGGAGGCCGCAAAACAAGCCTCCCTACGGCGGTATCAACCGCATCAGGTTCGAAGGGTATGTCTCACTCCAGCCCGTAAAACAATGGACCGGAGACCCCTGGCGAGCGGCTCAAGGTAGCCGAAATGTGGAATAATTGCAAGGCAAGACCCCATCTAACTTATTGATATTCAAGGGCACCGCATGGACATCGAGCAAACGCGCTTCAACATGGTGGAGCAGCAGATCCGCCCCTGGGATGTGCTGAATCAGAACGTGCTGGACCTGCTGTTCAAGGTGCGCCGCGAAGACTTCGTTCCGGAGGCGCACAAGGCGCTGGCCTTCGTCGACATGGAAATCCCGCTCGGCCACGGCCAGGCGATGTGGACGCCCAAGCTGGAAGCCCGAGTGGTCCAGGAACTCGACATCCGCCCCACCGACCGCGTGCTGGAAATCGGCACCGGCAGCGGCTACCTCACCGCCCTCCTCGCATCCAGGGCCGGCGAGGTGGTATCCGTGGACATCGTTCCCGAATTCACCGCGTCGGCGACGCAGAAACTGCGCGCGCACGGCTTCGGCAACGTGGTGCTGCACAGCGGCGACGCCGCCCGCGACTGGCCCGACGAGGCCGGCTTCGATGTCATCGTGCTGACCGGCTCGACCCCGCTGCTGTCGGATGCCCTGGTTCGCCGCCTCAAGCTTGGCGGACGGCTGTTCGCCATCACCGGCGAAGCGCCGGTGATGGAAGCGCAACTCATCACCTGCACCGCGCCGGGCACCACCCGCAGCGTGACCCTGTTCGAAACCTGCGTGGCGCCGCTGCTGAACGCGCCGCACCCCGCCGCATTCGTATTCTAAGAGTAGGCTTCAATGCGCCAGTTTCGGCCCGCCGAGCTCGCCGCCCATATCCAGACCGGACACACGCCGGTGCTGCTCGATGTGCGCGAGCCGTGGGAATGGAACCTGTGCCGGCTGCCCGGCGCGATCCTGATCCCGATGCGCGAGCTGCCCGCGCGGCTGGCCGAATTGAACAAGGATGCCGAAATAGTGGTCATCTGCCATCATGGCGTTCGCAGTTATCACGCGGCACGCTATCTTGAAAGCGTGGGATTTGGCGACGTCATCAACCTCTCGGGCGGCGTGGCCGCCTGGGCCGACGAAGTCGATCCGGCCATGCCGCGCTACTGAACAGACACCTAGGACTGGATCCATCATGCAACTCAAGCCGCTGTTTATTGCCCTGACCCTGGCACTGGCGCCCGCCGCCCACGCCACCAACCTGACCGACGTTTACCACGACGCGCTGGCCTACGATGCGCAATATGCCGCCGCCCGCGCCGCATATCAGGCGGGTCAGGAAAAAGCGGTGCAGGGCCGCGCCGGCCTGCTGCCCAACGTCAACCTGGGCGGCAACGTGCGCTACAACAGCGTGGATTCCAGCCTGCCCGGCGGCGACGCCGATTTCGATTCCAATGGCCTGTCGCTCACTGGCACGCAGCCGCTGTTCCGCAAGCAGAATCTGGTTCAGTACGAGCAGTCCAAGAGCCAGGTGAAAATCGCCGAAATGCAATTGAAGGTGGCTGGGCAGGATCTGATTTTGCGTGTCGCGCAGGCCTATTTCGACGTGCTGCAGTCGCAGGACAACATCGCTTTCATCAACGCGCAGAAGGCCTCCATCACCGAGCAGCTGGCCGCCGCCAAGCGCAACTTCGAGGTCGGCACCGCCACCATCACCGACACCCACGAAGCGCAGGCGCGCTACGACCTCGCGGTCGCGCAGGAAATCGCCGAACAGAACAACCTCAACATCCGCCTGCGCGCGCTGGAAAAACTCATCGGCAAGCCGGCCGGCGCGCTCGACAGCCTGGTCGACAACAAACTGCTGAAGGCCGAACCCGGCAGCCTCGACGAGTGGGCCGCGCGCGCCGCCGACGGCAACCTGCAGGCCGAAATCCAGCGCATCGCCAAGACCATCGCCGACCAGGAAGTCCAGCGCAACCGCGCCGGCCACTATCCGACGCTGGATGCCGTCGCCGGCTACACCATCAACAACAACCAGAATTTCGGCACCCAGCAGGTGGACACCCGCACCGCCAGCATCGGCGTCGAACTCAACCTGCCGATCTACCAGGGCGGGCTGACCAGTTCGCGCGTGCGCGAAGCCGTCGCCAACCAGGAAAAGGCGCGCCAGGATGTGGAAGTCGCCACCCGCGAAGCCGGCCTGCAGGCGCGTCAAGCCTGGCTCAATGTGAACAGCGGCGTCGCCCGCGTGCGCGCGCTGGAGCAGGCGCTGGTCTCGACCAAGGCGCAACTCGATTCCACCAAGCTCGGCCTGGACGTCGGCGTACGCACCAACCTCGACGTGCTCGACGCCGAGCAGCAGGTGCTGTCCGCCCGCCGCGACCTGGCCGGCGCACGCTATGCCTATCTGCTGTCCACCCTGTCGCTCAAGGCCGCCGTCGGCACCCTCAGCCCCGAGGATCTGGCCGAGATCGACCAGCATTTGAAGCCCGTAGCGAAGTAAAGACGGCTCTTTCAGCCGTCACCCCGGCGAAAGCCGGGGTCCAGATCCTTATTCAACTGGGTTCCGGCGTTCGCCGGAACGACCCTCGATTTAAGGTGGCGATCAGTCAGCCCGCAGCAACGGCGCGATAAGCATCGCCACCTTGTGCGCCGCGCCGCGATGGCGCGCGGCGAAGGCCAGCCCGGCCTCGCCCATACGGGCGCACGCCGGGGCATCGTTCAGCAGCTTCAGCGCGTTTTCCAGCAAGGCCGCCGTGTCGTTCACCCGCAGCGCCGCCCCCGCCTCGATCGCCAGCCGCGTCGCTTCCTCGAAATTGAAGGTGTGCGGCCCCACCAGCACCGGCCGTCCCACGCTCGCCGCCTCGATCAGGTTCTGCCCGCCCAGCGGTTGCAAACTGCCGCCGACGAAGGCCACATCGCACGCCGCGTAATAGGCGAAGAGTTCGCCCAGGCTGTCGCCCAGCAGAACCCGCGTTCCCGGCTTGAGTTCGCCATCCAGCGCGCTGCGGCGCTGGAACGGCAAACCCGCCGCTTCGACCAACGCCGCCACCGCTTCGAAGCGCTGCGGATGGCGCGGCACCAGCACCAGCAGCACCTCGGCCGGCGCCGTGTCGGCGAAGGCGCGCAACAGCGGCGCCTCCTCGCCTTCGCGCGTGCTCGCTGCCAGCAGCACCGGGCGCTGGCCCCATTTCGCTTTCCAGGCCGCGCCGCGTTCGACCTGATCGGGCGGCGGCGCGATGTCGAACTTGAGATTGCCGGTGACGTGAACCGTCATCGCGCCCAGGCTGCGCAGCCGCGCGGCGTCGGCCTCGGTCTGCGCGGCGACCACCGCGATCCGCTCCAGGC
>JBAVWB010000090.1:0-6603 GCA_049697615.1 Thiobacillus sp. | reverse complement strand
ATCCAGGCCTTTCTCGTGCAAACGCGACTCCCGAATAGGGCTTCAATGGTCTGCCACGTCACAAGGGATTCAATAAGCACGTGTAAAATAATTCCATTCCCGGAGCGCAGGCTCCGGTTTTCTTGTCCAGGGAGCCCCCATGTCCGACGTGCAACAACCCGTATTCAATATCGAAAAGCTCTTCGTCAAGGATCTGTCGCTGGAAGTGCCCAACGCGCCAGCCATTTACCTGGAACGCGAGGCGCCGCAGATCGACGTCAACATGTCGACCGAAAGCCACGCGCTGGGCGAAGACCTGTTCCACACCGGCATCACTGTGACGGTGACCGCCAAGATCGGTGACAAGACCATGTTCCTGGTCGAATGCACCCAGGCCGGCATCTTCCGCATCCAGAACGTGCCGCAGGAGCAGATTCCGATGGTGCTCGGCATCGGCTGCCCCAACATCGTCTTTCCGTACCTGCGCGAGACCGTGTCCGACGTGGTGATCCGTGCCGGCTTCCCGCCGCTGCTGCTGAATCCGGTCAACTTCGAAGCCCTGTATCTGCAGCAACAGCAGGCACAGCAGCAACAGGCCGCTCCCGAGCAAACGCATTGAAATTGAGGCTGTTCATAGCCGGCCTGCTGTTCGCACTGGCGCACTCCGCCAGTGCGCTGGAATACCGCAGCACCGGGCGCGCCGCCGTGCTGTACGACGCGCCTTCGATCACGGCCGCCAGAGTCGCCATTGCGGGCAGCGGCCTGCCGCTCGAAGTCGTCGTCGACACGGGATCCTGGGTCAAGGTGCGCGACCACAGCGGCCGCCTGAGCTGGATCGAGCAATCCGCGCTTGGCGGCGCCCGAACCATCATGGTCAAGAATGATTCCAGCACGATCCGGCAACAACCGCGCGCCGATGCCGAGGTCGCGTTTCGTGCCGCGCGCGGCGTCCTGCTCCAGGTCAGCGGCGATGCCGATGCCACGGGCTGGCTGCCGGTCAGGCATGCCGACGGCCTGGCCGGCTGGCTGCCCGCCCACGAGGTGTGGGGGCAGTGAAACTGTCGGTACTGGGTGCCGGGGCCTGGGGCACGGCACTGGCGGCGAACTGGGCGCCGCACCTTGAGGTCACCCTGTGGGGGCGCAACACAGCCGAACTCGATGCCATGCGCGACGCGCGCGTCAACGCCCGCTACCTGCCCGATTGCCCGCTACCCGACACCCTGCACTTCAATCCGGATTTCGATCGCGTCACCGGCTCGGCCGATCTCATCGTCATTGCCGTTCCCAGCAGCGGCCTGCGCACCACGCTGGAAGCGCTCGCCCGGAAATCCAAACTGCCGCCGCTGATCTGGGTATGCAAGGGCTTCGAGCACGGCAGCCGCAAATTGCCGCATCAGCTTGTCGCCGAGATGCTGCCCCATCACACGCAAACCGGTGTGCTGTCCGGCCCCAGCTTTGCCCAGGAAGTGGCCCAAGGCTTCCCTACCGCCCTCACCCTGGCATCCCGCGACAGCGCGCTGGCGCAGCATCTGGCTGAAACCCTGTCCGTCCATCGCCTGCGCATCTACGCACATGACGATGTGATCGGCGTCGAAATCGGCGGCGCACTGAAGAATGTCATGGCAATCGCCGCCGGCATCTGCGACGGCCTCAAGCTCGGCCACAACGCGCGCGCCGCGCTCATCACACGGGGCCTGGCCGAAATGACCCGCCTCGGCGTCCGGTTGGGCGGCCACTTCGAAACCTTCATGGGATTGTCCGGCCTCGGCGACCTCATCCTGACCACCACCGGCGACCTCTCGCGCAACCGCCAGGTCGGCCTGCGCCTCGCGCGCGGCCAGCCACTCGACAGCATCCTTGCCGAACTCGGCCACGTTGCCGAAGGCGTCACCACCGCGCGCGAAGTGGCCGCGCTCGCCGCCGAAATCGGCGTCGACATGCCGATCGCCCGCGCCGTCTGCCAGATGCTGTTTGAAGGCCTGCCCGCCGCGCAGGCGGTCGATGCCCTGCTGAACCGGGAAATCAAGGCCGAGTTCTGAGGCCCGACCGAACGGCCTGCCTGGGTGCCCGTTTAGCGGAACAGGTGAAACCGCGCTAGAAGAGTTCGATCGAACCGCCGAGATGCTCTTCGCTCGCGAGCTCGCCGCTGCGCACCAGTTCGCGGTAGTCGAAGACCCGGTTGCGCCCCTGTCCCTTGGCGTAATACAGCGCCTTGTCCGCCTCCTCGAACACATAGGGCGGCAATTTCTGATCCACGATGGCGGTATAGCCGATGCTCACCGTGACCTGCCCGACCTGGGGGAAGGCATGGTTCTGCACCCTGACCCGGACGCGCTTGAGGACGACCTTGATGATCTCGGGCGAAACCCCCTTGATCAGGGCAACGAATTCCTCGCCCCCGTAGCGGAACACCCAGTCGACATCGCGCAGGGCGTTGCGCACCAGGCCGGCGAAGACGAGCAGCACTTCGTCGCCCATCAGGTGGCCGAAATTGTCATTGATGCGTTTGAAATGGTCGATGTCGAACACCGCCAGATAGTCGGCCGTATTCTCGTCCTGCTTCCGGTTGCCGCCGCTCATGCGGCCGGCAAGCATCTCGCCCAGCTTCTGCTCCAACTTCTTGCGGTTGTAGAGGCCGGTCAGGGTGTCGCGTTCGCTGTCGAACAGCACCCGGGCAAAGTTGGCGTAGATATTGAGCATGCCATGCGCGATGCGCTGATCGGTCAGGCTCCATTCCGGCCGCCGGATCATGATCGCCTTGCGCCGGTCGTCCTGCATACCCAGGCTGCCGATGAGATAGACCTGCCCCTCATGGGTGGACTGCCGGATCGACGTTTCCGAATCGAGTTCCTGGATTTCGGCCAACAGGGTTTCGGGGACCGGAAACATGGGCGTCGGCATGGGACACGCGTCGTCCTGCCTCCACCCGCCCTGCGCGTCAGGCACCAGGCAGACCATGGACACCTGCACGCCGGGCAACATTTCCAGTATGGACCCCTGCAGACTCCGCAGCAGGGTCAGTTCGTCACGCTGCTCGGTCAGATGCACCACGGACTCGATCACCTCGTGGGTGATGCCTGACTGCACCGGGGACAACTTGACAACGGCCATGTAACAAACCAATCAATATTATTGATTGATTTTAATCCCACTTAAAGCACGGGCAAAACATTCAACAAGGCCTCAATGCCGTCCGCCTGCAACAACCAGGAGATGTCATGCCCACGCTGACTACCACCACCGCACCTTCGACGCCCGTCCCGACCGCATCGATCTGCGCGACCGGGTCTACCAGCCGAAGCTGGTTTCGTTGCCGCCCTAGTGGCCGCAGAACGAGAGCATCGACCGGCATCTGCCGGCCTATGCCGGGACGCTGGTGCTGGATCAGGGCGAGGAAGGGGCCTGCACGGGATTCGGCCTGGCGGCGGCCATCAATTTCCTGGCGTGGAAGAACAACGGCTTTCAGGTCAAGGGCACGGCAAGCGGCGCGAATACGTCTCCACCGGGGCCGGCCGCATCAAGCTCGCGCACGGCCCGTTCGACAACGATGTCGAGGTGGTGGCCGACATGCTGCAGCGCATGCGCGGCGCGCCGCTCGCCGCCAAGGTGGAAAATCTCACCTACTGAGGCAAACGGTCAGCGCCGGTCGACGACGACGCCGCAGCGATGCGCTGGATCGTTGACACAAACCCTGCGTCTTCACCCTGCATCAAGGCGGGCAGCGCGGCGCGAAAATCCGCGCGGCCGCACCATTCGACCATGTAGTCTTCCCACGACTGCCACAGCCGCGCCTGCTGGCGGCTCATGTCGTCTTCGTACACCAGCACGTAGGCGCGCTCGAACAGGCTGACCAGGATGGCGAACAGCGCGTGCTTGCGTTCCAGCTGGTCTTCGCTGAGTTCGCCTTTCACGGCGGGCGACAGCAAATGCAGGTCGGCGTTGTCGATCACCAGCCGCATGAAATCCGCGTATTCGTCGGACAGCCGCAGGAAGATTTCCTCCTCATCGGTCTGCTGTTCGCGACGGCGGTCGTAAATATAGACACCGATCGCGAGCGGCAGACCGATGATGGTGACGATGTAGCTGGCAGCTTCCAGCCATTCAAGTCCGCTCAATTTACCCGCCTCCCGCAAAACCGTTTTGCCGCCAGGCCTCGAACACGACGACACTGACGGCGTTGGACAGGTTCATGCTGCGCGAACCGGGCAGCATCGGCAAGCGCAGGCGCCGATCCGCCTCGAACTGCGCCAGAATTTCGGCCGGCAGGCCGCGCGATTCGGGACCGAACAGCAGCACGTCGTCGGCCCGGAATTCCACTGCGGCGTAATTTCGGCTGCCCTTGGTGGTGAGCGCGAACCAGCGCCGGCCGGGCAGCGCCGCCTGCACCGCCTCCCAATTTGGGTGAACCGAAACGCAGGCCATGTCGTGATAATCCAGCCCGGCGCGCGCCACCTGCTTGTCGGACAGGTCGAAGCCCAGCGGTTCGACCAGATGCAGGCGGCAGCCGGTATTGGCCGCGAGGCGAATCAGGTTGCCGGTATTGGGCGGGATCTCGGGCTGATATAAAACAATGTCAAACATCCGGCTTGGCCTAAAATAAGTGAACTCTTGAGTCCGCCTATTCTATGGTCCCTTACCTCACCACCGCACTCACCGGCCCGCTGCTGGAACTGGAAAAGCGCCTGCTCGACGCGCAGCCGACCATCGAGCACTGGTTCCGCCAGCAGTGGAAGGAGCAGGCTGCGCCGTTCTACACCTCGGTGGACATCCGCAACGCGGGCTTCAAGCTGGCGCCGGTCGACACCAACCTGTTTCCCGGCGGCTTCAACAACCTCAACCCGGCCTTCATGTCGCTGTCGATCCACGCGGCGATGGGCGCGGTGGAAAAGATCTGCCCCTACGCGCAACGCCTGCTGCTGATTCCCGAGAGCCACACGCGCAACACCTTCTATCTGCAGAACGTCGCGGTGCTCGCGCACATCCTGCGTCAGACGGGACTCATCGTGCGCATCGGCACGCTGATTCCCGAGATCACCCAGCCGACCACGCTGGAATTGCCGGCCGGCGGTCGCCTTACGCTCGAACCTTTGGTGCGCAAGGGCGATCGCATCGGGCTGGAGGATTTCGATCCCTGCGCGGTGCTGCTCAACAACGACCTGTCGGCCGGGGTGCCGGATATCCTCAAAGGCATCGAGCAGAACATCATGCCGCCGCTGCATGCCGGCTGGGCGACGCGCCGCAAGTCGCGCCACTTTGCCGCCTACCAGCAGGTTGCCGACGAATTCGCCCAGTTGATCGGCATTGACCCCTGGCTGATCGACCCCTACTTCGATCAATGCGGCCAGATCGACTTTCAGGCGCGCCAGGGCGAAGACTGCCTGGCCGAAAAGGTCGGTGTCATGCTGGACAAAATCCGCGTCAAATACGACGAATACGGCATCGACCAGCCGCCCTTCGTCATCGTCAAGGCCGACGCCGGCACCTACGGCATGGGCATCATGACGGTGAAATCGCCGGACGACGTGCGCGAGCTCAACCGCAAGCAGCGCAACAAGATGGCGGTCGGCAAGGAAGGCGTTGAGGTGAGCGAGGTGCTGATCCAGGAAGGCGTCTACACCTTCGAGAGCATCAACGGCGCGGTGGCCGAACCGGTGGTCTACATGCTCGAACACTTCGTCGTCGGCGGCTTCTACCGCGTGCACACCAGCCGCGGATCGGACGAAAACCTCAACAGCCCCGGCATGCACTTCGTGCCGCTGGCGTTCGACGACACCTGCGTGATGCCCGACCGCAGCGCCAACCCCGATGCCAGCCCCAACCGCTTCTACGCCTATGGCGTGATCGCGCGGCTGGCGATGCTGGCCGCCAGCATCGAGCTCGACGAAGCGCTGAACGAGCCCGCATGAAGCTGCTGTTCATCGTCGATCCGCTGGCGAGCCTCAAGCCCTACAAGGACAGTTCGGTGGCGATGATGCGTGCGGCCGCGGCACGCGGTCATGCCGTGTTCGCCTGCGAGGTGCGCCACCTGTTTATCCGGGACGGCTACGCACACGCCCCCTGCAGCGCGCTCGACGTGAATGCCAGCGACGACTGGTTTCACGTTGCCCACACCGACACCCTCAGGTTGAAGGATTTCAACGCCGTGGTGATGCGCACCGATCCGCCGGTGGATACGGACTACCTGCTCGCCACCCACCTGCTCGGCATTGCCGAGGCCAACGGCGCGCGGGTGCTGAACCGCCCGGCTGCCTTGCGCGACTTCAACGAGAAGCTGGCGATCCTCAACTTTCCGCAGTTCATCACCCCCACCCTGGTTTCCGCCGATGCAGCGGAGATTGGCGCGTTCCTCGCCGACCACCAGGACATCATCGTCAAGCCGCTCACCGAAATGGGCGGCAGCGGCATCTTCCGTCTTCTGCTTGCCGACCCCAACCGCAACGCCATCCTGGAAACGCTCACCCATCGCGGCCGCCGCGCCATCATGGCGCAGCGCTACCTACCCGCGATCAAGGACGGCGACAAGCGCATCCTGCTGATCGACGGCGAGCCGGTTCCCTACTGCCTGGCGCGAATTCCCCAGGGCAACGAGTTCCGCGGCAACCTGGCGGCCGGCGGCCGCGGCGA
>JBAVWB010000089.1:0-1899 GCA_049697615.1 Thiobacillus sp. | reverse complement strand
GGCGACGAGCATGGCGTTGACCGCCTGCTCGAACGCCGCCGGGTCGAACGCGCCGACCTGCGGAATACCGAGGCTGCCGCTGGCGTGCGGAACGTGGCAGTCGCCGTGGTCGCAGGCGTCGGCCATTATTTCAGCGTCGCCTTGAGGAACTCCAGCGTGCGCGTCCACGAATCGTTGTCGGCCGCGTTGTCGTACTTGAGCGGCAGGTTGAACTGCGCGGCGTAGCTGTCGGCCTCGCGGTTGGTGAAGGTGTGCTTCACGCCGGGATAGCTCACGAACATGTAGTCGGCCTTGGCATTGTCCATTTCAGTCTTGAACGCCTCGACCTGCTCCGGCGGCACGATGGGGTCGGCCTCGCCGTGGAAGACGCGCAGCTTCACCTTGATGTCGCCCGGCTTCACCGACATGTCGGTCGCCAGCACGCCGTGGTAGCTGACGCCCGCCTTGATCGGCATGCCGGAACGCGCCATGTTGAGCACCACGCCGCCGCCGAAGCAGTAGCCAAGCGCGGCGATCTCGCCCTTCTTC
Source organism: Thiobacillus sp. (assembly GCA_049697615.1). Taxonomy (GTDB): domain Bacteria; phylum Pseudomonadota; class Gammaproteobacteria; order Burkholderiales; family Thiobacillaceae; genus Thiobacillus. The sequence goes on along the minus strand of JBAVWB010000089.1, from coordinate 1,371 downwards.
ACGTTGGGCTGCTTGTCGAGGAAGCTGCGCGCGGCATCGAAGCGCGCGTAGGCCAGCGACGGATTCTTGTTCACGCTGCCCGCCAGCGCGCCGGCGTCCTTCGGGTTGTCGGCCACCTGGCCGTTGCCGTACATGTCGACCACCAGCGCGACGTAGCCTTCGTCCGCCAGCATGCGCGCGCGCTTTTTGGCGTAATCGTTGGCGCCCCACCATTCGGGCACCACCAGCACCCCGGCGCGCTTTCCCTTGACGGCATCGTCATACGCCAGATAACCCTTCATTGCGGTATCGCCGGCCTTGTAGCTGACGTCCTTGCCGATGACGGCAGCCAGCGCGGATGAAGTGAAAAACAACAACGACAGGGCAAGTGCGGTTTTCATGGGCGTCTCCAGGTGAACGGGCCTGAAAGCATACCGCGCCGCCGTCGGCAATAACAACCGCAATCCCATCGCGGCCTTCTGCTCCTGCTGTGCGCGCGACCAGTCCGGCGTAAACTCGCGGCTCCACCCATCAACCCGCCTGCCATGACCGAGCCCATCCGCCTTGCCAAACGCGTCGCCGAACTGCAAGGCTGCTCGCGCCGCGAAGCCGAGCAGTTCATCACCGGCGGCTGGGTGAAAGTGGATGGCATCGTGGTCGAGGAGCCGCAGTTCCGCGTCGCCGACCAGCGCATCGAGATCGACCCGCAGGCCGATATTACCCAGGCCGAGCCGGTCACCCTGCTGCTGCACAAGCCGCCCGCCGATCCGTCGACCGATGGCGCGCAACCCGCGTCGCAGTGGCTCACTCCAGCCAACCTCTGGAACGAAGACGCCTCCGGCATCCGTCCGCTGAAAATCCATTTCGCCCAGCTGACTTTGTGCGCGCCGCTGGAGCCTTCCGCCAGCGGTCTCGTCGTCTTTACCCAGGACTGGCGCATCGCCCGCAAGCTGACTGAAGACGCCGTCACCCTGGAGCACGAAGTCATCGTCGAAGTCGCGGGAGAACTGGCGCCCAACGGGCTCAAGCGGCTGAACCGGGGCATCCCCTACCAGGAGAAAACCCCATCGGCCATCAAGGTCAGCTGGCAAAATGAAACCCGCCTGCGGGTGGCGCTGAAAGGCGCCCAGCCCGGACAGATCGCCCACCTGTGCGAAGCCGTCGGCCTGACGGTGCTGTCGATGAAGCGCATCCGCCTCGGTGGCGTGTCGCTGGGGAAAGTGCCGGCCGGACAGTGGCGCTATCTGCGCGAGGACGAGCGCTTCTGATCGTGGCATAGTGCACTCAAGACGTGGGCGGCAGTGGGCGTGATAGGCAGCAATAACGAGGCTGTAGAAAAAGTTCCATTCGTGCATCTTGCCCCAGTGCGGCAAGTGCATCAACATCGCTCCA
>JBAVWB010000088.1:0-8850 GCA_049697615.1 Thiobacillus sp. | reverse complement strand
GCCCTTTGGAGAACGGCGCCGGCTGGCTGATGACCGGCTCGGTGCTGATGACCACCGACAGGTTGCCGTGCGCCACCGCGCTGGGGTCGAGCATGACGGCCCGGTTCATCACCACCGAGCCGGTGCGCGCGTTGATGATGACCTTGGCCATGGCCTGCGCCGGATTGATGCCCAGGCCTTCGATCGTGCCCAGAAACGCCACCCGCTCGCTTTCGCCGACCGGCGTTTTCACCTGGACCACCCGGCCATTGAGCGCACGCGCCGTGCCCTGGCCGAAGCGCTCGTTCACCACGTCGACCACGCGGCTGGCAGTGGTGAAATCGCTCTGCCGCAGCTCAAGGTTGATGCTGCCGGATCCGCCGAGGGCGGTGACCACCGTGCGTTCGACCGTGGCCCCGGCCGGGATGCGACCGACGCTCAAATGGTTGATCTGCACCTGGCTGCCGTTGGCCGATGCGCCGGCGCCGCTGACCACCAGGCTGCCCTGCGCCATGGCGTAGACCAGGCCGTCGGCGCCTTTCAGCGGCGTCATTACGAGGGTGCCGCCGCGCAGGCTCTTGGCGTTGCCGATCGAAGACACCGTGATATCGATGCCCTGCCCTGCCTGGGAAAACGGCGGCAGTTCGGCGGTCACCATCACGGCGGCCACGTTCTTCAGCTGCATGTTGGTGCCGGGCGGCAGGTTGACGCCCATCTGCGTCAGCATGTTGGTGATGCTCTGTACGGTGAACGGCGTCTGCGTGGTCTGGTCGCCGGTACCGTCGAGGCCCACCACCAGGCCGTAGCCGATCAGCTGGTTGACGCGCACGCCCTGGATGGCGGCGATGTCCTTGATGCGTTCGGCGTGCGCTGCGCCGCTCATTGCAAGCGCAGCCAGCAGGCTGATCAGTACAGGAAGGTGCGGAATTTTCATGGGGCCCACCTTAAAGCGGTACGAAGCTGAGGAAGAAGCGCGCCAGCCAGCCCATGACTTCGGCGGTGTCGAACTTGGCGCTGGTGCGGTATTCGATGCGCGCGTCCGCCACCTTGGCAGACGACACGGTGTTGCCCGCCTGGATGGTGTCGGGCTGCACCACGCCCGACAGGCGGACGTATTCGGTGCCCTTGTCGAGCGCGATCTGCTTCTCGCCGGCGACGATCAGGTTGCCGTTGGGCAGCACCTCGATGACGGTGACGCTGACGCTGCCGCTGAAGGTGTTGCTGGAATTGAGTGCGGACTTGTCGTCGTATGACGTAGCGGCTTCGGCGTTCAGCCCCACGCCCTGGAACATCTTCAGCGGCAGGCCGGCGACGGCGCTGATCGACGAATCGACCTCGCTGTTCTTCGAGGCATTGGAGGAGGCCTGCTTGCCGGCCTGGGTCTTCTCGTTGATGACGATGGTCAGCACGTCGCCGACGTGGCGCGCACGGCGGTCTTCGAACAGCGGACGATAGGCCGTCGCCTGATAGATGGCGCCGTTGCCGGCCGACGGCGTGGCCTGGGCCTGCGGGCGCGCGGTGGTGGGATGCTCGACGATGGTGGACGGCGTGGTGCCGCAGCCTGCCAGCCCCAGCAGCACAACCAGCAATCCGAATATGCGCGGCGCATTCATGGCAAACCTCAAAGCTGGGTCAGGCGCTGCAACATCTGGTCGGATGTCGAGATCGCCTTGCTGTTGATCTCGTACGCGCGCTGGGTCTGGATCATGTTGACCAGCTCTTCCACCACGTTGACGTTGGACGTTTCGACGTAGCCCTGATTGAGCATGCCGGCGCCGTTGCTGCCGGGTGCGTTGGAACTGGGGGTGCCGGACGCGGCGGTTTCGCCGTAGAGGTTCTCGCCCAGGCTCTGCAGGCCGGCCGGGTTGACGAACATCGCCAGCTGCAGGGTGCCGACCGTCACCGGGGTAGCCGATCCCGCCTGCTGCACCGACACCGTGCCATCGCGCGCGATGGTCAGGGTCTGGGTGTCGGGCGGAATGGTGATGGCGGGCTGCACCGCGTAGCCGCTGGAGGTGACCATCTGGCCGTTGGCGTCCACCTGAAACGAGCCGTCGCGGCTGTAGGACGTGGTGCCGTCAGGCATCAGCACCTGGAAGAAGCCGTTGCCCTGGATCGCCACGTCCTTGGAGTTGCCGGTCTGCTGCAGGTTGCCCTGGGTGAAGATGCGCTCGGTGGCGACCGGCTTCACCCCGGTGCCGATCTGCAGTCCGGACGGCAGCTGCGTCTGCTCGGACGACTGCGCGCCGGGCTGGCGGATGGTCTGGTACAGCAGGTCCTCGAACACCGCCCGCGCGCGCTTGAAGCCGCTGGTGCTGACGTTGGCGAGGTTGTTTGAAATCACGTCCATTTGCGTCTGCTGCGCATCCAGACCGGTCTTGGCAATCCATAGTGAGCGAATCATGTCGGCTCCTTAAAAAAACATTCCATCCGCGAAGGACGCGAAGAAACGCGAAGGAAAGATCGAAGGGGTTTGGTTCGCGGCCCTTCGCGTCCTTCGCGGATAAAAATCAACTCAGGCTCAGCAGCTGGGCTGCCTTGCCATCGTTGTTCTCGGCGTGCTGCAGCAGTTTCATCTGCATGTCGAACTGGCGCGCCAGCGAAATCATGTTGACCATTTCGTCGACGACGTTGACGTTTGAGGACTCCAGTGCGCCGCTGATCAGCGACACGTCGGGGTCGGCGGGCGCCGGGGTGCCGCCTTTCAGGCGGAACAGGCCATCGTCGCCGCGCACCAGGTCGGCCGCGGGCGGATTCACCAGTTTGAGGCGGCCGACCGCGGTAAGGCCGGTGGCCTCGGAGCCGTCCGGCACCAGCGAAATCGTGCCATCGCGGGCCACTGCGATGTTGCGGCCGGGCGGGATCGCCAGCGCGCCGCCGTCGCCCTGCACGGTGAGGCCGTCGCGCGTGAGCAGCACGCCGTTCTCGTCCATCTTCAGGCTGCCGTTGCGGGTGTAGGCCTCGCTGCCGTCTGCGGTCTGCACCGCAATCCAGCCGTCACCCTGCACCGCCACATCGAGATCGCGCCCGGTGTGCTGGATCGCGCCACCGCGAAAATCGCTGCCGGTGGTGGAATCCACCACGAAGGCACGGGTGGGCGAGATCGCGCCCTGCACCGGCACCGCGCGGAACTGGTCGACCTGCGCGCGGAAACCCGTGGTGGTCGAGTTCGCCAGATTGTGCGAAGTCGTCGCCTGCTGTTCCAGGATGTGCTTCGCGCCGGTCATGGCGGTGTAGATGAGACGGTCCATGGTGCCCCCTATCGCTTCAAATCATCAACGCAGGTTGACCGCGGTCTGCAGCACCGCATCCTGCGCCTTGATGGTCTGTGCGTTGGCCTGGTATACGCGCTGGGCAGTGATCAGGTTGACCAGTTCGGCGGTCAGGTCGACGTTGGAATCCTCCACCGCCGACGACTGCAGCACACCGAGGCTGCCGGAATCCGGCACCCCGACCAGCGGCGTGCCGGAAGCCGAGGTTTCGGCCCACATGTTGTTGCCGAGCGGCTGCAGGCCATTCGGGTTGGCGAAATTGGCCAGCACCACCTGGCCCAGCACGGCCGACTGGCCGTTGGTATAGCGGCCCTGGATCATGCCATCGGCGCTGACGTTGAAGCCGGCGAGTCGCCCCGAGGTGTAGCCGTCCTGGTTCAGCGTGTTGACGCTGAACGCGGAGCCGAACTGGGTGGTGCCGGCGAAGTCGAACGTGACATCAAACGTAGGGACAGCACTCGTATCCGTGGCAGGAACGGTGACGGGAGTCGCAAGCGGCATCGGCGTCTGCAGGATCCCGCTGGTGTTGAAGGCAAGGGTGGCAATCTGGCCCGAGGCGCCGCCACCGACGATCGGCACGCCATCACTGACCGCATAGACATCCCATTCCCCAGCGACAGCCGTCTTCACGTAGAAGGTTTGCAGCGTCTGGGCATTGCCCAGGCTGTCGAAGACCGAAACCGCTGTCGAATCATTGAACGTGTCGGGGTTGTTCATATCGAACGGTGCGACGGTCGGCACTCCGCTGCCGGAATCCAGGTTGAGCACGGCATTCACTTCGGTCGTGATCTGCGGCGTCAGGTCGGCGGTGTTGATGCTCAAGGGACCCGGCGCGCCGGTCAGCAGCGTGCCGCTGGCGTCCGCCGTATATCCGGTGAGCTTCGCACCACTCGGGTTGACGACGAATCCCAGGCGATCCAGCTGAAACTGGCCGTTGCGCTGGTAGGTCACTTCGCCGCTGTTTTCCATGCGGAAAAAGCCGCCGCCATTGATGGCGATGTCGAGCGGGTTATTGGTCGCCGTGATGTTGCCTTGGGTGAACTGTTGCGACACCTGCGCCAGCTTGGTGCCGATGCCGACGTTGGAGCCGCCTGAGCCGGTGAGGGAGCTGGCATAGACGTCGGCAAACTGCGCCTGCGACTGCTTGAACCCGACCGTGCCCGAGTTGGCGACGTTGTTGCCGATGACATCCAGATTCTTTGCTGCGGCGTTGAGGCCGCTCAAACCTTGCTGAAAACCCATGTTCTGCTCCTTGTGTTGGTTGCGATCGATCGCCCTGTCGGGTTCACGCTGCCCTGCTCAGAAAATCAAAAAATCTGCCGGATGTCGGCATAACTCGCGCTCTCTTTGCCCGCCAGGTTCAGTTGCACGCCATGGCTTCCCTGCGAGACGCTGTTGACCAGCCCCAGGTGCAGGGTGGAGGCGGCCACGGTCTTGCCCTCGCTGACGGCTTCGATCTTGAAGTGATACGCCGCATCGGGAGCGGCGCTGCCGTCGTCGCGCAGGCCATCCCACTCGACCAGGTTCACGCCTTCCTTGCGTTCGCCCAGGTTCACGGTCCGCACCTTGGCGCCCGACGCGTCGCTGATGGTGAGGGTGGCCTTGTCCGCTGGCGTTTCCAGCTCGAAGCCCACCACGTTCTCGACCTCGGACGGTCGGATGGTGTCGCCCGGCACCAGCACGCCGCGGCCGATCAGGTTGGCCGCCTGCGACATCTGGTTGGTGCCGAGGCTGGCGGCCAGCGCTTCCATGCTGGCCTTCATGTTCTCGATCCCCTGCACCGTGGAAAGCTGGGCCATCTGGCTCGTCACCTGGGCGTTGTCGAGGGGATTCAGCGGGTCCTGGTTTTTCATCTGCGCCACCAGCAGGTGCAGGAACCGGTTCTGCGTGTCCTCGGCGGCGCTCTTGCCGGTCTTGGTGGCGCCGGCGCCGAACAGGTCGGTGACGTTGCTGGAATTCTGTACCGTACTCATGGCTTATCCTCGTTGGCGTTTCGGGCTGATCACTGGCCCAGGGTCAGGGTCTTGAGCAGCAGGGTTTTGGTGGTGTTCATCATTTCGACGTTGGATTGATACGATCGCGAGGCGGAAATCATGTTGACCATTTCTTCCACCACATTGACGTTGGGCATGGTGACGTAGCCCTTGTCGTCGGCGAGCGGATTCTTCGGGTCGTACACCATTTTCATCGGCGACTGATCCTCGATCACCGCCGCCACGTTGACGCCGGTCGCGCCGTTTTCGCCCACCGGAACGGCGGCAAACACCACCTGCTTGGCCTTGTAGGCCTGGCCGTTGGCGCTGGTTGCGCTGTCGGCGTTGGCGAGGTTGCTGGCAACCGTATTCAGCCGCTGCGACTGGGCATTCATGGCCGAGCCGGCGACGTTGAAGATATTGAACAATGACATGCGCTAGACTCCTTATCCCTGAATGACGGACAGCAGACCCTTGATCTGCTGGCTGAGCCGGTTCAGGTTGAATTCATAATGAATGGCGTTGTCGGCAAAGGCTGCGCGTTCGCTGTCCATGTCCACCGTGTTGCCGTCGACGCTGCCCTGCGCCGGGGTGCGGTACAGCAGCCCCGGGTCGGCAGCCAGGCCGGGCTTGCCGGCAAGATGCCCCGGCGCCGTGGCCGCCAGCGTCGCCCCGCCGGCCACGGGCGCAGCTTTCAGCGCGCCCTGCAGGGCGGTCTTGAAGTCCAGGTCGCGCGCCTTGTAGTTGGGCGTGTCCGCGTTGGCGATATTGGATGCCAGCACCTGCTGGCGCTGATCGCGAATGCGCAGCGCCTGGGTGTGGAAGTTCAGCATCTCGTCCAGCCGGTTCATCATGTCAGTCACCTTTTTCGGCAAAGCCTTTTGGGGATGACTGCATCCTAGACACGCGCCTGTCCATCCAATCGCACGATAAGCGGCAAAAAGCCCGTTCATTTCGGCGTTTAGGATGGCGCCCCGCTTCCTACAATGGCGCAGTGTGATAAGCCGAGTCGAGGAGTCGCAAATGGCAGCAGCATTCCCCCAAGCAGGCAGACGTTCCCCCGGAATGTGGCTGGCCGTGGCCTGCCTGAGCCTGACGGGCGCGGTCCACGCGGCAGGCCAGCAGGACCCGGCGGCGCTCACGGCCCAGGCCGAGCGCTTCCTTAAAACGCAGACCGGCGGACTGCCGGGCACCGTATCGATCCAGGTCACACCGCCGCGCACGGCGATGCCGGCCTGTTCGGCGCTCGATGCCTTCCAGCCGCAGGGCAGCCGCAGCATCGGCAAAACCACGGTGGGTGTGCGTTGCCTGGCGCCGGCCCGATGGACGGTTTATTTGCCGGCGCAGGTGCGGGTGATCGGCCGCTATGTCGTGACCCGCCAGCCGCTCCCCGCCAACCATGTCCTCACCGCCGCCGACCTGACGCTGCGCGAGGGGGATCTCGGCAGCCTCCCCGCCGACGTAGCCACCAATGCCGAGGCTCTGCCGGGCTACCGCGCGGTGTCCGGGCTGGCCGCGGGCGCCCCGCTGCGCAGTTCACTGCTGCGGCCCCCGCTTGCGGTGCAGCAAGGTCAACCCACCCGCCTGGTGATGAACGGCCCGGGGTTTTCCGTGCAAAGTGAAGGCCAGGCGCTGGCCAATGCCAGCCGTGGCGACCGGGTGCGGGTGAAAACCCGCTCCGGCCAGGTGGTCAGCGGCATTGCGCACGATGGCCAGCAAGTGGTGATCGCCTTTTAATAGGCGGCCGGCTTCAGGTTATTCAAAAAATGTCGTTACTGATCTAACTTGAAACAAGTCATTTCCGCTCTGTCCGACCCGCACAGGAAGCTGCCATGAAAATCGATCCCGGCATGAAGCAGGTCACCCTGCCCCCCTCCGTCGAAAACCGTCCCGCCAGGCCGCAGGCAGGCTCGCGGGCCGAAACCGGGCAGACCGACGTCAGCCTGAGTCAGCGCGCGTCCCAGATGAAGCAGCTGGAAACCCAGCTTGCGGCGATTCCGGTCGTCGACCAGGCGCGCGTGGACAGCATCAAGGCCGCCATCGCCAGCGGCCAATACACCATCAAGCCCGAAAACATCGCCTCAAGCCTGATCGATTCGGTAAAGGAAATGCTCCATGCCGCCAAGTAACGCATCGCATGACCCTTCAAGCCTGCTTGCCCGGCTGACGCAGGAAAGCGCAGCGTGGCAGGCATTGCTGCATTCGCTGCAGGACGAGGAGCAGGCTTTGATCTCCGGTGACGCCGACCGCCTGGCGCTGCTGAACACCGCCAAGCTGAAGCAGTTGCAGAACGTGAGCGACCATGCGCGAAACCGGCACGCCGATCTACTGGCGGCCGGACACACGCCCGACCCGGCCGGCATGCGCATGTGGCTGGCGCAGCACAAACACCCGGACCTGCTTGCCCGCTGGCAGCAGCTGGGCGTAATGGAACAGCAAGCCCAGGCACTCAACCAGCGCATCGGCGCGCTGATCGAACTGCGGCTGGCCTCCACCCGGCAGGCACTGAATGTGCTGGTCCACAGCGCGACCAGCCAGGGCGGCCTGTACGATAACGAAGGCCTTGCGGTTGCCGCACACAAGGGCAAACCGCTCACCGCCGCCTGATCAACGCCTGAAGCGCTGCGGCGAGATCGACCGCATCAACTCGGCCTCCAGAGGCAACGGCTGCCCGGTCATGCTGTCGGCCAGCGCCTCGCCCAGCAGCCCCGCCCACACCACCCCGCGCGAGGCATAGCCCGCCGCCACAAAAAGCCCCGCGTGTCCGTCCACCGCGCCGACGATCGGCAGCCGGTCCGGCAGCGTGGCGCGCAGCGAAGCACGCCCGCTCACGGCCTCGGCCGGGAAGCGTCCCCACGCTCCCGGCAGAATCGCTTCCAGCCGCGCCAGATTGGCACGATCGCTCGCCGTGCGCGGCATCGTATCGTCGTCATCGTGCTCGTAGGTGGCGCCCACCAGAAGACGCCCCGCGCACGGCGCCACATAGCCCTCGCGCGCAATCACCCGACGGATTTCCGGCAGGCTGCCAGGCGGCAGCTGCGTGATCTGCCCGCGCACGGTGTTAAGCGGCCAGGTTTGATCGGGCACCAGATTCAGCGCATCGCGCGCGTTCGCCAGCACGACGGCATCGGCTTCGGCCAGCACCGCGCCATCGTCAGCCAGCAGCTGCCAGCCGCTTGCAACCGCTAACAGGCGCGCGACGGCACACCCGGTTTTCAACTGGATCGCGGGATGGTCGAGCCAGGCGCGGCACAGACTGGCCGGCACCACCCAGCCCGCCGTCGGGTAATACACGCCGGGCGCGTCGACGGGCCAGTTGGCCAGTTCGCGCGCCTCGGCCCGGTCCACCCAGCGGGCAAAATCGGCAGGCAGCGCGCTGTTGGCCAGCGCCTGCTGCTGCTTCGCCGCGGCATCGGCATCGCGGGCCAGATGCAGCACGCCGCAGCGCGCCCATTCAATACCTTCGAGCGCATCCCAGGTGCGCAGGTCATGCAGGAAGGCCGCGCGCGTCAGGCGCGTGGCGCAGTTGTCGTCGCGCGATATCACCGGCCGGAACACCGCCACCGGATTGCCCTACGCCGCCTGCGCCGGCACGGCGGCGCGCTCCAGCACGGTGACCGTGATCC
>JBAVWB010000087.1:0-5165 GCA_049697615.1 Thiobacillus sp. | reverse complement strand
GGCCGATGCGCGGGCCGATGCGCGGGCCGATGAAGCGGCTGCGTGGCAGGCCTGGCAGCAGAAGCAGTACGCCAGCGCGCAAACCCTGTATGCCCAGGCCGGCGGTTATCGCGGACAGATGGGCGCGGGCGCCGCCGCCTGGCGCCAGGCCGAGTATGCGGCGGCGGCGCGCCACTTCGGCGCCGCCCTGCTGCTGGCGACCAATGATCGTCAGCGCGCGGATGCGCTCTACAACCTGGGCAATGCGCACTACGGCCGCGGCCAGTGGCAGGCTGCCTGGGAGGCTTTCGAAACCGTGCTGCGCGTGCGGCCGGGTGATGCCAAAGCAAGCTCAAATCGGGACCAGGCCTGGCAACGCCTGCGCCGCGAGCGCCCCGATGTGCCGATGCAAAGCGATCTCGGCGGGCGGCGCGGCTTCCTGGCCGAAGGCCGCATCCAGCTGGACGGGCAAAGCGGCCCGACACCCGAGGACCCGGAATTCGAAGCGTCCGGTGTGCAGGTCGAGCGCAACGCGCAGGCGGCCGGCGCCGGGCACCAGCAGGGCGCAGGGACACCGCGACCCCGGGTGACGGTCGACCCGCGGCTCGCCCTGTCGGGACTGAAAAAACTCGAACGCCTGGAAGACCGCCCGGTGCCCATGCTGAAAAACCTGCTGAAACAGGATGCCCGTCACGACGATGCGGAGCGGTCGCCATGGTGAAGGCGCTGATATTCATTGCATTGCTGGCGGGCCATGCGGCCCACGCCGCGTCGCTGACCGCGCAACTGGACCGTTCGTCCGTGGCGCTGGGCGAGCCGCTCAGTCTGACGCTTCAGGCAAGCGGCCTCGACCTCGATACGCTCGACCTGACGCCGCTTGACGCGCGTTTCGAGGTCTTTGCGCGCTCCCGCAGCCGCGGCACGGACAGCGACACCCTGGTGCTGACGCTGTATCCGCGAAGGGTGGGCGTCCTGCCCATCCCGCCGCTGCAACTGGACAAGCGGCGAACCGCCGCATTGCCGCTGACCGTCACCGACGGCAGCGATGCCGTACCGCAGGTGACGGCGCACTGGATGCTGGAACCGGTGGCACCGCAGGTTAACCAGCCGGTGCGCCTGAGCCTGGCGATCTGCGACGACGGCAGCCTGCAATGGCAGCGCCCGGCGCTGCCGACGCACGCCGGGCGCCTCGTGCGCGTTCTGGGTGAAGAGGAGGGGGCCGGCGAACGGGGGGGCGAAGCCTGCACCCTGCACCGCTTTCACTGGGCGCTGCTCGCCACCCGGGAAGGGGCGGCCACGCTCGCCGTGCCCATGATCGACGCCAGCCGCTTCGGCCAGCGCCTGCGTTTCCCCGGGCCCTCGCTGAGTTTCGAGGCCGCCGCCTTGCCGGCCTGGCTGCCCGCCCACGTACCGCCGGTCGCGCCGGTGATTCAGGCCGACACCCTGCCTGCGCGCTGGCCATTGCAGCGCCCGCTCAGCTGGCGCTTCGTGGTGGCGGGCGGCTACAGCGCGGACGGCCTGAAGGCCCTGCTCGATTTGCAACTGCGCGAGTCCCCGGTCCTTGGCGTGTATCCGCCGCTGATCGAGTCGATCACGCCGGAAGACATCAATTCGCCGCTGTCGCGCCATGCCGTCACCCTGTTCCTGCAGCCGCGCGCCAGCGGCGAAATCACGCTGCCGTCCCTGAACCTGCCCTGGTACGACCCGGCGCGCGGCCAACTTTCCGGCATGGCGTTGGGGGGAAAGACGCTGACGGTGTTCGATCCGCGCTGGCAACGTGCCGGGCAGGTGGCGGGCAGTCTGGCGGCGGCGCTGTTGCTGGCCGCTCTGGCGTGGCAGGTCCGCCGCATGGCCCGCTGGCGGCTGGCGCGGCGGCGCGGCCTGAGCGAGATTCGACAGGCGCGAGACATTGCTGAACTGGCGCAGGCGGTGCGGCAGTTCTCGCTGACGCGACAAGCTGCCGCGCCCAGCCTCGGCGAATGGCAGCGCCGCCTGGCACAGGAGACCCGGGCGTGCGAGGTGGCGGAGGCCGTGCGTCAACTGGAACAGCAATTGTTCGGGCAGGCCACGCCCACCCAGGCCGCGCTGCAGCAGTCTTTTTTGCAGGTGCTGGCGCGGGCTCATCCGAAAATGCGCTTTCCGCGGATTGGCCCGATCCGAAATTAAGCGCGGGTTACAGACGTAAAAAAGGGGCTTGCGCCCCTTTTTTACTTGCCTGGTCTGGCGTCCTTCAGGACACGCCGCCTTGATAGTTGGCGATGCCCGGGTTGGCTTTTCCGACCCCGATGATTTTGGGTTCGTTCAGCTTCAGACCCTGGATCACCTTCTTGTCGCGCAGGTAGCTGGCGACGACTTCCCAGATCGGCTCGCCGGTCGCGTTCTCGGCCACCGGCGCCCAGCCCGCGACCTTGTAGGTCTTGTTGGCAACCACCGGCTTGCCCTTGATGGTCATGCTGGTGATCCGCTTGCCGATCTTGGCGTTGGGGGCAATGGTGTACTCGATACCCCCCACGCGCACCATGTCGCCACCCTGCTGGTAGTAGGGGTCGGCGTTGAACAGGTTGTCGGCAACGTCTTCCATGATGGTCTTGATCATTTCGCCGCTCATGTTGGTGAGCGTGGTCTGCGGATAGGTGATCGCCGTCTGGTCCATCAGGCGCTCCATGGTGATGGGGTCGCCGGGAAGCAGCGTGGTGCCCCAGCGGAAGCCGGGCGAGAAGGCCGCATCCGCGCCCTTGACGTCCATCATGGCGTCGACCAGCAACTGGTCCCAGGTACCGTTGAAGTTGCCGCGGCGATACAGGAAGTCGTCGGTGACGGCGAGTTTCTCGCTGAGCTTCTTCTCGTAAGGCGCGCGCACTTTCTTGATGTACGCGTCCATCGCCGGATCGGCCGGCAGCAGGTTGGAGAACACCGGAAGCAGACGGTATTTGTAGCTCTGCACCTTGCCGCCGCGAACGTCGAAGTCCATCACGCCGAGGAACTTGCCGTTGGAGCCGGCGTTGGTGACCAGGGTGATGCCTTTGGCGTTCTTGACCTTGACCGGCTGCGGCACGCCGTCGTGCGTGTGGCCGCCGAAGATGGCGTCGATGCCGGTGACGCGGCTGGCCATCTTGAGGTCGACGTCCATGCCGTTGTGCGACAGCACGATCACGACTTTGGCACCCTTGGCGCGCGCGTCGTTCACCCATTTCTGCATGTTGTCGTCGCGGATGCCGAAGCTCCAGTCCGGCACCATGTGGCGCGGGTTGGCGATCGGGGTGTAGGGGAAGGCCTGGCCGACGATGGCGACCTTCACGCCGCCCATTTCCTTCATGGTGTAGGGCTTGAACACCTGGTCACCGAAGTCGTTGGTGATGATGTTCTGCGCGACGAAATCGACGTTGGCCTTCTTGAAGTCCTTGTTGACGATTTCCATCACGCGTTCGGCGCCGAAGGTCGATTCCCAGTGCGGGGTCATGACGTTGACGCCGAGCTGGATGCAGGCGTCGACCATGTCCTGCGCGTTGGTCCACAGCGAGGTGGCCGAACCCTGCCAGGTGTCGCCGCCGTCCAGCAGCAGGGCGCCGGGGCGCTGCGCGCGAATCTTGTCGACCAGGGTTTTCAGGTGGGCGAAGCCGCCGACCTTGCCGTAGACCTTGGCCGCTTCGGTGAAGTCGAGGTAGGTGAAGGCATGGGCCTCGGCGCCGCCGGGCTTGATGCCGTATTCCTTCAGCAGATGCTGGCCGACCAGGTGCGGCACCTTGCCGAGTGCACCGCCAACGCCCAGGTTGACGTTGGGCTCACGGAACCACACCGGCAGCAGCTGGGCGTGGCAGTCGGTGAAGTGCATGAACGAGACGTTGCCGTGGCGCGGCACGTCGTAGAAATTGGCGGGCGCGTTGCCGGCCAGTGCAGACTTGCTGTCCAACGCCATGCCGGATGCGGCGGCAACGGCCAGCAGTTGCAGAAACTCGCGACGGTTCATGTGCATGGGGCACTCCTCGAAATAAATAAATAGGGGATGCTGCTATTGTCGAATACGGGGCAAAGCCCGTAAATGGTAGCTCCGGCTCATGGCGGCCGGTCATTTCGCACAGCTTCATAAATGAAAAAAGCCCGGTTGCCCGGGCTTTTTCATGCAACGGAGGCGATTACTTGCGGAACACGTTGGCTTTCATCGGCATGCCGTTGGACAACGCGGAATGGAAATACTCCAGGTTGTTCATCGTGGCGCTGCCTGCCGGTGCCGGGACCGCGCGCACAGACTTGAAGCAGCCCTCGTAGCGCTGCTGCAATTGCACCAGGTTGTCGCCGCCACGGAACACCGGCCAGTGACCAGCATGACCGATTGCGGGGGAGATCAACTCGGAACGCAGTCGGGTGCCGGCATTCTGCACGTGACAGGTGGAACAAGCGAAGTTGAGCTGGCCCTTGCGGGTGAAGAAGAGTTTCTTGCCTTCTTCATACGCGGCCATCGCCTTGGGACCTTCGACCTTGATGTTCATCAGCATGCCGTCGGACAGCGAGCGCAGGTAGGCATTCAGCTGGCCCATGGTCTTGGCATCGGTGTGCTTGTAGGCTTCCTCGCCGTTGGCCACGCGGCATTCGTTGATGAGGTCGTTCAGCGTCACCACCTTGCCCTTGGCCTCGTCGAACATGGGGTAGTTGCCGGCAATCATCTTGCCGCCGCTGGGCAGGCAGCTCGCATAGGTCTTGCCGTTCTTGAACGGGGTTTCCCACATTTTGTGGCCGGTCTCGATCTGTGAATCGAAAGGCGGGAATTCCATGATGGCGTCGTACTGCGACTTGCTGTCGGCGTCGAATGCCAGCGCGCCGAAGACGTAGTCTTCAATCTTGACGTTGGGATATTTGTCCGTGTAGTACTTGGCCATATCCAGCCGATCCTTCTCGGGCGAAGCGTGAGCGCTGACTGCGCCCAGCGCGATGCCCAGACCAGCCATGCCCGTCAGCAGTTTCATAATGATTTTTTGTTTCATGCCGTCCTCCAGAAACCTGATGAAAAAAGCGTGAGCGGGACCTGACGTCCCGCTCGTGTATTGCCTGCTTAGCCGATGGTGGCTTCGGTGCTGTTCTTGTCGCCCTTGTTGTCGACCCAGCTGACGGCGACCTTGTCGCCGGCTTTTGCGCCCTTGACCTTGAAGCCCAGGAAGGGGTTCTTGGACACGGCGGGGCCGATATCGGCA
>JBAVWB010000086.1:0-9090 GCA_049697615.1 Thiobacillus sp. | reverse complement strand
GCTCGAGGGCATCGACGAAGACACCGTCGACTTCCAGGACAACTACTCCGGTGAGCGCCAGGAGCCGGTGGTGCTGCCCGCCCGCTTCCCTAACCTGCTGGTCAACGGCTCCACCGGCATCGCGGTGGGCATGGCGACCAACATCCCGCCGCACAACCTGACCGACATCTGCACCGCGCTGTTTGCGCTGCTGGACAATCCCGAGACCGACATCGAGTCGCTGATCGCGATCGTCAAGGCGCCCGACTTCCCGACTGCCGGCATCATCTATGGCCTGTCGGGCGTGCGCGACGGCTACCGCACCGGCCGCGGCCGCGTGGTGATGCGCGCCACCTGTCATTTCGAAGATGTGGGCAGGGAGGGCGGCAAGCAGGCCATCATCATCGACGAGCTGCCCTACCAGGTGAACAAGGCCAACCTGCTGATCAAGATCGGCGAACTGGTGCGCGAAAAGCAGATCGAGGGCATTGCCGACCTGCGCGACGAATCCGACAAGTCGGGCATGCGCGTCTACATCGAACTGAAGCGCGGCGAGAACGCCGACGTGATCCTGAACAATCTGTACAAGCAGACGCAGATGCAGGACACCTTCGGCATGAACATGGTGGCGCTGATCGACGGGCAGCCGCGCCTGCTCAACTTGCGGGAGATGCTCGACGCCTTCCTGCGTCATCGCCGCGAAGTCGTCACCCGCCGTACCGTATTCGATCTCAAGAAGGCACGCGAACGCGGCCATATTCTGGAAGGCCTGGCGGTGGCGCTGGCCAACGTCGACGAGATCGTCGAACTGATCAAGAGTTCGGAAACCCCGGTGATCGCCAAAGCGCGTCTGCTGGAACGCGCGTGGAAATCGACGATGGTCGAGGAAATGCTGGTGCGCATCGATCCCGAGTTCTCGCGCCCGGTGAACATCGGCCCCGAATTCGGCCTGCATCCCGACGGCTACCACCTGTCCGAGATCCAGGCGCAGCGCATCCTGGAAATGCAGCTGCAGCGCCTGACCAACCTGGAGTCGGACAAGATCATCGGCGAGTACAAGGAGATCATGGCGAAGATTGCCGACCTGCTCGACATCCTCGCCAACCCGGTGCGCATCACCCAGATCATCCGCGATGAGCTGACCCAGATCCAGGAGCAGTTCGGCGACGGGCGCCGCTCGGCCATCGTCGAGAATGCGCAGGACATGTCGATGGAGGACCTGATCAAGCCGGAGGAGATGGTCGTCACGCTGTCGCACGGCGGCTACATGAAGTCGCAGCCGATCGACGACTACCGCGCGCAGAAGCGCGGCGGGCGCGGCAAGCAGGCGGCGGGCACCAAGGACGAGGACTTCATCGAGAAGATGTTCGTCGCCAACACCCACGACTACATCCTGTGCTTCTCCAACCGCGGCCGCCTCTACTGGCTCAAGGTCTACAACGTGCCGCAGGGCGGACGCGGCGCGCGCGGCAAGCCCATCGTCAACCTGCTGCCGCTGGAAGAGGGCGAGAAGATCAACGCGCTGCTGCCGGTCAAGACCTTCGACGACGATCACTATGTGTTCATGGCGACCAGCAACGGTATCGTCAAGAAAACGCCCTTGTCGGACTTCTCGCGTCCGCGCACCGCCGGCATCATCGCGGTGGGGCTGGACGAGAAGGACTTCCTCATCGGCGCGTCGATCACCGACGGCCGTCACGACGTGATGCTGTTCTCCGACGGCGGCAAGGCCGTGCGCTTCGACGAAAACGACGTGCGCCCGATGGGCCGCACCGCACGTGGCGTCATCGGCATGAAGCTCGCCAAGGGCAAGAAGCTGATTTCACTGCTGGTGGCCGAAGACGAGAACGACTTCGTGCTGACCGCGACCGAGAACGGCTTCGGCAAGCGCACGCCGATCACCGAATACACCCGCCATGCGCGCGCCACACAAGGCATGATCGCGATCCAGACCAGCGAGCGCAACGGCCGTGTGGTGGCCGCCACGCTGGTGAAGCCGGACGACGAAATCATGCTGATCACCACCGGCGGTGTGCTGATCCGCACCCGCGTCAAGGAAATCCGTTCCATGAGCCGCGCGACGCAGGGCGTCACGCTGATCAACCTGGACAAGGGTGAAACGCTGATCAGCCTGGAAAAAGTGGCTGAAACCGACAACGAAGAGGAATGAGGAGATCCTGAAAATGACGATCTATAACTTCAGCGCCGGCCCGGCCGTGCTACCCAAGGATGTGCTGCTGCAGGTGCAGGCCGAGATGGTCGACTGGCACGGCAGCGGCATGTCGGTGATGGAAATGAGCCATCGCGGCAAGGAATTCATGGGCATCGCCGCCGAGGCGGAAGCCGACCTGCGCGAGCTGATGGCCATCCCTGCCAACTACAAGGTGCTGTTTCTGCAGGGTGGCGCGTCGAGCCAGTTCGCCATGGTGCCGATGAATCTGCTGCGCGGAAAAGCCGGCGCCGATTATCTGAACACCGGCGAATGGTCGAAGAAGGCCATCAAGGAAGCGAAGAAATTCGGCGCGGTGAACGTGGTGGCGACCAGCGAGGACAAGAATTTCAGCTATGCGCCGGCGCAGGATCAGTGGAAGCTCGATCCCGCCGCAGCCTACGTGCACTACACGCCCAACGAAACCATCGGCGGCGTGGAAATCTTCTGGACGCCCCAGACCGGCGGCGTGCCGCTGGTGGCCGACATGTCGTCGACCATCCTGTCGCGCCCGATCGACGTGTCGAAGTTCGGCGTGATCTACGCCGGCGCGCAGAAGAACATTGGCCCGGCCGGGCTCACCATCGTCATCGTGCGCGACGACCTGATCGGCGAGACCGTGCCTGGTACCCCGACCATGTTCGACTACAAGATCCACGCCGACAACGATTCGATGTACAACACGCCGGCCACCTTCTCCATGTACACGGCAGGACTGGTGTTCAAGTGGCTGAAGGCGCGCGGCGGCCTCGTCGCGATGGAAAAGACCAACCGCGAGAAGGCGAACCTGCTGTACGACGCGCTCGACGCGACCGACTTCTACAGTTCGCCGGTGGCGAAGGACAACCGCTCGCTGATGAATATCCCCTTCACCCTGAAGGATGCCGCGCTCGACGAGGCCTTCCTGAAGGCTGCCAAGGAGCGCGGCCTGATCCAGCTGAAGGGCCATCGCTCGGTCGGCGGCATGCGCGCGTCGATCTACAACGCGATGCCGATCGAGGGCGTGCGCGCGCTGGTCGACACCATGCGCGAATTCGAGAAAAGCCATGGCTGACGCGCGCAAGATCCTCACCCTCAACGCCATTTCCGCGCGCGGCTTGGCCCGCTTGCCCGAGCACTACATCGTCGGCGGCGACATCGCGGATCCGGACGGCATCCTGGTGCGCTCGGCCAACATGCACGACATGGAGATTCCCGCGAGCGTGCGCGCGATTGCCCGCGCCGGTGCCGGCACCAACAACATTCCGGTGAAGAAGCTGTCCGAGCGGGGCATCCCGGTGTTCAATGCGCCGGGCGCCAACGCCAATGCGGTGAAGGAACTGGTCATCGCCGGCATGCTGCTGGGCGCGCGCAACATCGTTCCCGCGATCAAATTCGTCGAAGGCCTGGCAGGCAGCGACGAGGAAATGCACAAGGCGACCGAGGCCGGCAAGAAGGCGTTCGCCGGAAACGAACTGCCGGGACGCACGCTGGCGGTGATTGGCCTGGGCGCCATCGGCTCCTATATTGCCGAAGCGGCCATCAAGCTCGGCATGAACGTGGTCGGGTTCGACCCCGCGATCACGGTCGACGCTGCGTGGCGGCTGCCGTCGCAGGTCAAGCGCGCCGAGAACGTCGAGGACGCGCTGCGCATGGCCGACTTCGTCACCCTGCACGTGCCGCTGATCGATGCCACCCGCAATCTCATCAACGCCCAGCGCATTGGCGTGATGCGTCCGGGCGCGGTGCTGCTGAATTTCGCCCGCGAAGGCGTGGTCGACAATGCTGCGGTGATCGAGGCGCTCGACGCCAACAAGCTGCATGCCTACATCTGCGACTTTCCGGCCAATGCGCTGAAAGGCCACGTCAAAGTGGTGGCGCTGCCGCACCTCGGCGCCTCCACCGAGGAAGCCGAGGAGAACTGCGCAGTGATGGTGGCCGAACAGCTCGCCGACTACCTGGAAAACGGCAATATCCTCAACTCGGTCAACTTCCCCAACGTCAGCATGCCGCGCGAATCCGCTTACCGCATCGCAATCGCCAACGCCAACGTGCCCAACATGGTGGGGCAGATTTCGTCGGTGCTGGCGGCTGCCGGGCTCAACATCCACAACATGGTCAACAAGTCCAAGGGCGACATGGCGTACACGCTGGTCGACGTCGACAGCGCCGTGACCGACGCGGTGAGGCAGCAACTTTCCGCCATCGCCGGCGTGCTCGTTGTGCGCTACATGCCTGCCGCCTGACACGATGGACGGGGAATTGAAGGCGCTGCGTGCGCGCATCGACAGCATCGACGATGCCCTCCTGCAACTGCTGTCGGAGCGCGCGGGCATTGCCCAGCAGGTCGGGCGCGCCAAGAAGGGTGAAAAAATCTACCGTCCCGAGCGCGAGGCGCAGATTGTGCGTCGCCTGCGTGAAGCCAATCCCGGGCCGCTGTCGGGCGACACCATCGAGCGCCTGATCCGGGAAATCATGTCGGCCTGTCGTGCCGTGGAAGAGACCACCCACGTGGTCTATCTCGGCCCCGCCGGCACCTTCAGCCAGCAGGCGGTACTCAAGCATTTCGGCCATGAGGTCGACGCCCAGGCGGAGACCGACATCGACGCCTGCTTCCAGGCGGTGGAAACGGGCCGCGCCGAGTTTGCGGTGGTGCCGGTCGAAAACTCGACCGAGGGCGCGATCGGCCGCACGCTCGACCTCATCGTCGCCAGTCCTCTGAAAATCTGCGGCGAAGTCATGCTGCCGATCCACCAGATGCTGATGCGCAAGCACGGTGGCCTCGGCGGCATTCAGCGGGTGTACGGCCATGCGCAATCGCTCGCCCAGTGCCAGCAGTGGCTGAGCCGCCACCTGCCCAATGCCGAACGCATCAGCGTGGTCAGCAACAGCGAAGGTGCGCGCCGTGCCGCGGCCGAGCCCGATTCCGCCACACTGGGCAGCGAGACGGCCGCCGGTCTGTGTGGTCTGGTCGTGGTGGAGGCGCGCGTCGAGGACGAAGCCACCAACACCACGCGTTTTCTGGTGCTGGGGCAAACCGACGCGGCGCCGTCCGGACGCGACAAGACCTCGCTGGTGATGGGCGCGCAAAACCAGCCGGGCGCCGTGGTCAAGCTGCTGCAGCCGCTCGCCGACGCCGGCATTTCCATGAGCAAGCTCGAATCGCGTCCGGCGCGTTCGAGCAACTGGGAATACCTGTTCTTTGTCGTCTGCGAAGGCCACCGCGAGGATGCCAAACTGGCCGCCGCGCTGGCTGAAATTCAGGTTCGCGCAGCTTTCCTGAAGATTCTCGGCTCCTATCCCGCTGCATCGTGATGAATTGTTGCGATTTGGCTCCGCCGTACGTGCGAGCGATTGCCCCGTACCAGCCCGGCAAGCCCATCTCCGAACTCGCGCGTGAACTGGGGCTTGCCGAGGCCGACATCGTCAAGCTGGCGTCGAACGAAAACCCGCTCGGCCCCAGCCCGCGCGCGCTGGCAGCAGCACAGGACGCGCTGCACGACATGGCGCTGTACCCCGATGGTGCCGGCTTTGCGCTGAAGGCGAAGCTGTCTGAAAAGCTCGGCGTTGCCGCTAAGCAGATTGTGCTCGGCAACGGTTCCAACGACGTGCTCGACATGGCCGCGCGCGCCTTTCTGGCACCGGGCACCTCGTCCGTGTATGCGCAGCATGCCTTCGCGGTGTATCCGATCGCCACCCAGACCGTCGGCGCCGCCGGCATCGCGGTGCCGGCGAAAGCCTACGGCCACGATCTTGCCGCGATGCGCGCGGCGATCCGCGACGACACGCGGGTCGTGTGGATCGCCAACCCCAACAATCCGACCGGCACCTTCCTGCCGTGGGCGGAGATCGAGGCCTTTCTTGAAACCGTGCCGCCGCAGGTGCTGGTGGTGCTGGACGAGGCCTACGGCGAATATCTCCCCACCGACGACCGCTGCGACACGCTCGCGTGGATCGAGCGTTTCCCCAATCTGCTGATCAGCCGCACCTTCTCCAAGGCCTATGGCCTGGCCGGCCTGCGCGTCGGCTACGGGGTCGGGCATCCCGGCGTGATCGATCTGCTGAATCGGGTGCGCCATCCTTTCAACGTCAATGCGCCCGCACTTGCAGCGGCCGAGGCGGCGCTCGACGACGAAGATTTCCTTGCGCGCAGCTACGCGCTGAACAGCGCCGGCATGGCGCAACTGGTGGCCGGGCTGGCCGGGCTGAAAATCGAAACCGTGCCGTCCAAGGGAAATTTCCTGCTGGCGAAAGTCGGCGACGCCGCGCGCATCAATACCGAACTGCTGAAGCGCGGCGTCATCGTGCGCCCGGTCGCCAATTACGGCCTGCCCGAATTCCTGCGCGTATCGGTCGGGCTGGCCGGACAGAACGCCCGCTTCCTTGACGCCGTGAAAGCCTGCCTGTGATCGTCGAAAAACTCGCCATCGTCGGCACCGGCCTGATCGGCGGCTCCTTTTCACTGGCACTCAAACAGGCGGGCGCGGTGCGCGAGGTGCTGGGGGTCGGCCGCAATCCGGCCAATCTGAATACCGCAATGGAACGCGGCCTGATCGACCGCGCCGTCGACTGGGCCGAAGCCGGGCAGGCCGACTGCATCCTGCTGGCGCTGCCGGTGGGCGAGACCGAAACCGTACTGAAAAACCTGGCGCCGCATCTGAAGGCCGGCGCCATCGTCACCGACGCCGGCAGCACCAAGGCCAACGTGGTTGCGGCGGCACGTGCTGCACTTGGAGCGCGCTTCGCCGATTTCGTGCCCGGCCATCCGATTGCCGGCTCCGAGCAGAGCGGCCCCGCCGCTGCGCGCGCCGATCTGTACCAGGGCAGGAAAGTGGTGCTGACGCCGCAAGCCGACACCCGTACCGATGCGATCGCCACCGTAACGGCGCTGTGGCAAGCCGCCGGAGCGCAGGTCGAGACGCTGGATGCCGACCTGCACGACCGCGTGTTCGCGGCGGTGAGCCACCTGCCGCATCTGGCGGCGTTCGCGCTGGTGGACGAACTGGCACAGCGCGCCGACGGCGATACTTTCTTCCGCTTCGCCGCCAGCGGCTTCCGCGATTTCACCCGCATTGCAGGCAGCAGTCCGGAGATGTGGCGCGACATCGCGCTGGCGAACCGCGAGGCGGTGTTGACCGAACTGGATGCCTACGTCGCCGCGCTGCAGGGGCTCCGGAGCGCCGTGTCGGCCGAGGATGCCGAAGCCTTGCTGGCGATTTTTTCGCGTGCCCGTGAGGCACGCAATAACTGGGCACACAAAAAACCTTGATGGAATTTCTCGATTTGCCCGCAAGCACCGCCGCCCGCGGCACGGTGCGCCTGCCGGGATCCAAAAGCATTTCCAATCGCGTGCTGCTGCTGGCGGCACTGGCGAAAGGCACGACCATCGTGCGTGCGCTGCTCGATTCCGACGACACCCGGGTCATGCTCGACGCCTTGCGCATGCTGGGCGTGGGCGTGGCGCGGGTGAGCGATTCCGACGACTACGAGATCACGGGCGTGGGCGGCGCGTTCCCGGTCAAGCAGGCCGATCTGTTCCTGGGCAATGCCGGCACGGCCTTCCGTTCGCTCACCGCCGCATGCGCCCTGTCGGGCGGCGAGTATGTGCTGAAAGGCGTCGCGCGCATGCACGAACGGCCGATCGGCGATCTGGTCGATGCCTTGCGTAAGCTGGGTGCGCGCATCGACTATCTCGGCCAGGAAGGCTTTCCGCCGCTGAAGATACATCCGGCGGAGATTGCCGGCGACACCACCGAGGTGCGCGGCAATGTGTCGAGCCAGTTTCTCACCGGCCTTCTGATGGCGCTGCCGCTGCGGCAGCGCAACACCACGATCGAAGTCGTGGGCGAGCTGATTTCCAAGCCCTACATCGGCATCACGCTGGCGATGCTGCGCCGCTTCGGCGTGGAGATCGCGCGCGACGGCTGGGAGCGCTTCGGCGTTCCGGCGACGGCGCGTTACCAGAGCCCCGGCGAAATCTGGGTGGAAGGCGATGCCTCGTCGGCGTCGTATTTCCTTGCTGCAGGCGCCATCGGCGGCGGCGCGGTGCGGGTCGAGGGCGTGGGCCGCGACAGCGTGCAGGGCGACGTGCGCTTTGCCGACGCGCTGGCAAAAATGGGCGCGCAGATCGACATGGGTCCGAACTGGATCGAGGCGTGCGCACCCAGGACCGGCCGCCTGAACGCGATCGACCTCGACTGCAACGCCATCCCCGACGCCGCGATGACACTGGCGGTGGCGGCGCTGTTCGCCGACGGCGTGACCACGCTGCGGAACATTGCCAGCTGGCGGGTGAAGGAAACCGACCGCATCGCGGCGATGGCGACCGAACTGCGCAAGGTCGGCGCGACGGTGGAAGAAGGCGCGGACTTCATCCGCATCACGCCGCCGGAAACACTCATCCCCAACGCCGTTATCGACACCTACGACGACCACCGCATGGCGATGTGCCTGTCGCTGGTGACGCTCGGCGGCGTGCCGGTGCGCATCAACGATCCGGCGTGCGTGAACAAGACCTTCCCGACGTATTTCAAGATTTTTTCGACGATTGCCCAATGAACGCCGCGGCATCCGCTCTCGACCCTCCGCTCTCTGCTCTCCGCGCTCCCGTCATTGCCATCGACGGCCCCTCGGCCTCCGGTAAAGGCACCGTGGCCGAGCGGGTGGCCACTGCGCTCGGCTTCCATTTCCTCGATAGCGGCGCGCTCTACCGGCTGACCGCACTGTCGGCGATGAAGCACGGCGTGGCGCTGGACGACGAGGCCCGGGTGGCGGAACTGGCGGCCACGCTGCCCGCCACCTTCCGTGAGGGCGCGGTGTGGCTGGCGGAAGAAAACGTCACCGACGCCATCCGCGCCGAAGCGGTGGGCGAGGGCGCATCCAAAGTGGCGGCGCTGCCGGCGGTGCGCGCGGCGCTGCTGGAC
>JBAVWB010000085.1:0-7843 GCA_049697615.1 Thiobacillus sp. | reverse complement strand
ATGTGTGGAGCGGCTTTGCCGCAGCCACCTACGTGGTCCGCGCCTGGCAGCTTGTTCGGCCGCGGGGGTGATGGGTCTACCAGCCACTCCCTCACCCCAACCCTCTCCCGCTTGCGGGAGAGGGGGCGAACGTGATGCCCCACAAGGGGACTCCGACTTTCTATGCGCTGAAGCCCATGAAAGATCGTATGCCCAAACCGATAGAATGGCCTGGCGCTGCCGGCGCGGCTTGCTCGAACTCGATCTCTGGCTGGGTGGCTTTCTGCAGGCGCACCGCGCTACACTTGAGGCTTGCGAGGCCGCCGCGCTGGAGCGGCTGCTGGCCCTGTCGGACATGGACATTGTCGACAGGCTGCAAGGCCGGTCGCCTGCGGGCGATGCCGACCTTGCCGCGCTGATTGAACGCCTGCAAAAATACCGGGCTGCAACACTATTGGAATCACAATGAAAAAAACCGTCACCCTCACCTTCAGCGACGGCAGTCCGTCCATCGAACTGCCGATCGAGCAGGGCACCTACGGCAAGCCGGTGATCGACATCCGCGCGCTCGGCGCGCACGGCTATTTCACCCATGATCCGGGCTTCACCGCCACGTCCAGCTGCACCTCGGCGATCACCTACATCGACGGCGACGAGGGCCTGCTGTATTACCGCGGCTATCCGATCGAGGAGCTGGCCTACAAGTCGGACTACATGGAAGTCTGCTACCTGCTGATCCACGGTGAACTGCCGACAGCCGATCAGAAGCAGACGTTCGAGCAGTCGATCCGCCACCACACCATGCTGCACGACCAGATGGAGAACGTGTTCCGCGGATTCCGCCGCGATGCCCATCCGATGGCGGTGATGATCAGCGTCACCGGCGCCATGTCGGCTTTTTATCACGAAGACATGAACATCTTCGATCCGCGTCAGCGCGAGATCGTGGCGCACCGGCTGATCGCCAAGGTGCCGACGGTGGCGGCCTGGTCGTACAAGTACAACGAAGGCCAGCCCTTCGCGTACCCGCAGAACCGCCTGTCGTACGCCGAGAACTTCATGCACATGATGTTTTCCAGCCCGTGCGAACCCTACGAGCCCAACCCGGTGCTGGCGCGCGCGCTCGACCGCATCTTCATCCTGCATGCAGACCATGAGCAGAATGCCTCGACCTCGACCGTGCGCCTGGCCGGCTCCAGCGGTGCCAACCCCTATGCCAGCATGGCGAGCGGCATGGCCTCGCTGTGGGGACCGCTGCATGGCGGCGCCAACGAGGCGGTGCTGAAAATGCTCGACGAGATGGGCGACATCTCGCGCATCCCCGAATTCATCAAGCGCGCCAAGGACAAGAGCAGCGGCTTTCGTCTGATGGGCTTTGGCCACCGGGTTTACAAGAACATGGACCCGCGCGCCCGCATCATCCGCGAGACCTGCTACGAGGTGCTCGACGAGCTCGACCTGCGCGACGATCCCCAGTTCAAGATGGCGATGGAACTGGAGCGCATCGCGATGGAAGACGAATATTTCATCTCGCGCAAACTCTATCCCAACGTCGACTTCTATTCCGGCATCATCTTCCGCGCGCTCGGCATTCCCCCCAGCATGTTCACCGCGATGTTTGCGCTGGCGCGTACCGCCGGCTGGGTCGCGCAGTGGCACGAAATGCTGTCCGACCCTGCGCACAAGATCGGCCGTCCGCGCCAGCTCTATACCGGTTCGGCGCGGCGCGAATTCGTGCCGCTGGACCAGCGCGGAGCCTGAACCCGCAACCCTTCCCCCATGAGCGCGCCTGACTGGTCCCGGACGTCCCCGCTGTATGCCGGCAATGCGGCCTATCTGGAACAGTTCGGCGACGATGCGCTGGCACCCTGGCTGACGCAGCCGCTGCCGGGCACCACGTCAGCGTCCGATGCTGCCCAGGTCGCGGTGCTGCGGCTCATCAACGCCTATCGCTACCTGGGGGTGAGGAAGGCCGATCTGGATCCCCTGCGGCGTTTCGAACCGCCGCCCACGCCCGAACTCGATCCCGAGCACTACGGCCTGACCGAGGCAGACATGGGCCGTGAATTCGAAACCGGCTCGCTGTTCGGGGTGGAGCGTAGCACTCTGGACGACATCCTGCGGCGGCTGAACGCAGCATATTGCGGCCACGTCGGCGCCGAGTACATGCACATCAGCGAGGTTGCGCGCAAACGCTGGCTGCAGGAGCGCATCGAATCGGCGCAGGGACGCTTCGGGGTGTCCACCGATCAGAAAAAAAAGCTGCTGAGGCGGCTGACCGACGCCGAGACGCTGGAGAAATTCCTCCACACCAAGCACGTCGGCCAGAAGCGTTTCTCGCTCGAGGGCGCCGAGAGCCTGATCCCGCTGCTCGATCAGGTGGTCGCACGCTGTGCGCGCCATGGCGCCAAGGAAATCGTGATGGGCATGGCGCACCGCGGCCGCATCAACGTGCTGGCCAACATCATGGGCCGCACGATCGAGAGCCTGTACGAGGAACCGGCGAACGGCTATCCCGATTCGCCGCTGTCGGGCGACGTCAAATACCACCAGGGCTTTTCCACCGATTTTTCCACGCCGTACGGCCCGGTGCACCTGGCGCTGGCGTTCAATCCATCGCACCTGGAAATTGTGCATCCGGTGGTGCGCGGCTCGGTGCGCGCGCGCCAGGACCGGCGCGGCGACGTGCTCGGCTACGAAGTGGTGCCGGTGATCCTGCACGGCGACGCCGCGCTGTCGGGGCAGGGCGTGGTGATGGAAAGCCTCAACATGTCGCAGACGCGCGGCTTCCGCAACCACGGCGCGATCCACATCGTCATCAACAACCAGATCGGCTTCACCACCTCCGACCCGCGCGACGTGCGCT
The DNA here is from genome assembly GCA_049697615.1 of Thiobacillus sp. Classification (GTDB taxonomy): domain Bacteria; phylum Pseudomonadota; class Gammaproteobacteria; order Burkholderiales; family Thiobacillaceae; genus Thiobacillus. The sequence goes on along the minus strand of JBAVWB010000085.1, from coordinate 4,998 downwards.
CGACGCTGTATTGCACCGACGTCGCGAAAATGGTCGAGGCGCCGGTGCTGCACGTCAACGGCGACGACCCCGAGGCGGTGGCCTTCGCGGTGCAGACGGCGGTCGACTACCGCTACACCTTCCACAAGAACTGCTTCATCGACCTGGTGTGCTACCGCCGCCATGGGCATAACGAGCAGGATGAACCGCTCGCCACCCAGCCGCTGATGTACCGCCGCATCCAGGCGCACTCCAGCACCCGCGTGCTGTATGCGCAGCGTCTGGTCGACGAGGGCGTGCTGACCCAGTCGCAGGCCGACGACATGGTGGATGACTGCCGCGAGCGGCTGGAGCACGGTGAAACGCTGAGCCCGCCCGCCTTGTCCGATTTCAAGGAAACCTACAGCATGGACTGGGGGCGCTTCAAGGGCAGCCCGGTCGCTGAAGTGGCGACGGCCGTGCCGGCGGCGCGGCTCGATTTTCTGGGCGAGCGCATCACCACGCTGCAGCACGAGATCGAACTGCACTCGCGGGTGCAGAAGGTGCTCGACGACCGCCGAAAAATGCGCGCGGGCGAGTTGCCGGTGGACTGGGGCTATGCGGAAAACCTGGCCTACGCCAGTCTGCTCGACGCCGGCCACAATGTGCGGGTGTCGGGACAGGATTCGGCGCGCGGCACCTTCTTCCACCGCCACGCGGTGTGGCACGACCAGAAGCGCGAACGCCGCCAGAGCGGCGTCTACATCCCGCTCGAACACGTCCACGATCGCCAGGGCAACTTCACCATCATCGATTCGCTGCTGTCGGAAGAAGCGGTGCTGGCCTTCGAATATGGTTATTCGACCGCCGACCCCGACACGCTGGTGGTGTGGGAGGCGCAGTTCGGCGACTTCGCCAACGGCGCGCAGGTGGTGATCGACCAGTTCATTGCCAGCGGAGAGGCCAAGTGGGGGCGCCTGTGCGGACTCACGCTGATGCTGCCGCATGGCCTCGAAGGGCAGGGGCCGGAGCACTCGTCCGCGCGCCTCGAGCGCTTCCTGCAGTTGTGTGCGCAGGACAACATCCAGGTCTGCGTGCCAACCCTGCCGGCGCAGATGTTTCACCTGCTGCGCCGGCAGATCGTGCGCCCGCTGAGAAAGCCGCTGGTGATCATGAGCCCGAAGAGCCTGCTGCGCCACCCGGTGTCGACCTCGTGGCTGGCGGATTTGAGCAGCGGGGCGTTTCTCCCGGTCATCGACGATCCGCGCGCGCCGCGGCGTGCGAAACGCGTGGTGGCGTGTTGCGGGCGCGTATGGTTCGATCTCGAGGCCACGCGTGCCGCGCGCGGCCTCGACGACATTGCACTGGTGCGGGTGGAGCAGCTCTATCCCTTCCCGGAAGAGGCCTTCCGCAGCGTGCTTGCGGCCTATCCGCAGGCCGACACCTTCGTCTGGGCACAGGAAGAGCCGATGAACCAGGGCGTGTGGTACCAGGCCCTGCATCACCTCAATCACTGCACGCCCGACGGCCGGCGTTTCCATTACGCCGGCCGGCCCCCTGCCGCGGCGCCGGCGTCGGGCTATGCCTCGCGCCACCGGGCGGAACTGGAAGCCTTGCTGAACGATGCGCTGGAGACCCCCTATGAAGCTTGAAGTGCGTGTGCCGACCCTGTCCGATTCGGTCGCCAGCGGCACCCTGCTGCCGTGGCGCAAGCAGGTGGGCGACACCATCGCGCGCGACGACACCCTGGTCGATCTGGAAACCGACAAGGTGATCCTGGAAATCCCTGCGCCGGCATCCGGCACCCTGATCGAGATCCGCCAGCAGGAAGGCGCCGTGGTGAAGGCCGACGAGGTGGTGGCGGTGATCGAGACCGGCGAGGGCGTGGCGACGGGGCGTGGAACCGGTACGTCCGTCATTGCGAGCGAAGTTGCCTTTAGCCACGAGGCCGAAGGCCGTGGTGGGAAGCAATCCAGGGCGCCAGCGGTGACGCGCCCTTCTGGATCGCCACGCCCCTTCGGGTCTCGCGATGACAGCGTTAATCAAGGTATGTCCGAGTCCATGCCTGCGATGACGAAACCGCCCGTCGAGCGTGTGCAACTGCCTGCGGCTTCGAGCCTCAGCCCTGCCGCCGCGCCGCTGCCCTCTCCCCAACCCTCCCCCCGAACGGGGGAGGGAGCGAACGTGATGCCCAAACCGACCAAACGCGAGCCGATGTCGCGCCTGCGCAGCCGCGTCGCCGAACGCCTGGTCGCCGCGCAGCACACCGCCGCCATGCTCACCACCTTCAACGAGGTGAACATGCAGCCGGTGAACGAACTGCGCCAGCGCTTCAAGGCCGAGTTCGAGGTCAAGCACGGCGTCAAGCTCGGCTACATGTCCTTCTTTGTGCGCGCGGTGTGCCAGGCGATGCAGCAGTTTCCCGTCGTCAACGCCGCCATCGACGGCAGCGACATCGTGTGGCACGGCGACGTCGACATCGGCATCGCCATCTCCAGCCCGCGCGGACTGGTGGTGCCGATTTTGCGTCGCGCGCAGACGCTGTCGTCGGCCGGGATCGAGTCCGCCATTTCCGACTTCGCCCGCCGCGCGCGCGACGCCAAGCTGACGCTCGAGGACTTGAGCGGCGGCACCTTCTCCATCACCAACGGTGGCGTGTTCGGCTCGCTGCTCTCCACCCCCATCCTCAACCCGCCGCAGTCGGCGATCCTCGGCATGCACACCATCCAGGAACGCCCGGTTGCCGAAAACGGCCAGGTGGTGATCCGCCCGATGATGTACCTGGCGCTGACCTACGACCACCGGCTGATCGACGGCCGCGACGCGGTGCAGTTCCTGGTTGCGGTGAAGGCCGCGCTGGAAGCGCCGGAACGTTTGCTGGAAGAAATCTGAGCATGCCGGCATCGCAGGAAAATACACCGCAGCAGTCAGCGGACAATCTGCTGGAAGTCAGCGATCTGCATTTCTCGTTCGACACCAACCAGGTGCTGAAGGGGATCAACCTCGTCATTCCCCGCGGCAAGGTGGTCGGCATCCTCGGCGTCAGCGGCTGCGGCAAGACCACCCTGCTGCGCCATTTCGGCGGCCAGCTGAGGCCGTCGCGCGGCAGCGTCAAATTCAATGGCCAGGTGGTCCACAAGCTGAATAACACCGATCTCTACGCGATGCGGCGCAAGATGGGCATGATGTTTCAGGTGAGCGGGCTGTTCAGCGATCTTTCGGTGTTCGAGAACATCGCCTATCCGATGCGCGAGCATACCGACCTGCCGGAGGACGTCATCCACGACCTGGTGCTGATGAAGCTGCACGCCGTCGGCCTGCGCGGCGCCCACGACCTGCGCACCGCCGAACTGTCGGGTGGCATGGAACGCCGCGTGGCGCTCGCCCGGGCGATCGCGCTCGACCCCATGCTGATCATGTACGACGAGCCCTTCGCCGGCCTCGATCCGATCTCGCTCAACACCATCGCCAGCCTGATCCGCCGCCTCAACGATGCGCTCGGCCTGACCTCGGTCGTGGTGACCTACGACGTGTCGGAATCGCTGAAGGTTGCCGATTACGTCTATTTCATCCACGACGGCGTGGTGGTGGCCGAAGGCAACGCCGCCGAGATGATGGACTCCGCCGATCCCTTCGTCAGCCAGTTCGTCCATGCCAAGCCGGATGGACCGGTTGCCTTCCAGTATCCGAGCCGTCCCTACGCGGAAGAGCTGGAAATCCCCCCCGCCCCCTGAGCGCGTCAGCGCAAGGTTCAGTAAGCCTCCGGATGGCCGTTATTGCACTCAAATCGGTGCATTTGGGGATGTTTGCGTGAGCAGGCGCGTTGAATCAAGTCGGGGCATGGCAGCGTGAGCGGCGCGGGCGAAAACGCGCCGATCAATTACTCTGTCCTGCGCGCACTGGTGGTGGAGGATTCTCCCGGCATGCGCAATGCGCTGCGCATCACGCTGTCCAATTTCGGCATCACCACGGTGCAACTGGCCGCCACGGCCTCCGAGGCCATCTATCACATCAAGCTGCGGCCGTTCGACTTCATCCTGTGCGACTTCAACCTGGGGGATGGCCGCGACGGCCAGCAACTGCTGGAGGAATTGCGCCACAGCAACCTGATCTCGCTCGACACGGTGTTCATCATGGTCACCGCCGAGTCCTATTACGAAAAAGTGGTCGCCACCGCCGAACTGGCGCCGGACGATTACATGATCAAGCCCTTCAGCCCGGAGGTCCTGTGCCGCCGGCTCGAAAACGTCCTGCTGCGCAAGCGCGCGTTTCGCGCCGTTTACCGGCACTTCATGGCAAACGAACTGGAAGCCGCCATCGAAGCCTGCGATGCGCTGATCCTCAACCAGGCCAAATACATGGTGGATGCCCTGCGCTTCAAGGGCGAGTTGCTCGTCACGCTGGGGCGCTTCGAGGCGGCGGAGGCCCTCTACCAGCAGGTGATCACGCTGCGCGCCATTCCGTGGGCGCGCCTGGGCCTTGCCCGCTCCCTGCATCTGCAAAAGAAGGACGAAGCCGCCGAGGAAGTGCTGCGCGACGTGGTGGAGCAGGCGCCGGAAATGGTCGCCGCCTACGACCTGCTCACCGATGTCTGCCAGGCGAAAAAGGATGACGCGGGTGCCCAGCAGGCGCTCGAACGCGGCGTCGCCATATCCGCGAGAACGGTGCGCCGGCAGCAGCGGCTGGGCGAGGTCGCCCATGCCAATGGCGACCTCGATACCGCGTGCATTGCCTTTTCCAGTGTGCTGGAAAAGGGACGCCACTCGGTCTTCGTCACCCCCGGCGATTTCGGCAACCTGTGCCGGGTGCAGGTGGAGCAGGGCAACCTCGATGCGGCCGCCGACACCCTCAAGAAGAACAAGAGCGCCCTGCAGGCCAGCCCCGAGGGACAGCTGGTCATGGCCGTCACGCAGGGCATGGTGCATGCCAAATCCGGCAACGCGAAGGAGGCCGGGAAGGCGCTGGATGCGGCGGCCGGGTTGCGCGCATCCGGCGTCCGCGGCGACGCACGCCTGATGCTCGATCTGGCCGGAACCTGCA
>JBAVWB010000084.1:0-2863 GCA_049697615.1 Thiobacillus sp. | reverse complement strand
CGCCGTGACCGAGACGACCGCCGGGAAGCGGCTGCCGTCCTTGCGGATGTAGGTCAGTTCGTAGATGTCCTCGATGCCGCGCGAAGCCTTGAACACCAGTGCCTCGAAGCCCGGCGTAATCGGGGTTCCGAGTTCGACGCTCAAGGCCTTGGCGCGCGCGACCACTTCCTCAGGGTCGGAAATGTCGGCCGGCTTGATCTTGTTCAGGACGTCGGCGGCCATGTAGCCCAGCATGCGCTCGGCGCCGACGTTGAAGATCTGAATGACGCCCTTTGCGTCGGTCGCGATGCTCGAGAAATTGGCGCTGTTGAAAATTGCGCTCTGCAGGGCTCCCGTTTTAAGCAAGGCTTCCTGGCGCTGCGCTTCGCTGCCGCCTTCGCTCTTGCCGACAGCGTCGGAAAGGGGGGAAGGGCTTCCTGTTTCGGGCATGGTGGGGCTTCCGTGAAATGCGTGCAGCCATCTGGGGGGGGCTGCGTGTGTGTGGGCCGGCAACACAAGCGTGAAGCCGCCGCAGTCGGATAGGAGATCCAGTCTCTTCAGCGAAGAGTATGGATCATCGCGGTCTTTCACGCGCAGTTCTGTGCGCTGGCACACATAAGCCGGTCAGCGATGCGGGGTTATCACGACCGATGCGGCCTGCGCGCCGCTTCCTGCAAGGCCGTCCCGGGGATCGGGGGCGTGCGGGTGCGCTAAGCCAGCGACACCCCCAGCCAGGCGCCGATGAAATAGGTCGCCAGCCCCGCCGCACCGCCGATGCCGAGCATGCGCAGGCCGGAAAGCAGGGCGTGGCGGCCGGTGAACAGGCTCATGCTGGCGCCGACGGCGAACAGGCCGAGCGCGGTGAGCGCGATCGAGGCCATGAGCGCTTCGCCGTGGCCGAACAGGAAGGGTGCCAGCGGCAATGCTGCGCCGGCAGTGAAAGCGGCGAAGGATGAAATCGCCGCCATCCACGGCGAGCCGAGTTCGTCGGGGTTGAGCCCGAGCTCCTCGCGCGCCAGTGTGTCCAGTGCGCGTTCCGGGTCCTGCATCAGGGTGTCGGCCACGCGCCGTGCCTCGTCCGCCGGCATGCCCTTGGCGGCGTAGATCAGGGCCAGTTCGGCAGCCTCTTCCGCTGGGTATTCTTCCAGCTCGTCGCGTTCCAGGCCGATCTGGTATTCGAACATTTCGCGCTGCGAGCGCACCGACACGTATTCGCCCGCCGCCATCGAGAAGGCGCCCGCCAGGAGGCCGGCCACGCCGGTCAGCAGGATTACCGACGGCTCCTGCGCCGCGCCGGCGACGCCATAGATCAGCGCCGCATTCGACACCAGGCCGTCGTTGACGCCGAACACGCCGGCGCGCAGGGCATTGCCGGCGCCGCCGCGCTGGTGGCGCTTGCCGATCTCGTCCACACGGGTCGGCATGGCATGCGGCGGCGTATGCGTGTAGAGCACCATGCCGCGCACCTTCATCGCCGCCAGCACGCCGCGCATGGCGCGCGGCTTGAAGGTGCGGGTGAGGCGGGCGACAACGCGGGTGCGCAGGTCGGGCTGGAACGGCGCGGGTGCCGGGCCGCCTTTTTGGGTGATGGTGGCCAGCCAGATCTCGGCCTGGTCGTCGGCCGCCTGAGCCAGTTCGTCGAACAGCGCCGCGCGCGGCGTGCCGCGCTCGCAGTCGGCCACCACGCGGTAGAGCCAGGCCGATTGCTTTTCTTCGCGCCAGGATTCGTAGGCGTTAATCGGTTTGGGCGTCACGTTTGCTCCTTCCCCCTCTGGGGGAGGGTTGGGGTGAGGGGAGGCGAAGCCTGCTCATGCTGCCTGTCTCCGGTACTGGATGGCCTCGGCCAGATGCGTGGATGTAATGAACTCGCTGCCGGCCAGATCGGCCACGCTGCGCGCCAGCTTGAGCACGCGGTGATAGGCGCGCGCCGACAGGTTGAGCCGCACGATCGCCTGCTTCAGCAGGGCTTCGCCGGCGGCATCCAGCGCGCAGTGCTGGTCGATTTCCTGGGTGCCGAGCGCGGCGTTGGGCTTGCCCTGGCGCGCCATCTGGCGCGCGCGCGCGGCCTGCACGCGTTCGCGGATGGGGGAAGTGGCCTCGCCGGCGCCGGCCCGCATCAACTCGTCCTCGGTCAGCGCCGGCACGCTGACCTGGATGTCGATGCGGTCGAGCAGCGGACCCGAAATGCGCCCGCGGTAGCGCGCGATCTGGTCCGGCGTGTCGCGGCAGGCCTGCGTGGGGTGGCCGAGGTAGCCGCAGGGGCAGGGGTTCATCGCGGCCACCAGTTGGAAGCGCGCCGGGAAATCGGCCTGCCGCGCCGCGCGCGAAATCGTGATGTGGCCGGTCTCCAGCGGTTCGCGCAGCACTTCCAGCACCTGCCGCGAGAACTCGGGCAGTTCGTCGAGAAACAGCACGCCGTGGTGCGCCAGCGAGATTTCGCCCGGTCGCGGGTTGCCGCCGCCGCCCACCAATGCCACCGCGGAAGCGGTGTGGTGGGGCGAACGGAAGGGGCGGCGCTTCCAGTGCTCGAAGCGAAAGCCGCCGTTGAGCGATTGCACCGCGGCGGCTTCCAGCGCTTCGTCCTCGTTCATCGCCGGCAGGATGCCGGGAAAGCGCGCGGCGAGCATCGACTTGCCGGTGCCGGGCGGCCCCGCCATCAGCACCGAATGGCCGCCTGCCGCGGCGACTTCAAGCGCGCGCCGGGTGGCGGCCTGGCCTTTTACATCGGCAAAGTCGGGGTAGTCCGGCGCGGTGGCTGTGGGGTCCGACACCGGTTCGAGCAGCGCGCCCTGGCCGGACAGCCACGCGCACACTTCCAGCAGGCTGGTCGCGCCGAGCGTCTCGACGCCGCTGGCGAGCGCGGCTTCGCCGGCCGACGCGGCGG
>JBAVWB010000083.1:0-9637 GCA_049697615.1 Thiobacillus sp. | reverse complement strand
CATGCGCGCGGGTGAGCGCTGGCAACTGACCGTTCGCCTCAAGATTCCCTACGGCACCAGCAATCCGCACGGCTTCGATCTCGAAGCCTGGATGCTTGAGCGCCGCATCAACGCCAGCGGCTATGTGCGCGAGATGCCCCTGCCGCAGCGGCTCGCGGCGCAGGCACACACGCCCGCCGCGTGGATTGCTGCGGCCCGCGCGGCGGTCCTGGAACGCATCATGAGGACCCTTGGCGACGCCCCCTACGCTGGCGTTATTGCTGCGCTGGTGGTGGGCGACCAGCGCAGCATTCCGCACGATCAGTGGCGCGCCTTCACGCGCACCGGCGTCAATCACCTGCTTTCCATTTCCGGACTGCACGTCACCATGATCGCGGCGCTGGCCGGCTGGATGGTGGCGAGCATCTGGCGGCGCCTGCCGCGCCGCGCCGAACGCCTGCCCACACGCCAGGCCGGGCTGATCGCGGCGGTGCTGGCGGCCTTCGGTTATGCGCTGCTGGCCGGTTTCCAGGTGCCGACACAACGCACCCTCTTCATGCTGATCGTGCTGGCGCTGGCATTGTGGGGACGGCGCGAGCCGCGGCCCTTCACAGCGCTCGTCGTGGCGCTCTTCGTCGTGTTGCTGATCGACCCGTGGGCCGTGTTGTCGGCTGGTTTCTGGCTGTCGTTTGGCGCCATCGCCGCGATCCTGTGGGTGAGCTTCGGCCGCGTCGCGCTTCCCGCTGGGCTGCGCGGCTGGGTCACGGTGCAGGGCGCGGTCACGCTGGCGCTGGCGCCGGTGCTGTTCCTGCTGTTCCAGCAGGTCTCGCTGATATCGCCGCTGGCCAACGCGGTGGCGATTCCGCTGGTGAGTTGGCTGATCACGCCGCTGGCGCTGCTGGGGGTACTGGTTCCGCCCCTGTGGCATGCGGCGGCGTGGCTGATGGAATGGCTGGGCGTGGCACTGGCCTGGGCGAGCAGTCTGCCGCTGGCGGTGGCAACCCTGCCGGCGCCGGCGGGATGGGCAGCAGCGCTGGCACTCGCCGGTACGGTCTGGCTGCTGCTGCCGCGCGGATTTCCGCTGCGTTTACTGGGGCTGCTGCTGTGGTTGCCGCTGCTGTTCCCACTGCGGGACGCCATTGCGCCCGGACATTTTCGCGCCGAGGTGATCGACGTCGGGCAGGGCACTGCCGTGCTGGTTCGCACCGCGAATCGCGCGTTGCTGTACGACACCGGTGCGGCATTCGCCGACAGCGATTCGGGCGAGCGCATCATCGTTCCCTTGCTGCGCGCATCAGGCGTCGGGGAATTGACCGGGCTGATCGTCACGCATGACGACAACGATCACAGCGGCGGCATGCGCTCGGTGCTGCGCGACATCCCCACCGGCTGGCTGCTCCACGGGTTGCCTGCAACCAGCCCTTTGCTCGAAGGCGCGCCAGCTGCGCGCCACTGCACGCGCGGCCAGCGCTGGTCCTGGGACGGCGTGCTGTTCGAGATTCTGAACCCACGGCCTACGGCCTACGCTGAATCCCCTCGCCGCGACAACGACTACAGTTGCGTGCTGCGGGTTAGCAGCGGGCACCACAGCCTCTTGATGACGGGCGACGGCGAGCGGCGGACAGAGCTTGAATTGATTGAATCCGGTCAACTGGAACCCGTGAGCGTGTTGCTTGCCGGGCACCACGGCAGCCTCACCTCGTCCATTCCGGAATTCGTTGCGGCGACCCGACCCGAACTCGTCGTGTTTACCCAGGGCTACCGCAACCGCTATGGCCACCCGCACCCCCACGTGGTGGCGCGCTTTCGCGACAGCGAGGCGCGCCTGTTGCGCAGCGATTCCGGAGGGCTGATCCGTCTCGATTTTGGCGAAGCCGGGGTCGAGGCCTCACAATATCGGCCAACCCATCGCCGCTACTGGCAGGCTGAATCATTCGACCATGACTGAAACCGTAAAGCCCCGCTGCTTTGACGCGACCGATCTCGAATCCGCCCGGCAGGCGCTGGCGCGCGTGCTGCCGGTGGCGGAAAACGATCTGCCCTGGCGCGCGCTGGAGCATGCGCACCGGCAACTGGGAGCGACCCACGCGTTCGCACACAGCGTCGGCACCGCCCTGATCGTGGCTGAACTGAAGGTAGGGGCGGATGCGGTCGCGGCAGCTCTGCTGCATGACTGCCTGGGCGACGCGCCCGATTTCGATGCCACCTTCGGCATTGCTGCGCGGCTTGCCCGCGGCGTGGCGGCGATGGCGCGCATCGAGGCGCTGGCTGTCAGCGCCACCGACAAGCGCGTCGACCCGCATGCCCAGCTTGAAGCCCTGCGCCAGATGGTGCTGGCGATGGTGGAGGACATCCGTGTGGTGCTGGTGAAGCTGGCCGAACGCACGCATGCGCTGCGCTGCGCCGCCAATCAGGACGAGTCCATCCGCGATGCGCTCGGCCACCAGGCACGCGAGCTGTTTTCGCCCTTGGCCAACCGGCTCGGCGTGTGGCAGATCAAGTGGGAGATGGAGGACTGGGCATTCCGCTATCTGGATCCCGACACCTACAAGACCATCGCCGCGCAGCTCGACGAAAAGCGCGCCGACCGCGAGGCCTACATCAAGGGCATCATCGAGCGCCTCGAAGCCGAGCTTGCACTGCACGGCATCGAGGCCGAAGTCACGGGCCGCCCCAAGCACATCGCCAGCATCGTCAACAAGATGCGGCGCAAGCGGCTCTCGTTCGAGCAGCTGTACGACATCCGCGCGGTGCGCGTGCTGGTGAAGCACGAGATCGACTGCTACACCGTGCTGGGCCTGGTGCACAACCTGTGGCAGCCGATTCCGGGCGAGTTCGACGACTACATCTCGCAGCCCAAGAGCAACGACTACCGTTCGCTGCATACGGCCGTGATCGGACCCGAGGACCGCGCACTGGAAGTGCAGATCCGCACCTTCGACATGCACCACAATGCCGAGCTCGGCGTCGCTGCGCACTGGCGCTACAAGGAAGGCGGCAAGCAGGACGCGCAGTACGAAGAAAAGATCGCCTGGCTGCGGCGCATCCTGGAATGGAAGGACGACGTCGCCGACAGCAGCGAATTTTCCGAACAGTTCAAGACCGAGCTGTTCCACGACCAGGTCTACGTGCTGACCCCGCAGGGGCGGGTGGTGGCGCTCGATCGCGGCGCCACGCCGGTGGATTTTGCCTACACGCTGCACACCGACCTCGGACATCGCTGCCGCGGCGCCAAGGTCAACGGCGCGATGGTGCCGCTCAACACCGCGCTGGACAACGGCCAGCGCGTCGAGGTCATCACCGCCAAGGAAGGCGCGCCGAGCCGCGACTGGCTCAACCCGGCGCTCGGCTATCTGGCCACCCACCGCGCGCGGTCCAAGGTGCGCGCCTGGTTCCGCCAGCGCGACGTCGGCGAGCAGGTCAGCCTTGGCCGCACCCTGCTGGAGAAGGAACTCAAGCGCCTGGGCGTGGTGGACGCGAACCAGGAAAAACTCGCGCAGCGGCTCAAGTTCAACAAGGTGGATGAATTCCTGGCTGCGCTCGGCCGCGGCGACGTCGGCCAGCGCGACCTGGTCAACGCCCTGCAGGAATCGGGCAAGACCGTCCCGGCGCTGGTGCCGACGGCCAGGCCGCGTGCGCGGCCCAGGTCCGGCAACCCCATCGTGATTCCGGGGCTGGGTGATGTGCCTTTGACGCTGGCGCGCTGCTGCAAGCCGCAGCCGCCGGATGCCATCGTCGCTTACACCACTGTGGGCCGCGGGCTCACCGTGCACCGCGCCGATTGCGCCAGCCTCAGGCGCGCCAACGCCGCGCGCATGTTGCCGGCCGAATGGGTGCTCGATGCCGGCGCTGCCTTCGAGGTGGACATTCTCCTCAAGGCCTTCGACCGTCAGGGCCTGCTGCGCGACATTTCCGACGTCATCGCCAAGGACAGGCTCGATGTGCTGCGGGTCAATACCGAAACCCGCGGCGAGCTTGCACACATGCAGCTGAGCGTACGGGTTCGCGAGTTGCAGCAACTGTCCCGGCTGCTGGCGCGCCTGCAGCACGTGCAGAACGTCATCGAAGTGCGGCGCGGGTGAGTTACCCTTTATTGCTGGGGTTACCCGTTTTTTTTTGCATCTGAGACATGATCGAACCGGAAAACTTCGAGGTTGATTTTTCACCGCGGGCACCGTGGTGGCGCAACTGGAGGGTCATGCTGCCGGTGTGGTGCGCAATCGGCGGGCTGGTGTGGCTGGGATTGCACTTCAACGTCGATCGCAGCGTGATTGCCGGCACCGTGGTGGCGGTGGGACTGATTTCCAATGCCTTTGCCTGGCTCTTGGGGATCATTACGCTGGTGCCGTTGATCGGCCCGATCATCGTCAAGGTGCTTTCGATCGGCTTCATCTGGCTGCTCAACGCAGTGGGCTACCTGGTGTCTTACATCGCCATCCGGCGCGGCTATTCGAAGGATGTGCTGACCTACCGCGGCATCACGATCGCGACCATCATCGGCATCGTCATCGGCTTCGTGCTGGGCAAGCTGCTTTAAACAGCAGCCAGAATCTCGCGCGCCAGCTGCTGCAGCCCGCTGGCCGACAAATCATCAGTGTGGAAGCTCAGATGGGTGGGCGAGGGTGCGTAATTGCGTGCCAGCGACTTGAAATAGGCCGGGTCGTAATGCTGTTCCAGCAGGGCAGCCACCAGTTCGGGCCATGCCTGCCGATTGGCCAGCGCCTGCCATGCCGCAATGGTCTCGCTGCCGCGCAACGAAACGAGAAAACCGAGCTGGCGGTTGATCGTCTCCGCGTCGTGCAGAAAATGCGCGTAATCCTCGGTCAACAACTGCACCCGTGCCGCCAGCGGCACCTCCAGCTGCACGCAGGGGCTGGCGTGCATGGCCGTGATCAGGGCATCGGGCACCCGCAGCGCGCCGATTTTCTTGCTTTCGGATTCGACGAATATGGGGCGGGCGGGATCAAAACCGTTCAGCCCGGCCCAGATGGCGCTCTCGAAGCTTTTCTGCGAGGGCTGGTCCTGGCCCGGCAGTGCCCCCAGCAGGGAGCCCCGATGCGCCGCCAGTGCTTCGAGGTCGAGCACCTGGGCGCCTGTGTTGGCCAGCGCCTGCAGCAGGCGGCTCTTGCCGCTGCCGGTGGGGCCGGATACCACGCGGTAGTTGAACTGCGCCGGCAGGCGTTCGAGTTCGGCCACCACATGGCGCCGATAGGCCTTGTAGCCGCCGTCGAGTTGCATCGCGGCAAAGCCGATTTTCTGCAGGATGTGCGTCATGGCCCCGCTGCGGCTGCCGCCACGCCAGCAATACACCAGCGGACGATAGGACTTGGGCTTGCCGGCAAACCAGGTCTCCAGGTGCTGCGCGATGTTGCGCGACACCAGCGCGGCGCCGACTTTTTTTGCCTCGAACGACGATACCTGCTTGTAGAGCGTGCCGACGCGCGCGCGCTCGGCATCGTCCAGCACCGGCAGGTTGATCGCGCCAGGGATATGGTCTTCGGCAAATTCGCCGGGGGAACGGGCGTCGATGATCTCATCGAAGGCCGCGAGGTCTGCTACGGAGGCGGGCAAGCGGGGCTCAACTTTCAGGGATGAAACAGGGGGAAACGCTTTACTGCCGGGCATTGTCACATGATGGCGGGGACGGCTGCAAACCACACCTGTGCGGGCTTGCGCGTCATGCGGGATTGAGCAGGTTTGGAGAGGGTGAATTCTGCAGGAGGCAGCAAGGACAGCTGCCCGCAGTGCAAACAAAACGTCCCGGGCGCGCGGAGCGCCAGGGCGTTTATTGCGAAATGACTTTCAGGGGCGCGGGTTGGCGATCTTCAGAACGCCGGACGCTTACCCTGCGACGGTCTGCCGAAATCCCGGACGGCAGCGCGGCATTGCGCGGTGCGACGCGACGGTCACACAAGCGGCGTTCCAGCGGAATGAATTCAACTTGGTAAACAGGAAGTGCCGACATTGGATTGACCCTCGCTTGTCGAAATTTCAGCAATTATAGTTGATATTCCAACAGGGATTCAAGCCGGGACTCGACCGATAAGCAGATAATTTCATCCGTTGGTCGCCTCCGCGCAACACATCAGTGCTGGACGGTGCGCACCATGCGCTGCTTTTCGCGCTGCCATTCACGGTCTTTTTCCGCCGCCCGCTTGTCGTGCTGTTTTTTGCCCTTGGCCAGACCGATTTCCAGCTTGATGCGGCCTTTGACATAGTGCATGTCGAGTGGAACCAGGGTGAAGCCGGCGCGCTCGGTCTTGCCGATCAGCTTGTTGATTTCAGCCGCGTGCAGCAGCAGCTTGCGCGAACGCGTGGGATCGGGATAAATGTGGGTGGACGCCGTGGGCAGCGGGCTGATGTGGCAGCCGATCAGATAAACGGCGCCGTTCTTGACCACCACATAGGCTTCTTTCAGCTGCACGCGGCCGGCGCGGATGGCTTTCACTTCCCAGCCCTCGAGCATGAGTCCGGCCTCGAATTTTTCTTCGATGAAATAGTCGTGAAAGGCTTTTTTGTTGTCGACGATGCTCATGGCTGACGGGCTTGCGTACAATTCTTGATTTTACAAGGCTTCAGTGTCCCATGGCGCGTGTGGAAAAAAGTGTGCTGGTGGCACACACCCCCGAACGCATGTTCGAACTGGTGGATCGGGTCGAGGATTACCCCGATTTCCTGCCCTGGTGCGGCGGCACCGAATTGAAACTGCGCGATGAACATCGCACCGTGGCGACGATCCATATCGCCTACATGGGCATCCGCCAGAGTTTCACCACCGAAAATATCAAAACGCACCCGCGCGAGATGCGCATCGCGCTGCAGGACGGCCCGTTTGCCGAACTGGAAGGCGACTGGTCGTTTTTCCCCCTGGGCGATGACGCCTGCAAGATCGAGTTCCGGCTGCAGTACGTGTTTACCAGCAGGGTGCTGGAAACGGTTCTGGCGCCCGTGTTCAGCCACATCACCAATACCTTTGTGGACGCCTTCGTGCGCCGTGCAGACGAGGTGGTTGCCTTATGAACACAGCCGATATCAACGTCGAAGTCATTTATGCCCTGCCTGCGCAGCAGCCGCTGTTGACGGTCCGGCTTGCCGAGGGGGCGACGGTGGAAGACGCCATTCGCGCGTCAGGTGTGCTGGAGGCCTTTCCCGAAATCGACCTCGCCAAAAACAAGGTCGGGATTTTCAGCAAGCTGGTCAAGCTGGATGAAAAAGTGCGCGACCGCGACCGGGTGGAAATCTACCGCCCGCTGATCGCCGACCCCAAGGAAGTGCGCCGCAAACGCGCCGAAGAAGGCAAGGTCACCAAAAAGGGCGGGGGCGACGCCACGCCGGAGAAGACTGCTGCCGCTTCTGATGCCGTCGAGGAAACATAAGGCGGCCGGCCAAAAACAAAGGCCTTCCGGAATAAATCCGGAAGGCCTTTTTGCTGGAGCAGGCTGACTTAATCGCCGACTTTGAGCACCGGGTAGCTCATCTGGACCCGGGCTTTCTGGACATGGTCGCTGGCCAGTTTGGACTGCTTGATCACCGTGGCGCTGTCGCCTTTCTTGGCGGCTTCTTCGGCAGCCTTCAGCGCGGCTTCTGCGGTCGTCCACAGGGCGTTCTTGGCCTTGGCATCCTTGACGTCAGCCTGGGCAGCGGTCAGTGCAGACTGCGCTTCGGCGCTGAGGGCGGGCGCAGCAGCGGCCTTGTCAGCCGTTTTGGACTCCATACCGGCACAACCAGACAGTCCCAGCAGGGCGGCGGAAGTCAGGGCAAGCAATAATTTGGACATTGTTTTATCTCCTCATGTTGTGTGGCGTTCAGGGGTCGGGCTGTCGAACCACTCGCCCTAGCAGGTTGAATGCTGACGCAAAGTTAGCTGCATCGCGCACCGGAGTCAACCGTCAGTCGCATAATCAGGTTGGTAGATTACGACCAAAAGTGGATTCGGCAGGCCTCCGTTTGTGCGGCGGAGGGGCGGGCGCGTATAATTCCGCTTTGCGTTAAGGAAAGCCCATGCGTGTTCTGCAAAAAGCGCTGACGTTCGACGACGTTCTGCTCGTTCCCGCCCATTCTGCCATCCTCCCCCGCGAAGTCAGTCTGTCCACCCAGTTGACCCGCACGATCACCCTGAATTTGCCGCTGCTGTCCGCAGCCATGGACACGGTCACCGAGGCACGCCTGGCGATTGCGCTGGCACAGGAAGGCGGCATCGGCATCATCCACAAGAATATGAGCGCCGAAATGCAGGCCGCGCAGGTTGCGGCGGTCAAGCGCTTTGAATCCGGCGTGGTCAAGGATCCGATCACCGTCGCGCCGCAGATGACCGTGCGCCAGGTGCTTGAAATCACCCGCGCCAAGCGCATTTCCGGCCTGCCGGTGATCGATGGCGGCAAGGTGGTCGGTATCGTCACCAACCGCGACCTGCGCTTTGAAACCCGGCTCGACCAGCCCATCGCCAACATCATGACGCCGAAAGAGCGCCTGGTGACGGTGAAGGAGGGCGCCAACCGCGACGAGGCCATGGCGCTGCTGCACAAGCACCGGCTGGAGCGCGTGCTGGTGGTGAACGACGCCTTCGAACTGATGGGCCTGATCACCGTCAAGGACATCCAGAAATCGAGCGAGCATCCGCTGGCCTGCAAGGACGCGATGGGCCGTCTGCGCGTGGGCGCGGCGGTCGGCACCGGCGAGGGCACCGAAGAGCGTGTCGCCGCGCTGGTCGCCGCGGGCGTCGACGTGATCACGGTCGATACGGCGCATGGCCATTCCAAGGGCGTGCTCGAGCGGGTGCGCTGGGTCAAGCAGAACTTCCCCGAAGTCCAGGTCATCGGCGGCAACATCGCCACCGCGTCTGCTGCCGCGGCGCTGGTCGAGCACGGGGCCGACGCCGTCAAGGTCGGCATCGGCCCTGGCTCCATCTGCACCACGCGCATGGTCGCAGGCGTCGGCGTGCCGCAGATCACCGCCGTGTCGAATGTGTCCGATGCCCTGGCGGGCAGCGGCGTCGGCGTCATCGCCGATGGCGGCATCCGCTATTCCGGCGACATTTCCAAGGCGCTGGCTGCCGGCGCCAATTGCGTCATGCTCGGCGGCCTGCTGGCTGGCACCGAGGAAGCCCCGGGCGATATCGAATTGTTCCAGGGCCGTTCCTACAAGTCGTATCGCGGCATGGGCTCCCTGGGCGCCATGCAGCAGGGTTCCTCTGATCGTTATTTCCAGGACACCGAAAAAAGCGCCGAGAAGCTGGTTCCCGAAGGCGTCGAAGGCCGCGTGCCCTACAAGGGCAGCGTGCTGGCGGTGATCCACCAGTTGATGGGCGGCCTGCGTTCCAGCATGGGCTATCTGGGGGTTGCCACCATCACCGACATGCACGCCAAGGCCGAATTTGTCGAAATCACGGGCGCCGGCATCCGCGAGTCGCACGTGCACGATGTGCAGATCACGAAGGAAGCGCCGAATTATCGCGTTGAATAGGGTTCGGGGGTCGGGAGTCAGGATTCAGGGATCAGGGAAAGTCGCGCTATGCGCGGCTTTTTCTTTAAACCCGGCGAAGCCTGATCAACGGCCCCTGAGTACTGACTCGCGGCCCTGACCCCTGAATCCTGACCTCTGACCCCTAAAATGCACCAGAAAATCCTCATCCTCGACTTCGGTTCCCAGTACACCCAGC
>JBAVWB010000082.1:0-15647 GCA_049697615.1 Thiobacillus sp. | reverse complement strand
GGATGTCAGCGGCGACCACGGCGACAAGCTCGTGCACCTGGCCGGTTACGCGCTGCTGACGTTCTGGTGGGCGCAACTCGTCACCCGCCGGCGCTGGAAGCTCGCCCTCGCCGTGGTGTTGTTCGGTCTCGCCATCTAACTGCTGCAGGGCCTCACCCCCGCCCGCCAGCCCGACGCGCTCGACGCCCTGGCCAACAGCGCCGGCGTCCTCATCGGCTGGCTCGCCGCCCGCCTCCTCCCCAATCTGCCCGCGCGCCTCGCCGCGCTTCCCGCGCCGCATCGCTGAAGCTATAATTCGCCCTGTCGGGGGGGTAGCTCAGCTGGGAGAGCGCCGCGTTCGCAATGCGGAGGTCGGGAGTTCGATCCTCCTCCTCTCCACCACATTCACAAAAATGATGTTGGGCGCCAAGCCCAACGCACCTTCATACTGGACAGAGGCCTATACGCGGCATGAGCCAAGAAGGGCAGCTGGTCGATAAAAAATCCCTGCGTGCCATCACTGGCCGCAATCCAGACTGGGATGCGCTCGCCAAAGACTGCGTCGCCTTCGCCAATGCCCAAGGCGGGCACTTGCTTATTGGCATTGAAGATGATGCCGATACCCCTTTACCTGACCAGCGCATCGACCCCGCATTGGCCGACACCCTGCGACGCAAAATCAGCGAACGCACCGTAAACGTCACTGTCCTGCCCGACATTCGTCGTGCCGACAACGGCGGCGAGCTCCTCGAATTGGGCATCCCCCGCGCAATGTCAGTCGCGTCCACCACGGATGGCCGTTACTTTTTACGCATCGCGGATGAAAGCAAGCCAGTTGTCGGCGACGACGTCATGCGGCTTGCCGCCGAACGTTCGGCCTTGCCGTGGGAAACCTTAACCTCGCTACATGTTCCACGAACCCGGCTTGATGAGCAGAAGCTGACTGCACTGGTGGCCGCCATTCGCGCCTCTGACCGCATCAAGGATTCGGTCAAGGAAAAAGCTGAACACGAACTACTTGACCATTACCTGCTCGCGCAAGGCGACTGGCTCACCCATCTCGGTGTGCTGTGCATCGGCAAGCGCGAAGACCGCGCCAACCTGGGTACGGCGCCGGTCATTCAGTTCATCAAGTACGACGAGCTTGGCCAGAAGGTCAACAAGCTCACGTGGGACGACTTCAGCCTGAACCCGATGGAACTCATCGAGGCGATATGGCGGGAAGTGCCGGATTTCCGTGAACGCTACGAATTGCCGGATGGCCTTTATCGCCAGAACGTGCCCGCCTATGACGAGATCGTCGTGCGCGAACTGCTCGTCAATGCGCTGGTGCACCGCCCTTACACACAGCGGGGCGACATTTTTCTGAATCTGCATCCGGATCGCCTGGAAGTAGTCAACCCCGGACTGCTGCCGCTGGGCGTTACACCAAGCAACATTCTGCATACTACCGTTCGGCGCAACGATCACATGGCCCGCCTGTTTCATGATCTCAAACTCATGGAACGCGAGGGCAGCGGCTTCGACAAAATCTACGAGGTACTGCTTTCGCAAGGGCGGCCGGCCCCGGAACTGGTCGAGGAACACGACCGCGTTCAAGTCACAGTACGCCGGCGCATCCTCAAGCCCGAGGTGATCGACTTCATCGCCAAGGCCGATCAGACCTACCAACTCACACAACGCGAGCGCATCGCTTTGGGGCTGCTGGCACAACATGATGCACTGACCGCTCGTGAACTATCCGCCCTGCTCGAGCTACCTTCGACAGAAGCCTTGCAGCCTTGGCTGTCGCGCCTCGTGGACTGGAGCATCGTCAAAAGCGCAGGCCGAACCCAGGCCACGCGCTACTTTATCGAGCCAAGCCTGCTGGACAGCCTCGATTTCTCGGCTACGACCACTCTCAAACGGATCGAGTCACACCGGCTTGCCGCACTCATCCTGGAGGACGTGGCGCGCTACCCCAAAACCAAGATGGGCGACATCCATAAGCGAATTGGTCTGGAAATACCGCGCTCACGCATCCGGCGAACCGTCGAAGAACTGGTCACAAGCGGCAAACTGCTTTCGGAGGGGATACGCAGTGGCACACGCTACACAGTCGCAGACTGACTTGGCTCAAAACCCGCCCTATCTGCCCCGTTTGAGCCAAACCGGTAGCGCAAAGCACCGCGAAACCCATCGTAACCCGTTGACGCACTTGGGATTCAAGTTTGGCTCAAATAGCAGACCTGAGCCAAAAAGTGAATGGGGGAAAACTGGAGCGAAGCACAACCAAACATGCACCGCCAGTCTCGAATTGCTGAACCGTGAGGATCCCTGAAATGGACAAACGTCAGTTCAGCGAGCGAGATATCTGCACCAAGTTTATTACCCCCGCCCTAGAGCAGGCAGGCTGGGATATCGCCACCCAAATTCGCGAAGAATTCCCGTTGACCAAGGGACGCATCATCGTCCGCGGCAAGCTGCACACCCGCGCCCAGCACAAGCGCGTCGACTATGTTTTGTTCTACAAGCCCAACATGCCCATCGCCGTTATTGAGGCGAAGGATGCCAACCACTCCGTGGGCGATGGCATGCAACAAGGCTTGGGGTATGCAGACATGCTCCAGGTGCCTTTCGTGTTCAGCAGCAATGGCGACGGCTTCCTGTTCCACAACAAGATTGCCACCGATGGCGTTATCGAGCGCGAACTCGGGCTGCACGAGTTCCCCAACGCCGACACCCTCTGGCAATGGTGGGCTACTCACCGTGGTCTGAACAACGCGCAAAGCGATCTGGTTACCCAGGACTACTACAGCGACGGCAGCAACAAAATGCCGCGCTACTACCAACTCCTCGCCATCAACCGGACGATTGAAGCCATCGCCCGAGGGCAGAACCGTATCCTGTTGGTCATGGCGACCGGCACCGGCAAGACCTACACGGCGTTTCAGATCATCTGGCGCTTGTGGAAATCCAAGAGCAAGAAGCGCATCCTGTTCCTTGCCGACCGCAATATCCTGGTCGATCAGACCATGACCAACGACTTCAAGCCCTTCGGCTCGGCCATGACCAAGATTCAGAAGCGTCAGGCCAACAAGTCGTATGAAATCTATCTGTCGCTCTATCAGGCGGTCACCGGCACGGAGGAAGAGCGCAATATCTACAAGCAGTTCAGCCGCGACTTCTTTGATTTGATCGTGATCGACGAGTGTCATCGCGGTAGTGCCGCCGCCGATTCGGCCTGGCGTGAAATCCTCGAATACTTCTCATCAGCCACGCAAATCGGCCTTACGGCCACACCGAAGGAAACCAAGGAGGTTTCCAACATCGACTACTTCGGCGAAGCGATTTACACCTACTCGCTGCGGCAAGGCATCGACGACGGTTTTCTCGCCCCATACAAGGTGGTGCGTATCGATCTGGACAAAGACCTCGCCGGCTGGCGCCCCGACAAGGGGATGGTCGATAAATACGGCAATGAGATCGAAGACCGCATCTACAACCAGAAGGATTTCGACAAGACGCTGGTGCTGGAAAAACGCACCGAGCTTGTCGCCAAGAAGATCAGCGAATTTCTGAAGCAGACCAACCGCTTCGACAAGACAATCGTCTTCTGCGACAACATCGATCACGCAGAGCGCATGCGGCAGGCGCTGGTGAATGAAAACGGCGATCTGGTCGCACAAAACAGCAAGTACGTCATGCGCATCACTGGCGACAACGAAGAGGGCAAGGCCGAGCTCGATAATTTTATTTTCCCCGAGAGCCGATACCCGGTCATCGCCACCACCTCCAAGCTGATGAGCACTGGTGTCGATGCGCAGACCTGCAAACTCATCGTTCTGGACCAGCGAATCCAGTCCATGACCGAATTCAAACAGATCATCGGACGCGGCACCCGCATCAACGAGGACTACGACAAGTACTACTTCACCATTATCGATTTCAAGAAGGCCACAGAGTTGTTTGCCGATCCGGATTTCGATGGCGATCCGGTACAAATCTATGAGCCCAAACACCTGGGCGACTCACCGGTGCCGCCCGATGAAGTCGACGACGGAAATCCTGCCGACGGCATTGCCTATCCGGCGGCGGGTGAAAACCCCGAATGGACGGGCGTGGCCGAACCCGGCCAGGGTGAAGAAAGCTCCGGCGTGCGCCGCTATGTCGTGGCGAACGTCGAGGTCAAAGTGGCATCAGAGCGCGTGCAGTATTTCGACGCCAACGGCAAGCTGATTACCGAATCGCTCAAGGACTACACTCGCAAAGCGCTGGCCAGGGAATTTGCCTCGCTGGATGATTTCCTGCGCCGCTGGAGCAGTGCCGACAAGAAGCAGGCCGTCATTGATGGGCTCGCCAACGAAGGCATCTTCTTCGAAGCCTTGGCGGATGAGGTCGGGCGCGATTGCGACCCCTTCGATCTCGTCTGTCACGTCGCTTGGGACAAGCCGCCGCTGACCCGTAGGGAACGGGCCGAGCAGGTCAGGAAACGCGATTACTTCACCCGCTATGGCGAACAGGCGCGCCGGGTGCTCGAAGCCTTGCTTGACAAGTATGCCGATGAAGGCGTCGGGCCGATTGAGGAGACGCAGATTCTGACCATTGCGCCCTTTACCCAGTTCGGCACCCCCATCGAAATCATTCGCAGCTTTGGCGGGCTGGATCAGTACCATCGCGCCCTGCAAGAACTTGAACAGGCGCTCTACAGCGCATAACAGAACGTATTGGAGTCAAGCAAGCCATGCCGATAGCCACTCTCATCAAGACCATTCAGGACATCATGCGCAAGGATGTCGGCGTCGATGGCGACGCCCAGCGCATCAGCCAGATCGTCTGGCTGCTGTTCCTGAAAATCTTCGACGACAAAGAACAGGAATGGCAGGTCACCATTCCAGGCTACAAATCTCCGCTGCAAAACCGTTTCCGCTGGAGCAACTGGGCCAAGGATGCGGAAGGCATCACCGGCGAAGAGCTGATCGAGTTCGTGAACAACGAGCTATTCCCCTCGCTCAAGCAACTGGCCACCAAGGCGGGCGTATCGGCGCGCGGCCGAGTGGTGGGCGCGGTGTTCGAGGATGCCTATAACTACATGAAGTCCGGCCACCTGCTGCGGCAGGTGATCAATACCATCGAGGACGATGTCGACTTCAACTCGTCGACCGACCGCCACCTGTTCAACGACATCTACGAAAAGATTCTTGCCGACCTGCAATCCGCCGGCAACGCGGGGGAGTACTACACTCCGCGCGCCGTCACCCAGTTCATGGTCGATATCCTCAACCCACAACTGGGCGAAAGCGTGCTTGACCCGGCCTGCGGCACCGGCGGCTTTCTCACCTGCACCATCGAACACCTCAACCGTCAGGTGAAGAACAACGAAGATCGCAACACCCTGCAAGCCAGCATTCACGGCGTGGAGAAAAAACCGCTGCCGCACATGCTGGCCATGACCAACATGATGCTGCACGGCATCGACGTGCCCAGCAATATCCGCCACGACAACACCCTGAGCCGCCAGCTTCAAAGCTACAAGCCGAGCGAGCGCGTGGACATCATCATCACCAATCCGCCCTTCGGCGGCATGGAAGAGGATGGCATCGAATCCAACTTTCTAAAGAAATACCAAACCCGCGAAACCGCCGACCTGTTCATGGCGCTGATCATGCACCTGCTGAAACACGACACCGGCCGGGCCGCCGTGGTGCTGCCCGATGGTTTCCTGTTTGGCGAAGGAGTGAAAACAACTCTCAAACGCGAGCTGCTGACTGAGTTCAACCTGCACACCATCGTTCGCCTGCCCAAGGGCGTTTTCGCGCCCTACACCAGCATTGCCACCAACCTGCTGTTCTTCGAGAAAGGGCAGCCGACACAAGACGTGTGGTTCTTCGAGCACCCTTACCCGGACGGCTACAAGTCCTATTCCCGAGGTAAGCCACTGACCATTGCCGAATTCGATCTGGAAAAGAAATGGTGGGGTGGTGCTACACGCAAAGGTCGCAAGGCCAGCCAGCACGCCTGGAAGATATCGGCCAAGGACATTGCCGCGCGCAACTACAACCTCGACTGCAAGAATCCGCATGAAGTGGCTGTGAACCATCGCGATCCCGGTGAGCTGATGGAGGAATATCAGGAAATCGTCCGACAGCTTGCCATCGCGCAAAACGCCCTCAAGGCCGAATTGATGCAGGCACTCGGGGGCAAGTAATGGAGCTGCTGGATCAACACTTCGACACTGCCTTTGCTGCGCCCGACGGCATCAAGAAGTTGCGCGAGCTGATCCTCACACTGGCGATGCAGGGCAAGCTGGTGCCACAAGACGCCGATGATCCCACCGCCAGCCAACTGCTGAAAAATATTGATGCGGAGAAGAAGCGGCTGGTAAAGGAAGGCAAGATCAAGGCTTCAAAGCCAATACCTGAGATCAATCCGGCAGAAATTCCTTATGAGCTTCCTGAAGGGTGGTCATGGGCACGGCTGGCCAGAATAGGCAACATCTTTAACGGGAACAGCATTAACGCGAGCGAGAAGGACGCCAACTACAGGGGCGTTGAAGGCACGCCCTACATCGCGACAAAAGATGTTGGATACGGGGTTGAGCCGCTGGACTATGAGAACGGCGTGTTCATCCCCGAAAGCCAGAAGCAATTCAAGATCGCGCGTAAAGGTGCCGTACTGATTTGCGCTGAAGGCGGCAGTGCTGGCAAGAAATGCGGAATTACCGAGCGCGATATCTGCTTCGGCAACAAGCTTTTCGCCAACGAGTTGTTTGGAGCGATTCCATCGAGGTTCATGCTGTACGTCTATTTATCGCCTGTCTTTAAGGCAGCGTTTGACGCTGCAATGACCGGGATTATCGGCGGCGTATCCATTGCGAAGTTCGTAGAGCTCCCGATCCCGCTTCCGCCGCTGAGGCAGCAGCACCGCATCGTCGCCAAAATCGATCTGTTGATGGCGCGTTGTGACGAGTTGGAGAAATTGCGCGCCGAACAGGCGCAAAAGCGGCGTGAGGTGCATACCGCAGCACTCAGGCAATTATTGGATGCGCAATCCAGTGATAGCTTTGCCGGTACTTGGCAGTTCATCACCCAACACTTCAGCGACCTTTACGAAGTCAAAGAGAATGTTGCTGAACTGCGCAAGGCCGTCCTCCAGCTTGCTGTCATGGGGCGACTGAGCGATCAAGGCAGCAATGACGGGTCAGTTAGGGATCTATTGGTCAAGGTGAGGGCGGAAAGGCATCGCCTTAAGATTCAGGAACCACTTGGCTCCATCCAAGAGTCCGAGCCTTTGGGGTACAAAATTCCAAAAAGTTGGGAATGGCGATGTCTTGGTGATCTTCTGGTGTCTGGCCCGACTAATGGGTTCTCACCAAGGGCTGTTGACTACGAAACTCAAGTACGATCCCTAACGCTCAGCGCGACAACTTCCGGGGTTTTCAAAGGCGAGTACTCGAAGTTCATCGCTGACGATATTCCGGCAGACTCAGACCTTTGGCTGCGTGATGGTGACATTCTGGTGCAGCGGGGCAATACGTTGGAGTACGTTGGCGTTCCAGCTTTTTATCGAGGGGAGCCTAACCGCTACATCTATCCAGATTTGATGATGAAGCTGCGTGTCTCGTCGGAGCTTGACACTGATTATGTGTACTTCGCGATGAGCTCAGAAGCGGGCCGAGACTTCCTCCGAGCGCGAGCATCTGGAACTTCTGGAACGATGCCAAAAATTAACCAGAAGACACTGAAAAGTCTTCCGGTGCCGATCCCTCCTATTGGAGAACAACGGCGGATCGTGGCGAAAATCAATCGGCTGATGAACCTATGCTGCGCGTTGGACGCGCAGATTGACGCCGCAACCAGCAAGCAAACCGAATTGCTCGATGCCTTGATGGCGCCTGTGTGAGTGAGCGCCATGCGCCTGAAATCAGTCTTTGTCAGCCAATACAAGAACCTCAAGAATTTCACGCTGAGTTTCGACGGCGCGAGCTTCATCGATGTGTTTGTCGGCAAGAACGGAAGCGGCAAGTCGAATCTATTTGAGGCGCTGATTGAAATCTTTCGCCATATCTACGAATACGACAACGAGAAGGCCGAACTCGGCTTCGAGTACGCCGTCAAGTATGAAATCGAGGGCAAGGAAACCGAGATCGCCTGGAAGGCTGGTAAGTTCAGCATCGATGGCAAGGCGCGCGCCACCATCGGCAAGACGCCACTGCCCGACAATGTGCTGATCTACTATTCCGGCCACAACGACACCGTAGCCGGACTGGTGGAAAAGTACGAAGCAAATTTCGGTAAGCGCATCAAGAAGGCCGACTTCGATGAGAGCCGTCGCTTTATCGGCATCGGCCCGGAATACAAAGCCTTGCTGCTGACGGTACTGCTCATGCAGAAGCCGGACAGCAAGGCCCGACTGTTTATCCTGGGGAAGCTCGGCATCAGCACTGTGGCGCCGGAGGTGAGGCTGGACCTTCAACGCCCCGACTACGCCAGCGATGCGCGCTTCGACATCGAAGACCTGGATGCTGATCGCTACTGGAAGCCGGAAGGCATTACCAAAGCGTTTCTCGACCGGCTTTCCAACTGCATCAGCTCGGTTACCGGCGGCCCGGTACGTTCCGAGGGATACTTTGCCACCGATGACCGCTACATCCTGTACTTCGACATCGCAAAAATTCAGCAGGAATTCGCCGACCTGAGCGCCCAGGAATTATTCCGCCAGTTCGACAACCTGAAAACCTTGGGCATGCTGGCGGACATCTCCATCGAACTCACGCTGGCCAGCGGTCTCGACGCCACCATCGCCCATTTCAGCGACGGCCAGTTCCAGTCGGTCTACATCTACTCCATCGTCGAGCTATTCAAAGATCGCAACTGCCTCACTTTGCTCGATGAGCCAGACTCGTTTCTCCACCCGGAATGGCAGTTCGCATTCTTGCGGCAGGTAATCGAAATTACCGGTGCGGGTGCCCAGAGCAACCATGTGCTGATGAGCAGCCACAGCGCATCGACGATTACCACTGCCGACGACAGCTTCATCAACCTTTTTGAATTCGATGGCGGAAATGTGGTGGTGACCAAGGTCAAGAAGGCTGACGTAATCAAATCACTATCAGCGGGCCTGATTGCTTTCTCGGAGAGTGAAGCGCGCCTGAATATCCATCATGTATTGAAGAACACAACAGGTGCTGTTCTATTTACCGAGGGCATTACGGACGAAATGATCCTCGAAACCGCATGGTCGAAGCTGTATCCGACGGAGCAGCGTAGCTTTGACATCCAGAACGCATTTAGCTGCGGATTCTTGCGCAACCTGGTGAAAGACAAAACTCTTTACCAGAATCACACGGGGAGAACATTTTTCGCACTTTTCGATTTCGATGAAGCGCACAACGATTGGAATCAGCTTGGCCAGGACGTGCAGACTGACCCGTGCAAATGCCTGGTAAAGAAGCAGGCTGCTTATGATAGCTATGCGCTTCTTCTCCCGGTGCCAGCTACTGGCAACATCAGGCAGCAAGTTATCAATCCGCATACTGGCGGAAACTACGGCAATAGATCGCTTCTGACAATCGAACTGCTATTCCATGGTGTTGCGGGTCTCGAAAGCTACTTCACCGTTGATACGGAGCGAACAGACGGATTTATCAAATTTGTCAGCGACAGCCAGAAGGTCACTTTTGCCAGAGATGTAGTGCCTGCAATAGAGGCTGCGCACTTCGAAGTCTTTCGCCCGATGTTTGATTTCATCCGGTCGAAGTGCAACCCGGCTATTCCCGCCGCCAACGGGGGTGCCACGCCATGAGCACAGGCAGCACGACACTGTATTCTGGGGGGACTTGTGGCCGCTTCGTGAGGGACACCCCTTGCAAACGAGGGGCTGATTAAGAGCTTACCGCCCCTTTCGGCGCGCAAGGGTTCATTCAAGCCAACTCCACCCACACCGGTTGGTGATCCGACGCCTCGGTCGCGGCATCGATACCATGCGCCCTGAGGCGGTTCGCCAGTCCTTCGGTGACCAAGACGAAGTCGAAGCATTCGGGCTGTTTGACGAAATCGACCGGGTGAATGCCGACGGTGGGCGCATGCGGTTCGCCGGGATGCAGTACGTCCCAGGCGTCGCGAAAGCCGGGTTCGCCGCCTGGAAACGGCGCGAGGATCTGCGATCGTTCGGGCGCCGATGCGGGAAAATTCATGTCGCCGCACAGCAGCGCTTGCGCGGGACGGGGAAACACCTCGAAGGAGCCGCCCTCTTCTTCAACCAGCGGCTCGCGCAGCGACATGGCGCAGGCCTCGGCGTGCAGGCGGCGGATGGCGTCGATCTGCGTCTGGCGCTGGCGCTGCGAGTAGTACTCGAGGTGGGTGGTCATCACCCGCAGCGGGCCGATGTCGGCCGTCACCACGGCTTCCACCAGCACGCGCTGCATGCTGGGCACGTCGGGCTCGGCGGGCCACGGCAGGAGATGCCGCCACACCTGGCCGACCGGCAGGCGGGAGAAGATGGCGTTGCCGAACCGGCTGCGGCCGCCGCGGCCGTCGGGCACGTCGGTGGCGGCGCCGTAGATCGCGGTGTAGCCGGGCAGGCCGGCGGACAATTCGGCGACCTCGTCCTCGCCGCAGCTGCCGGGCAGGCCGGGGAAGTTGACCGCGACTTCCTGCAGGCAGATGAGGTCGAAATCGCCCAGTTGGCGGATGGTTTGGAGGATGCGCGCGAGGTCGACTCGGCCGTCCATGCCGCGGCCCCATTGGATGTTCCAGCTCAGCAGCTTCATGCCCGTCTCCTTCGGCGCCCTCGATACAGCATAGGAAAGCCGGGCTTTCACCCGGAACGCCAGGAATTTCCACCGGCGATCCGACTCCTACGCTTAGTCCCGGCGGTGCGGAAACCCTTGCCGCGGCAAGGCCTTGCCTGAGGCAGTCATTGCCGCATGCGGCGCGAGGGATTAAAATGCCGCACTTTTCGCTTAAATTTTTTGCGGCTTGCCCAATGGGCAAGCCGCTGTTGCCTGAGCATACGGAACCATGGAACGACAACGCTGGCTGGACGGGACGCTGTATTCGCCCGATTTCGAACAGGATAGCTGCGGCTTCGGCCTGATTGCGCAGATCGACAATCAGCCCAGCCACACGCTGGTGCAGAACGCGATCGGCTCGCTGGCGTGCATGACGCACCGCGGCGCGATCGCCGCCGATGGCTTGTCGGGCGACGGCTGCGGCCTCTTGTTCAAGAAACCGGACGCCTTCCTGCGTGCGGTGGCCACCGAATCCGGCTTCACGCTGGGCGCACTGTACGCCGCCGGCCTGCTGTTCCTGTCGCGCGACGCTGCACCGCAGGCGCATGCCCGTTCGACGCTGAAAACCCAACTCGAAGCGCAGGGACTGACGGTCGCCGGCTTCCGTTTGGTTCCGACCAATGCTTCCGTATGCGGCGAATCCGCGCTGGCCTCCCTGCCGCACATCGAACAGGTGTTCGTCAACGCACCGGCCGGCATGAGCGAGGACGATTTCGAGCGCAAGCTCTACATCGCCCGCCGCCTGGCCGAAAAGGCGCTGGAGCCGACCGACCCGGTGTTCTACCTGCCGACGCTGTCGTGCCGCGTGATCAGCTACAAGGGCCTGGTGATGCCGGACAACCTGCCGGTGTTCTACCCCGACCTGAACGACACGCGCTTCGCATCGAGCCTGGTGGTGTTCCACCAGCGCTTTTCCACCAACACCTGGCCGCAGTGGCGCCTGGCGCAGCCGTTCCGCTATCTGGCGCACAACGGCGAGATCAACACGGTGCAGGGCAACCGCAACTGGAGCCGCGCGCGCGAGCAGAAGTTCGCCACGCCCCTGATCCCGAACATGGACGACATCCGTCCCATCGTCGGCACCAAGGGCTCGGACTCGATGAGCCTCGACAACATGGTCGAAGGCCTGGTGATGGGCGGCGCGGGCCTGTTCCGCGCGCTGCGCCTGGTGATCCCGCCGGCCTGGCAGAACGTCGAGTCGATGGACGCCGACATCCGCGCCTTCTACGAATACAACTCGATGCACATGGAGCCGTGGGACGGCCCCGCCGGCGTGGTGCTGACCGACGGCCGCTACGCCGTCTGCACGCTCGACCGCAACGGCCTCAGGCCCGCGCGCTGGGTGCTGACCAAGGACCGCATCCTCACCATCGCCTCCGAAGTCGGCGTGTGGCAGATCGACCCGGAAAATGTGGAGCGCAAGGGCCGCGTCAAGCCGGGCCAGATGGTCGCCGCCGACCTCGAGACCGGCCGCCTCCTGATGCCGGAAGACATCGACAACGAACTGAAGGGCGCGCAGCCCTACCGCGAATGGCTGAAGGCCAACGCGGTGAAGCTAGAGCTCTCCATCAGCCAGGACGCCGACCTGCCGGTGATGGACGCGGCGAGCCTGTTGACGCACCAGAAGCTGTTCAACGTCAGCTTCGAGGAGCGCGACCAGATCATCCGCGTGCTGGCCGAGGACGGAAGCGAAGCGATCGGTTCGATGGGCGACGACACGCCGATGGCCGTGCTCTCGCAAAAAGTGCGCTCGCCGTTCGACTACCTGCGCCAGCAGTTCGCCCAGGTGACCAACCCGCCGATCGACCCGATCCGCGAGGCGATCGTGATGTCGCTCAACACCAGCTTCGGCCCCGAGCGCAACCTGTTCGAGGAAACGCCCGATCACGCGCACCGGGTGGAAGTGCACACCCCGCTCTTGTCGAAGGAAGCCTTCGACAAGCTCATGAACCTGAACGACCCGGCGTTTGCCTCGGCCGCGCTCGACCTGCATTACGACCCCGCGACGACCACGCTGGAAGCCGCGATCCAGGCGCTGACCGCGCGCGCGATCGACGCGGTGCGCGCAGGCAAGGTGATTCTCGTCCTGTCCGACCGCAACATCGCCCGTGATCGCCTGCCGATCCACGCGCTGTTCGCCACCGGCGCGGTGCATCACGCGCTGATCACCGCCGGCCTGCGCTGCAACGCCAACATCGTGGTGGAAACCGGCAGCGTGCGCGACCCGCACCACTACGCCTGCCTGATCGGCTACGGCGCGACCGCCATCTATCCCTATCTCGCCTACCAGGTCATCGGCGAATTCGTGAAGACCGGCGAGATCAAGCCCAACCTCGACAAGGCGTTGTGCAACTTCCGCAAGGGCATGGACAAGGGCCTGTACAAGGTGCTGTCGAAGATGGGCATCTCGCTGGTGGCAAGCTACCGCGGCGCCCAGCTGTTCGAAGGCGTGGGGCTGCACGAAAGCGTGGTCGAGCTGTGCCTCAAGGGCACGGTGTCGCGCATTTCCGGCGCCAACTTCGACGACTTCGAATCCGACCAGAAGCTGCTGCACAAGACTGCGTTCAATCCTCTGAAACCGCTGTCGGCAGGCGGCCTGTTGAAGTTCATGTTCGGCGAGGAATTCCACGCCTACAACCCGGACGTGGTGCAGCAACTGCAGAAGGCGGTGAAGACCGGCGACTATGCCGAATTCAAAAAGTATTCCGCACTCGTCGACACCCGCCCGGTGGCGATGCTGCGCGACCTGATGAAACTCAAATCAGACGCCACGCCGATCCCGCTGGAAGAAGTCGAGCCGCTGGAAAGCATTCTGAAACGCTTCGACTCCGCCGGCATGTCGCTCGGCGCCCTGTCGCCGGAAGCGCACGAGGCGCTGGCCGAGGCCATGAACCGCATCGGCGGCCGCTCCAACTCGGGCGAAGGCGGCGAGGATCCGAAGCGCTACGGCACGGCCAAGACCTCGAAGATCAAGCAGATCGCCTCCGGCCGCTTCGGCGTCACCGCGACCTACCTGGTCAACGCCGAAGTGCTGCAGATCAAGATCGCGCAGGGCGCCAAGCCCGGCGAGGGTGGCCAGCTGCCGGGCGACAAGGTGTCGCCGATGATCGCGTCCCTGCGCCACTGCAAGCCCGGCACGCCGCTGATCTCGCCGCCGCCGCACCACGACATCTATTCGATCGAGGATCTGGCGCAGCTGATCTATGACCTCAAGCAGGTCAACCCCGACGCGCTGGTGTCGGTGAAGCTGGTCGCCGAACCCGGCGTCGGCACGATTGCCGCCGGCGTGGCCAAGGCCTACGCGGATCTGATCACCATTTCCGGCTACGACGGCGGCACCGGCGCGAGCCCCCTTGCCAGCGTGAAATACGCCGGCTCGCCTTGGGAGCTCGGCCTTTCCGAAGCGCAGCAGGTGCTGCGCGCGAATGGTTTAAGGGGAAGGGTCCGCGTGCAAACCGACGGTGGCCTGAAGACCGGTCTCGACGTCATCAAAGCGGCGATCCTCGGCGCGGAATCCTTCGGCTTCGGCACCGGCCCGATGGTTGCGCTCGGCTGCAAGTACCTGCGCATCTGCCATCTGAACAACTGCGCCACCGGCGTCGCGACGCAGAACGAAAAGCTGCGGAAAGAACACTTCATCGGCCTGCCCGACATGGTGGTGAACTACTTCAAGTTTGTCGCCGAGGAAACGCGCGAGCTGATGGCCTCGCTCGGCATTCGCAAGCTGACCGACCTGATTGGCCGCACCGACCTGCTGGATCTGTCGGCCGGCGACACGCCGCGCCAGGGCCGCTTGAAGCTCGACGTGCTGCTCTCCCAAGGCGACATCCCGGCCGACGCGCCGCGCTTTGCGCAGCAGGAGCGCAACCCTTCGTTCGACAAGGGCGAACTGGCCGAGCAGATGGTGGTCGACGCGCTGAGTGCAATCAAGGCCGGCACCCCGATCGAACTCGCCTATACCGTGCGCAACGTCAATCGTTCGATCGGCGCGCGCCTGTCGGGCGAGATCGCCAAGGCGCACGGCGGCCGTGGCCTGCCGGATGACACCATCCGCATCCAGCTCACCGGCTCGGCCGGCCAGAGCTTCGGCGTGTGGAACCACAAGGGCCTGACAATCACGCTGGAAGGCGACGCCAACGACTACGTCGGCAAGGGCATGGGCGGCGGCCGCCTGGTGATCTACCCGCCGCGCGTCGCCACCTTCGATGCCCACCGGAATACTTTGATCGGCAACACCTGCCTGTACGGCGCCACCGACGGCGAACTCTACGCCGCGGGCATGGGCGGCGAGCGCTTCGGCGTGCGCAACTCCGGCGCGCTGGCGGTGGTGGAAGGCATCGGCGACCACGGCTGCGAATACATGACCGGCGGCACCGTCATCGTGCTGGGTGACACCGGACTCAACTTCGGTGCCGGCATGTCGGGCGGCATGGCCTTCGTGGTCGATGACACGGGCGACTTCATGGCCAAGACCAACAAGGAAATGGTCGAGCTGACCCGCATCACCAGCGCCGGGACCGAGCCCTACCGCGTCTTCCTCAAGGCGCAGATCGAGCGGCATCGGGCGCTCACCGGCAGCGCGCGGGCTAAAGCCCTGCTGGCCGATTTTGACGCCACGCTGGCGAAAGTTTGGCTGGTCAAGCCGAAGCGGATTTCGATTGAAGACCTGGTCGAGGACATTCCCGGCCAGACCAAAGAAGCAGTGAGTGCTTGAGCCTGTTTCAGCAGTGATCATGCCCCGCGTTGAGACCAGGATCGGATGGATGCAAGGCGCAGTGCGCTGGCAAGGGTCGTCCCTTGCCAAGCGCTGCAACGCCGCAGACGCCGATCCTGGTCTCAACCCGAAGGGCCGGTTGCCTGCGGGAACATGGCCGCGTTGCGGCTCGCTCATTTGGAT
>JBAVWB010000081.1:0-8538 GCA_049697615.1 Thiobacillus sp. | reverse complement strand
CCACCTGCCCGCACGCCCCGCGCCCGGCCTGTTTTCCCAGGCCACCCGCGCGCAACTGGGGCTGTCGACTGCAAGCGACGAAGCCGAGGCCGCCACCGCCGACCTGATGCAGCTGCTGATCCAGGGGCCCGCGCTCATCAGCTGGCAGGCGTGGAACAACGACGAGCCCAACCCCGCCTCGCCGCTGGTGCTGCGGCTGCAGGCGCTGCACCGGGCCGCGTGGGGCAGCGACCTGCCCGAACAAACGATCGGCACGCCGCCCACACAGGCGAGCCCGCTTCCCGCCGCCTGCGTGCAGCCCGCGCCGACGATCACGGCCGCGCAGCTGCCGCGCCATTATTCGCCCACCGCCTACCAGACCCTGCTCGACTGCCCCTACCGGTTTTTCGCGCGCAGCGTGCTCGGCATCCGCGAACTCGACGAGGCCGACGAAGCGCTCGACAAGAGCGATTACGGCAACGCCCTGCACCGCATCCTCAAAGCCTTTCACGACAGCGATCCGCCGCTTGAGCGCGACGCCGCGCTGGCACAGCTGAATGCGCTCTCCGCCGCCGAGTTCGCCGCGCTGCCCGCGTACACCGCCGCCGCCTGGGCGAGCCAGTGGGACAGCATCCAGCCCGCCTACATCGACGCTTGGCTGGCGCACGCGTCCGCCGGCTGGCGCTACGAATCCGGCGAAACCGATTTCTCGGTGCCGCACACCGTTGAAGGCTTGGGAGAGATCACCCTGCACGGCCGCGTCGACCGAGTAGACGCAAAGGGCGACGCCCGCTACGTGATCGACTACAAGACCAGCGCCGCGCAGGGCCTGAAGAAGAAACTCAAGGCCCCCGACGAAGCCGTGCAACTGCCCTTCTACGCCTGGCTGTGCGAGGCTGCCGCCGCCTACCTGCCGATCAACGAAGCCCCCGTCGCCGCGCTCGAGCTGGACGGCGAGACCGACGTCGCCACCATCAGCCTGCGCCTGCCCGAACTGCTCGAAGCGATCGCCCGGCACGCCGCACTACCTGCCCATGGCATCGACAGCGTCTGCAAATACTGCGAAGCGCGCGGGCTGTGTCGCAAGGGGATGTGGGGCGAGCCGGATGAAGGCCTGCTGGATTCGATTCCGATTGACGAAGATGCCGACGAATGGGTGTGGGACGACGACCCTCAGGCTTGAAAAATACAAAAACAGGGCGTATTGTCCGCAAAAATACCCAGAGGACAGCCCATGCCCACCCCAACCCCCATCACTACAGTCCTCACCACAGGCGGCAATGACGCCGTACTTGCCTATCTGAAAGCCGCCCGAGAGCACCATACACAGACAAAAATTGCCCGGCACCTGAAGGTAGACGCCCGCACCATCCGACGCTGGGAAGCCCATCAGTCTGTTCCGCCCGCCTACGTCGTTCACGCCCTGCAACAACTTCTGCCGCTCGATCCGCCGTTTGTGGGTGAAGCCGCGTTCAGCTTTATCGACTTGTTTGCCGGCATCGGTGGTATCCGGCGCGCCTTCGAAACCATTGGCGGGCGCTGTGTCTACACCAGCGAATGGGATAGCTATGCGCAGAAAACCTATGCCGAGAATTTTCGCGACGGCCACGCCATCAATGGCGACATCACGCAGGTTCAGGCCAGCGACATTCCCGACCACGACGTGCTGCTGGCCGGATTCCCCTGCCAGCCATTTTCCATCGCCGGGGTATCGAAAAAGAATGCGCTGGGCAAAGCCCACGGCTTCGCGTGCGAAACACAGGGCACGCTATTTTTTGATGTCGCTCGCGTCATCGCCGAAAAGCGCCCACGCGCCTTCCTGCTCGAAAACGTCAAAAACCTCACTTCGCACGACAAAGGCCGCACTTTCGCCGTCATCAAGCGCACCCTCAGCGAAGAACTCGGTTATCACATCCACACCCGTGTTATCGACGGCGCACACTTTGTTCCCCAGCATCGCGAACGCATCCTCATCGTCGGCTTTCACGAACCCGTCGCGTTCGACTTTGACGCCTTGCCCATGCCGCCCAAGGGACAGCACACGCTGAAGGAAATACTGCACCGCACCGACGGCTCCGAGCCGCACCTGCCGTGGGACGAAGACCGCTTCTTCGACCACGCCCATAAAAAGGTGCAGGACAAATACACCCTCACCGACAACCTCTGGCGCTATCTGCAAAACTACGCTGAAAAACACCGTCTGAAAGGCAACGGCTTTGGCTTTGGCCTCGTCACCCCCGACAGCGTGACCCGAACCCTGTCTGCCCGTTATTACAAGGACGGATCGGAGATTCTTGTTTCTCAGGGCGAAGACAAAAACCCACGCCGTTTAACGCCAAGGGAATGCGCACGTCTGATGGGCTTCCCGAATACATTCAGAATCCCTGTGTCGGATACCCGAGCTTACAAACAGTTTGGTAATTCTGTTGTTGTTGATGTCATGGCCCACGTTGCAAGATTGATGCAGCCGTATCTGGAAGCGGATATCCTGGAACCTGAGCTACCCCTTCGTTACGCCATAGCCTGAGGAGAAAAACATGCACGCACAATCACGCATCCCGAAACTGCGCGACACCACATTCGATAGCGCCTTGCTTTGGTTCTCCGAAATGCAATGCGGCAAACTGCTATTTCATCCCGAAGATGATCCCGCTGACATTATTACGATCGCAGACGGAGAACGAACCTTCTCGGATAGCGAAGTAAAGGAACTGCGTTTTCTGCTGGACGAACTCGATGAAAA
This sequence comes from Thiobacillus sp., assembly GCA_049697615.1. Taxonomy (GTDB): domain Bacteria; phylum Pseudomonadota; class Gammaproteobacteria; order Burkholderiales; family Thiobacillaceae; genus Thiobacillus. Next base: position 5,816 of record JBAVWB010000081.1, on the reverse strand, counting down.
CTTGGGGCACGACAAGGTAATTGAGGCCGCTTACCCTATTTTCATGACTGCGTTTGGAGAGCACCTGGATGATTGATGGTTGACGTTGTTGATCCAGCCACGCGTAGCCGGATGATGTCAGGCATACGCAGCAAAAATACAAAGCCGGAATTGCTTGTGCGCAGTTACCTGCATGGCAGAGGATTGCGTTTCCGGCTGCATGTAAAAACACTCCCCGGCAAACCGGATATTGTCCTGCCGAAATATCGGGCAGTCGTTTTTGTCCATGGATGTTTTTGGCATCGGCATCCTGGCTGCAAATTCGCCTATCTCCCAAACAGTCGACCAGATTTCTGGGTCGAGAAACTCTCGCTGAATGCTGCGCGCGACAAGGTTAAGGCCAACGCGCTGATTAAGTCAGGTTGGCGCGTCTTTACAGTTTGGGAATGCGAATTGAGAAAAGGGACAGCGCGGCTGGACGCCCTGTATAACGAGATAACACAAGGATCAATTGATGACACCACCCATGCCGTGGAATGAAATAAGCGAATGGATCGGGAAGAGCCAATGGCTGCTGATCAAAAAGCTCGCGCGAAATGATTGCAGTTGGGCCGATGACCCCGGGAAGCATCAGAACGGTTCATATATACCCCAAGAGATACGAGAGGCCGGGTTTTTCCCGCAGCTTCAAAACAATAATCCAGCCAAGCCCCACATATTCGAGGCCATGATCGAAACCTTTTGGCCCACAACCGCCGAGTACAAGAAATCCAACCTCAAGCATTATTCGAACAAGGGATCCGAGCTGCATTTCACGGGCGTCCCAAAAGAAATGTTTTCCGGGCTTGCGCCGGCTTCGCTACTGCTGGGGGGTTTACTTCGTAAGCCGCTGGGCGATGTGCACTATTGGTTTATCACCATCGACTCACTATCGGATGAAGCGGCCCTTCTTGAATCTGCATTTGATTTGGGCGTCGATTTCCATTTCGGTCTCTTCGATCCTAAAACCCTATTTTCCGCAGCACTTGATGAAGGCGAACTTCTAATTCAAGAACTCAAGGAGGCCATCAAATCCGGAACGTTAAGCGCCTTCATCAAGGCCGCCTCACAGTTTCCCCTGCCGCCCGACATGGCAGCGGCGGCACAGAAAGAATTTCTGCAGCAGAATGGCCGCGATTCACTGAATCCCTATGAGATTCCCAACCCTGGGGATGCGGTGATGAAAATCAGCCGGGATATTGAGTACGCCATATACAAACGTTTGGAGCTGCGTCGCCGCGCTGCCGAGGCAATTGGAATCATCATACAAGGCGGCGCGGATATCGTAGCTGCTGTCGTCAAGGGCTATCCAGAACTCAATGCGTCATTCCTCAGCGCAAGCCAAACCAGAAAAAGTCGTGCAGGGCAGTCCTTTGAGCACCATGTTGCAAGGACGCTTCGTGACGGGAAAATCCTGTTTGAGGAACAGGCCATAACCAGCAGGCGTCGACCCGACTTTGTCATGCCAAGCGTCATGATGCTTGAGCAAGTGGCAAGGCCATACGACGCTGCCCTGATCTTGTCACTGAAAACCACTTTGCGTGAGCGCTGGAAACAGGTACCAATGGAGAAATTCAATTGCGCATTGTTCCTTGCGACAGTCGATGACCGTGTTTCATCCGATGCCATCGAGGACATGCGTGAACTCGGGCTTCATTTGCTTGTGCCGGAATCCCTGAAGAAGTCCAAGGAAACCTGTTACGGCAACAAGACGAACGTCATAACGTTCCGGGATTTTTTCGATGAGGAAATCCGCGCCAAACGGCCGCATCTACGAGCCGCAGATTGAAAACCAGATCGACTCCGCCGTCGCTCCCAATCCCGCCCGCTCGGTGGGGGTAGAGGCCTGCGCCGGCAAAACCCGGCTACTGGCTTGCCGTTTCCAGACAACCCGGACGCGATAACCGATTGATCGACAAAGAATAATTTGCCATCGTTTGATTAATGTGTTTTTATAAACACTAATTCGACAGATTAGGCGCTCCAGTTAATGGCTATTCGAAAACCCTTTGAAATCCCCTTGCGCGAGGTGCAAAAGCGCATGGCGCTGGAAAACCCGTGGTGGGTGGCGGGGGCGGGCATCGACCCCGAGCGGCGGGAATGGCCGCGACGCGCCTATTTCGGGCCGTTTATCCGGCTGGTGCGGGAAGTGGCGGTTCACCGCGCGGTGGTGCTGATCGGGCCGCGCCGGGTGGGCAAGACGGTGATGCTCGCGCAGGCGGTGCAGGCGTTGCTGGACGAGGGCGTCGCGGGGATCGACATCCTGCAGCTGTCGCTGGATACGCCGCTTTATTCCGGGCGCTCGCTGGAAAGCCTGGTGCGCACGTTTATCGATCTGCACCGGCACGATCCGGCACGCCGTCTATGGGTGTTTTTCGACGAAATCCAGTATGTGAAGGACTGGGAAGTTCACCTGAAATCGCTGGTGGACACGTTTCGCCAGATTCGTTTTGTGGCGAGCGGCTCGGCGGCGGCGGCATTGCGGATGAAAAGCCGTGAATCGGGCGCGGGCAGGTTTACCGATTTCATGCTGCCGCCGCTGACGTTCGCCGAATACCTGCAATTCGCCGGGCGCGAGGATGCGCTGATTATCGAGTCGCCGGGCGACGGCGCATTGCCCCAGTATCGCGCTACGTCGATTGAGGAACTGAACCGGGAGTTCATCCATTATCTGAACTTCGGCGGTTTTCCCGAGGCGGTGATGAATCCGGCGGTGCGGGCGAACCCATCGCGTTTTCTGCGCGAGGACATTGTCGAGAAGGTGCTGTTGAAAGATTTGCCCAGCCTGTATGGCATCAGCGATACGCAGGAGCTGAACCGTTTTTTCAACGTGCTGGCCTACAACACGGGCGACGAGGTCAGCCCGGAAAACCTGTCGCGGGATACGGGCATCGGCCGCGCCCGGCTGATGGATTATCTGGAATATCTGGAAGCGTCCTTCCTCATCAAACGGATGCACCGGCTGGATGAAAATGCCCGGCGGATGAAGCGCGCCCGTACCTTCAAGGTGTACCTCACCAACCCTTCGATACGCGCCGCGCTGTTTGGTTATGTCGATGCGCACGACGAGGCAATTGGATCGCTGGCGGAAACGGCGGTGTTCAGCCAGTGGCTGCACAGCACCCGCACCATCGAGTCGCTGCACTACGCCCGCTGGAAGCAGGGACGCAGCGATCTGGAAGTTGATCTGGTGTCGCTCGATCCGCGCACGCAGAAGCCGCGCTTCGCGGTGGAAATCAAATGGAGCGATGCCTGTTTCAGCGACTGGAGCCTGCTGCGTGGCATCCGCGCACTGGCGACAGAGCACACCCTGGCTCGCCCGCCAGTTGTGACCACGCTGACCGCATCCGGAATGGGTGAAGAAAGCGGTGTCCGCATCGAGTTCATTCCAACCAGCCTGCACTGCTACACCATTGCGCGGAATGTGCTGCGCATGGAAGTTTGAACCGTCGAAACCATGCGCCTCCCACTCGACAACGCCACCGCCTTATCCCCCGCCCGCTCGGTGGTGGTGGAAGCCTGCGCCGGCAGCGGCAAGACCTGGCTCCTGGTGTCGCGCATGCTGCGCCTGTTGCTGGCGGGTGCCGAGCCCTCGGAGTTGCTGGCGATCACTTTCACGCGCAAGGCGGCGCAGGAAATGACCGACCGCCTGCACGAATGGCTGCGGGTGCTGGCGCTGGAAGACGATGCGACGGTGCGCGCATTCCTGCTCGAGCGGGCGGTGCCAGAGGGCGAGATCGACGCGCTGCTGCCGCGCGCGCGCGGGCTGCTGGAAACGGTGCTGACCGCGCAGCCGGGGCCGACGGTGACGACCTTTCACGGCTGGTTCCTCGATCTCTTGAAACGCGCGCCGCTGGAAGCCGGGCTGCCGTGGGGCGCGCCGCTCTTGGAGCGCACCCGGCAGCTGCAGGACGAGGTGCGCGACCGCCTGCTGGCGAAATGGGCTGCGGCGCCGGAGTCGCCTGAAGGCGCTGCCCTGCTGGCCTTGCTGGCCGACATCGGCGAGCACAATCTGCGCGCGCTGCTGAAGCATTTTGTCGATGCCCGAGCGGAATGGTGGGCGTATACCGACGAGGCACCCGATCCGGTGGCCCACGCGCTGGAACAACTGCGGCCCGGCCTGCATCATGATCTGGACAGCGATCCGGTGGCGGCATTCTGGGCCGACGAGCTGATGGCGGCGCGGGTGAAGCGGGTGGGCTTTGCGCTGGAAAAAGGCGGCAAGAGCGAACAGGCCCGCGCGCCCGAAATCCAGCGCAGCCTGGGCCTGCCGCCCGACGACGCGCATGTCTCACTAATGAGACACCTGATGACAGCGGGCAAGCGGCGCAAGAAGCAGGCGACCAAGGAACTGGAAAAGGCGCTCGGCACCGGACTCGACACCTACCTGCGCGACCTCGACACGCTGGAAACTGCGCTGGAGACCGTCGCTGCGATCCAGGCCGACCAGCGCATCTGGGCGCTCAATCGCCACGGCTTGCTGCTCGGCCACGCGCTGCTGGCGGCCTATCAGGACGCCAAGGCGCAGCAGGGGGTGATCGACTTCGCCGACGCCGAATGGCAGGCCTGCCGCCTTTTGCGCAGCGAGGAACACGCGCCGGCGCTGGCGCTGAAGCTGGACGCGCGCTACCGGCACCTGCTGCTCGACGAATTCCAGGACACCAACCCGCTGCAATGGCAGGCGCTTTCGACCTGGCTTCTGGAAGCGCGCGGCGCCGACAGCGCGATGACGGTGTTCATGGTGGGCGACCCCAAGCAGGCGATCTACCGCTTTCGCCGCGGCGAGGCGCGGGTGTTCGACGCGGCGGCGGAATTTCTGGCCGAGCATTTCGGCGCGCCACGCTTCAGCACCGATATGACGCGGCGGCTCGCGCCGGACGTGGTGCGGGCGCTCAACCCGGTGTTCGCCGACGTCGCGGGATTTGCCGAACACAAGCACGCGCCCGCCAACGACACGCTGCCGGGCGCGTTGCGCTGTCTGCCGGTGCAGGTTGAAAAATCCGGCGTCGAAGCCAGCGACGGCCTGCGCAATCCGCTCACCACGCCGCAGCCGGAAGCCGACGACCGCGCCGTGCACGCGGAAGCGCGGCAGTTTGCCCGCGTGTTGCGCGACGAGGTGCTGGGGCGCTGGGGTGTGGCCGACAAAACCGGCGCCCTGCGCGCGGCGCGCCCCGGCGACGTCATGGCGCTGGTGCGAAAACGCACCCACCTGCACCTGTACGAACGCGAACTCGAAGCCGCGCGCATCCCTTTCATCACCTCGCGCCGCGGCGGCCTGCTGCACGCGCTGGAGGCGCAGGACGTGATCGCGCTGATCGAAACCCTGCTGCTGCCGCACGCCGACCTGAAGCTGGCGCACGTGCTGAAATGCCCGGTCTTCGGCTGCAGCGACGACGACCTGCTGCGGGTGTTCGCACCCGATCCGGCAGACCCCGCGCGCGGCTGGGAGCGGCTGATCGTGCTGGCCGGGCAGCCGGATTGCCCACCCACGCTCGTGCGCGCCGCCAACTTGTTGAACCGCTGGCGCGCCCATTGCGGCACGCTGCCGGTACACGACCTGCTCGATCGCATCTATTTCGAGGGCGACCTCGAAGCGCGCTACGCGGCCGCCGTGCCGGAGGCGATGCGGCCGCAGGTCGCTGCCAACCTGCGTGCCTTCATGCAGCTGGCGCTGACGCAGGACGCCGGGCGCTACCCGACGCTGGCGGGCTTCGTCCGCGAGCTGGCCTCCCTCATCGACGACGCCGACGCCGCGCCCGGCGAGGGGCTGGCGGCCGACGGCGACAATGCGGTTCGCC
>JBAVWB010000080.1:0-1613 GCA_049697615.1 Thiobacillus sp. | reverse complement strand
CTCCAGGTGAGCGTCGACCGCGCCCGCATCGGCGTCGTTGTGGCGGATCGGGCCTCGCTACGTTGAAGCAATGACCATTGATCGTGCTGCCGCGGACAAGCTGTTGACCACCACTCGTTCGGTACGCAAGCGCCTCGATCTCACCCGCCCGGTCGAACCCGAGCTGATCCTGGAGTGCATCGAGATTGCGATGCAGTCTCCGACCGGCACGAATCAACAGAACTGGTCGTTCGTCGTGGTCACCGATCCCGACAAGCGGGCCGCGATCGCCGACTTCTACCGGCGGGCCGGCGAGATGATGGCGGGCTCCGGCTACCCGCCACCACTGCCTGAGGGGGACTCCCGAATCCCTGCGACCGAGCGGGTCATGGATTCGGCGGCGTACCTCACCGAGTGCTTGCAGGACGTGCCGGTCTTCGTGATCCCCTGCGTGCAAGGGCGTGTGGAGCAGGTTCCGATGATCGTCGCGCAGGCGTCCACATACGGCTCGATTCTCCCGGCGGCGTGGAGCTTCATGTTGGCCGCTCGCGCCCGCGGGCTCGGGTCCGCGTGGACCACGATCCACCTCTTCTTCCACGACGAAGTGAGCGAACTGTTGGGTATCCCAAAGGAGTGGACCCAAGCTGCGCTCCTCCCGGTCGCCTACTACACCGGCGACGACTTCAGGCCGGCCCATCGACTCCCGGCCGCCGACCTGACCTACTGGGACACGTGGGGATCGAAGATCGACGATCACTCGTAGCGCATGTCGAGACGTTTGATCCGAGTGTCGGTGCATCGAATCCGAGTAATCTCCTCTGCCAGTTGCCCCTGACTTGGGTGGGCGCACAGCGAGGAGGCCCCCGTTGCACGAGTTCGATCGAGTGAGTCGCGTTGCCGAGCGCCGACCGGACGAGGTCGAGCATGTGACCGCATCGTTGACCATCCAACGCCGCTTACGCGTGGGGGCGTCGAATGATCCAGCGGAGGTGGAAGCCGACCGAACCGCGGCTTCGGTGGTCGCCGCTCTGCAGTCCGGAGGTGGCACCGAGGGTCGCGAGCTTGGGGGTTCCAAATTTGCGGTCGCAGCAGGAACAAGGATCCGACGCCAAACGTCGGCTGGCGATCGGTCGATCCCGAAATTCCGAGCAGCGTCACCGGCCAACCGAATCCAGCGTCGAGCGCCGATCGGCGCCGAGGGTGGCGAAGTCACCCCGAACGTCGAGCAGCGGATCCGGCGCATGCAAGGCCAGGGACGAGCTCTCGATGAACCGGCTCGTCGCTCGATGGAGAGTGCATTCGGAGCTGACTTCAGCTCGGTGCGGATCCACGCCGGTGCGGAGTCGCGTGAACTCAACCATGAACTCGGAGCGGAGGCATTCACCTCCGGTAAAGACATCTTCTTTCGTGACGCGGTTCCCGACGGCTCGACGAAGCAAGGTCAATCGTTGCTCGCCCACGAACTCACGCACACGATCCAGCAGGGTGCGTCGGCCTCGCGAACGGTTCGTCGCAAGAAGGCCGACGATGTGGCGACCTTGGTCAGCGCCAAGCTGAACTGTGCCGTCCGCGACGATCCCACGATCAAGGGTCATTCGATGAGTTTCGACCTCACCCTCAGCATCCCAGGCAAG
>JBAVWB010000079.1:0-1894 GCA_049697615.1 Thiobacillus sp. | reverse complement strand
CCCGGGCAGGCCGTGTGACGGCGGGCTGAGCAGCCCGCCGGGGGCGTCAGAGCGCTGTTCCGACGCAGACGCGGTTGCGGCCCGCGTTTTTTGCCGCGTAAAGGCCCGTATCGGCGCGGCTGAGGGTTGCTTCGCAGGACTCCTCGCCATCGTACTGGCTGATGCCGATGCTGACGGTGACCGGGACCGGCTGTGTGCCGGCCTTGAATGGCGACTGTTCGATTCCCGCACGCAAGTGTTCGGCGATCCGCTGCGCATGATCGAGATCGCAGCCTTTCAGCACGAGGAGGAATTCTTCGCCGCCCCAGCGCACGGCAATGTCCGCCGCCCGCAGTCCTTCGTGGAAGCGTGCCGCGACCGCTTTCAGGATATGGTCGCCGACGGTGTGGCCGTAGCGGTCGTTGATCGCCTTGAAGTTGTCGACATCGATCATCAGGATGGAAATCGGGCGGGGGTCGCGCCGGTAATCGGCGAAGGCCTTGTCGATGAGGATGCCGAAGGCCTGGCGGTTGAGCAGGCCGGTGAGCTTGTCGGTGGCGGCCATTTTCTCGATGCGCTGCTGGTAGCGCCTGAGCGCGATATGGGTGAGGAACAGCACCAGCACGGTGATGCCCAGGCAGACCGCGAGGTTGATGTAGAGGGTGTGGCGGATGTCGGCCAGCGCGCCGTCCACGCCCTTTTCCACGAACAGATACCACTTGAGCTCGGGAATGTAGTTCACGTTGAGCAGGTGTTCGCTGCCGTTCGACCGGTACTGATAGGAACCCGACTTTTCGCGCAGGATGCGGTCGACCAGGTCGCGCAGGCCCTCGGTGGCGCGCAGGTCGGTCTCCTGGCGCCCCGACTGGTTGCCGAACAGGACGATCTTGCCCTCGGCATCGACGAAATAGATGGTGCGCTGGTAGCGCTGCTGGTAGTCCGCGATGAGGCGGCGCACCGCATCCACGGTGAGGCCGATGCCGGTGGCGCCAAGAAAGCGCCCATCGAAATCGAACACGCGGTAATTGACGAAGATGGTCAGGGCGTCCTGGTTGGCAAGGTCGGGATCGACGTTGATCTCGTAGGGTTCCTGCATGCTGCGCACGCGGTAATACCAGGCGTCTCGGGGTTCCTGCGGCGAGACGCGTTTGAGGATGCCTTCGCCGGTGTAATAGCTGGCGCTGCGCTCGGAGACGAAGAAGCTGCTGAATGCACCGTAGCGCCCCTTGATCTCACGCAGGTAGCGGCTCATGGCGTCGCCGTCCTTTTCTCCTCCCAGCACCCAGTCGCGCAGGAAGGTGTCGTGCGCCATGGTCGAGGAAATGAGCACGGGCCGCACCAGATCCTTCTGGATTTCCGAATAGATGTTGCTCGACGTGAGCGGCAGTTCCCGGGCGACGATGGCATCCAGGATCGCCCGTTTCGAAACGTAGTAACTGCTGAGCGTGGTGGCGAAAAAGCCTGTGACGAGCAGTGCGCTCAGCAGCAGGATCAGCGGCTGGCGCTGAAAAATCCGGTGGGTCGAGTACATGATTGGTATTGGTATTTGTCCTGGGGGTGGGCGTCCGGTCCGGATCAGTCCTTGCGGTGGTGCTGCAGCAGGCGGTCGATCGCATCCTTCAGCGGCCCGTCTTCGATTTCCGTGTTCAGGTGCGCCAGGCCGTCCAGCGCGGTGGGCGGCAGGCCGTGTTTTTCGACCGGGTGGACATAGCGTGCATGCAGCTCGGGGTTGACGCTGACGCGCACGCCGGTCACCGCAATGCCGTGCTTGCCGAGGCCGGCCATCAGCGCGTCGGTCTGCTGGCGCAGGCGGCTGGCCATGGCGCCGCTGTCGCAGGCGAGGCTCAACATGCCGTTTTCCAGCTGCATCACGCGCACGTGGCCGGCCAGCGCGGCGGGCAGGGCACGCTCAAGC
>JBAVWB010000078.1:0-9218 GCA_049697615.1 Thiobacillus sp. | reverse complement strand
TGTCACGGCCGGACGCCACCGCCACGCGGCCGGGCGTGAGCGCGATGCGCAGCTTAGGCGACAAAAGTGACACGGTTCACTTCCTCCAGCGTGGTCACGCCCTGGCGTACCAGGTCGAGGGCGGATTCGCGCAGGGTGCGCACGCCGGCGCGGGCGGCGGCTTCCTTCACCTGGCGGATCGGTGCGCGGGTGCTGATGAGTTCGCGGATCTCGTCGTTCAGCACCATCATCTCGGGGATGGCGCGGCGTCCCTTGAAACCGCTGCCGCGGCAATGGCCGCAGCCTTTACCGACGCGGAAGCTGTAGTTCACGGCGGCCTCGGGCGTGATGCCGGAATCCGCCAGCAACTGCGGCGTCGGCGTCACCGGCTCGGCGCAGTGGGTGCAGGTCACCCGCACCAGGCGCTGCGCGAGGATGCCGTTCAGCGCCGAGACGAAGCTGTAGGGATCGACCCCCATGTGCATGAAGCGGCCGATGACGTCGAACACGTTGTTGGCGTGCACGGTGGTAAAAACCAGGTGGCCGGTGAGCGCCGACTGCACCGCGATCTGCGCGGTCTCGGCATCGCGGATCTCGCCCACCATGATCTTGTCGGGGTCGTGGCGCAGGATGGAACGCAGGCCGCGCGCGAAAGTCAGCCCCTTCTTCTCGTTGACCGGAATCTGCAGGATGCCGGGCAGCTGATATTCGACCGGGTCCTCGATGGTGATGATCTTGTCCTGTCCGGTGTTGATCTCGGAGATCGCCGCGTACAGCGTGGTGGTCTTGCCCGAGCCGGTGGGGCCGGTCACCAGGAACATGCCGTAGGGCTCGCGCGACAGCTTGCGGATCAGCGCCAGGTCGGCGCCGGAAAAGCCGAGGCGGTCAAGGGTGATGCCCTGGAGCTCGTCGGCCAGCTGCTGGCGATCAAGAATCCGCAGCACCGCGTCCTCGCCGAACACGCCCGGCATGATGGAGACGCGCAGGTCGATCTCGCGGCCGCGCATCTGCACCTTGAAGCGGCCGTCCTGCGGCACCCGCCGCTCGGCGATGTCGAGCTCGGCCATGACTTTTATCCGGGAGATCACCTGCTCGGCCATCTCGCGGCCGGGCGACTGCGCGATCAGGTTGAGCACGCCGTCGATGCGGTACTTGATGACGATGCCCTGGGGATCGTTTTCCAGATGGATGTCGGAGGCGCCGGCAGACAGCGCATCGTAGAGGGTGGAATGCACCAGCTTGACCACCGGCGAGGCATCCTCGCCGATGACCTTGAGCGAAATCTCCTCCACCCGCTCGCCGCTTGCACCGCCCGAGGCCTCGCCCATCACGCCGTCCATCGCGCGCAGATCGCCTTCCAGCCGATGCAGCCAGGCCATGATGTCGTCGCGCCGCGCCAGCGCCGGGGTGAAGACAGCGCCGAGCCGGCGCTCCGCCCATTCCAGCAATTCGGGTTTGAGCGGGTCGGCGAAGACGAACCAGAGCCGGCCGTCGCCATCGCGGCAGGCCGCGCACTCGCGCTCCAGCGCCTGGTTGAAAGGCAGCAGTTCGAACGCCGGCTGCAGTTCGCGCAGCTGGTCCATCGTCAGCGTGGCATAAGCGAAGGCCTGCCCCAGTTCGGCAAGGAAGGCGGCTTCGTCGAGGCCCGCAGTACGCTCCAGCGCGGCCAGCACCGAGCCGCCCTCCTTCGCCGCCAGCTCTCGGGCATCCTGCAACAGGGCCGGACGGATGCGGCGGGTAGCTAGGGGGGCGTTCATTCCAGACTCCCGGCGAGTTCGAAGATGGGCAGATAGAGCATGACCACGATGATACCGATGACCAGGCCGATCAGCGCCATCAGGATCGGTTCGAACAGGCGCGTGAACCAGTCGACGAAGCGGCTGGTTTCCTCTTCGTGGAAGGTGGCGATGGCTTCCATCATCTCGCCCATGCGGCCGCTTTTTTCGCCCACGCGCAGCATGCGCAGCGCCACCGGCGTCACCAGCCCGGCGCGCTCCATCGCCTGCGACACCGACTGGCCCTCGCGGATGCTGGCCGCGGCCGACGCCAGCCGCAGGCGCAATTCGGGCTGCAGCAGGCCGCCCGCCATTTCCAGCGCGGTGACCACGGGAATGCCGCCGGACAGCAGCATGCCGACGGTGCGATAAAAGCGCGTGAGCTGGAACACCCTGAGCGGCTCGCCGAGGCCGGGCAGGCGCCACAGATGCCGCGCCAGCCAGGCGCGCAGCCCGGGGCGGCTGAGCGCGTAGGCGGCGGCACCCAGCAGCGCCAGCAGCAACAAGCCTGCATTGAGCGCATGCGCCTCGACGAAGCCGCCCCACTGCATCAGCACCCGCGACGCCCATGGCAGGCGGTCGACGTTGTCGGCGTAGATCGAAGCGAAGCGCGGGGTGACGAAGCCGAGCAGGAACAAGGCCACCAGTCCGCCGACGACCATCAGAATGATGGGGTAGATCGACGAGGCCAGCACTTTCTTGCGCACCTGCTCGACCTGCTCCTGGTAGGCCACATAGCGCGACAGCGCCTGCGGCAGGTCGCTGGTGCGCTCGGCGGCGCGCACCGTCGCCACATACAGCGGCGGGAAGGCATCCGGAAAATGGCTGATGGCGGCGGAAAAGGATTCGCCCTCGTACAGGTGCTTCAGCACGCTGCCGAGGATCTTGCGGGTTTCCGGCTTCGATTCCTTTTCGTCCAGGGTCTGCAGCGCCTCGACCAGCGCCAGGCCGCTGTTCAGCAGCGCCAGCAGTTCGCGCGAAAACAGGCTGAGGGGAAAACGGCTGCGGCGGGAAAACGAAAACCCGAGGCGACTGGCCGGGCGCACGTCCAGCACAGTCAGTCCCTGCAGGCGGGCCTGATCGGCCGCATCGACCGGATCCGCTGCCTCCAGCCTCAGATTCACCCGCTGGTCCGCCCCCAGCGCCCGGATTTCAAACAGCATGATTTACCAGTTGGTGATGTCGGAGGCTTCGCCGGTGCCGCCCGGCTGGCCATCATTGCCAAGCGATGACAGATCGACATCGCCGTGCTCGCCAGGCGAGCGGAATTGATAGGGGTTGCCCCAGGGATCGTTGGGAACGGCCTTCTTGAGGTAGGGTCCCCGCCAGCGCGTCACCCCGGTCGGCTGGGCGTTCAATGCCGCCAGCCCCTGCTCGGTCGCGGGATAACGGCCGACATCCAGCCGGTACTGGTCGAGCGCGTCTTCCAGCGCGCGGATCTGCGCGGTGGCCACTTTCACTTCCGACTTGCCGACCTGGCCGAAAAAACGTGGCGCCACAATGCCGACGAGCAGCCCGAGGATGACCAGCACGACCAGCAATTCAAGCAAGGTGAAACCTGCGGCCTTGCAAGGGGGGCTGATGCGTCTCACACCTGCGTATCCAATACTCATCGCTGTTCCTTGGTCTCCGTCATGGAAGTGGGCAAGCGCACGCAGCGGGTACGCCTCCGTTTCCTCCAGCTTTTGTTTATGCGATTACGATGCGTCCAGCAGTCCGGGCAGGCCCGGCCGGCTTCGGAAAAGTGTAACACTCCAAAATGGCGGTCCCGTCGTTGCTGGCCCGGCACTTCGTACCATGCCTGGACAAGGGTCGGGCATGGCGTGTCATTCTGCCGTCATTCGGTTTAGTTTTTGTGACACGCCGGCCAGCCGGCCGCGTGCATCTCAACCCTGCAGCATCTCCGCTGCGCGAACGATCGCGCGCGCCTTGTTCTGCGTTTCGGTCCATTCGCTCTGGGGAACCGAGTCGGCGACGATGCCGGCGCCCGCCTGTACGAACAGCGTGCCGTCCTTGACCACGGCGGTGCGGATGGCGATCGCCAGATCCATGTCGCCGTTGAAGCCGAGATAACCGACCGCGCCGGCATAGATGCCGCGCTTGCTGGGTTCGAGTTCGTCGATGATTTCCATCGCCCGCACCTTGGGTGCGCCGGAGACGGTGCCGGCGGGGAAGCTGGCGCGCAGCACGTCGAGCGCGGTGAGGCCCGGCTTCAGCTTGCCCTCGACGTTGGAGACGATGTGCATGACGTGCGAGTAGCGCTCGATCTGCATGTTCTCGGTGACCTTGACCGAACCCGTGACCGCGACGCGCCCGGTGTCGTTGCGGCCAAGGTCGAGCAGCTGCAAATGCTCGGCGCATTCCTTGGGGTCGGCCAGCAGTTCCTCCGACAGACGCTGGTCGTCCTCGCGCGTGAGGCCGCGCGGACGGGTGCCGGCAATCGGCCGCAGGGTGACGGTGTCGCCCTCGAGCCGCACCAGGATTTCGGGCGACGAGCCGACCACGTGGAAGCCGCCGAAGTCGTAATAGAACATGTAGGGCGAGGGATTGAGGCCACGCAGCGCGCGATAGAGCGATAGCGGCGAGGCATTGAACGGCCGCGACATACGCTGGGAGAGCACCACCTGCATGACGTCGCCCGCCGCGATGTAGTCCTTGGCCTTTTGAACCGCCGCCTTGAATTCGGCCTCGCCGAACTCGGACTTCGGCTCGTCCGCCGCCACCACCACCGGCTCGGCCGGCAGGTGCACCGGCGCGCGCAACTGCTCGGCCAGCGCATGCAGACGCAGATGGCCCTGCGCATACGCATCGGTCTGCATCGGGTCGGCGTGGGTGACGAGGTAGAGCTTGCCGGCGAGGTTGTCGAACACCGCCAGTTCCTCGGTCAGCATCAGCAGGATGTCGGGCGTGTGCAGCACGTCGTCCTTGCGCGGCTGATTTTTATTGAAACCCGGTGCCAGCCGCTTCTCGATGTAGCGGATGGTGTCGTAGCCGAAATAGCCCGCCAGCCCGCCGGTGAAGCGCGGCAGCCCCGCCACCGGCGCGGCCTTGAAGCGCGCCTGATACGCGGCGATGAAGGCCAGTGGATCGGGCAGGCTGTGCTCCTCGACCACCTTGCCGTCGGTTTCCAGCGTCAGCAGATGGGCGCGCACACGGATGACGGTGCGCGCCGGCAGGCCGATGAAGGAATAGCGGCCGAAGCGTTCGCCGCCCACCACCGATTCGAGCAGATAGGAATACGGCGCGTTGGCCAGCTTGAGATACACCGACAGCGGTGTTTCCAGGTCGCCGGGCATTTCGCGCACCAATGGGATGCGGTTGTAGCCCTGGCGGGCGAGGTCGAAGAATTCTTGTTCAGTCATGGCATATCCGTGAATAAAGTGAATGGCAAAAGGCGAAACGTGCGGATGCGTTCCACTTTCACCATCGCTTGTCGTTCACGGCGCGCTCCATGATCAGTTGGCTTTCGCCACCATCTTCGCCGCCTCGGCAAGCGTCGGCACCACCGCGTCCAGGTCGAGTTCGGCGACCGGGCGCCCACGGTTGTAGCCGTAGGGCACGCAGAACACCGGGCAGCCGGCGGCACGCGCCGCCTGGGTGTCGTTGAGCGAATCGCCGATCAGCAGCAGTTCGGCCGGCTGCACCTTGAACGCCTCGCAGGCATGCAGCAGCGGCAACGGGTCGGGCTTGCGCTTGGGCAGCGTATCGCCCGACAGGATCAGCTCGAAATAGTCGAACAGCCCGGTGTCCTTCAACAGCGGATGGGTGAACTGCGCCGCCTTGTTGGTGATGCAGGCGATATGCACGCCCATCGCCTTGAACGCATCGAGGCCTTCGACCACACCGTCGAACGGACGCGAATGCAGCGACACGTGTTCGCCGTAATGCTTCTGGTAGGCGGCGATGGCTTTTTCGAACAGCGCCGCGTCCGGCTCGGCATCCATCTCGCCGGTGAGCACGCGCTTGACCAGCCGCGAGACGCCGTTGCCGATATAGGTGGAAATGGTTTCCAGCGACGGGCAGGGACGGCCGAGGTCGGCCATCATCAGCTCGGCGGCGTGCGCCAGATCCGGCGCGGTATTGAGCAGGGTGCCATCGAGATCGATGACGACGGCCTTGATCGGCAGGGGGAAATTTTTCATATTGGTTTTATCCGCGAAGGACGCGAAGAAACGCGAAGTAAAGATTTTCTTCGCGACCCTTCGCGTCCTTCGCGGAGGAAAAATCAGACCTTGGCCAGTTCCGCGCGCAGCGCGGCGATGATGCTGTTGTAGCGCTGCGGGTCGGTGTCCTTGGCGGCACCGAACACGGCCGAGCCTGCGACGAAGGTGTCGACGCCGGCACGCGCGACTTCGGCGATGTTGGCCGGACCGACGCCGCCGTCGATCTCGATGTTCACGTTCAGCCCGCGGTCATCGATCATCTTGCGCACGGCGCGTGCCTTGTCGAGCACGTAGGGAATGAACTTCTGTCCGCCGAAGCCGGGGTTGACCGACATCAGCAGCACCATGTCGATCTTGTCCAGGGTGTATTCCAGCACGTCGAGCGGGGTGGCAGGGTTGAACACCAGGCCGGCCTTGCAGCCGTTTTCCTTGATCAGGCCGATGGTGCGGTCGATGTGCTCGGACGCTTCGGGGTGGAAAGTGATGTAGGTGGCGCCTGCCTTGGCGAAGTCGGGAATTATGCGGTCGACCGGCTTGACCATCAGGTGGACGTCGATCGGCGCGGTCACGCCATGCTTGCGCAAGGCCTCGCACACCAGCGGGCCGATGGTGAGGTTGGGCACGTAGTGGTTGTCCATCACGTCGAAGTGGACGATGTCGGCGCCGGAGGCGAGCACGTTGTCGACTTCCTCGCCAAGCCGGGCAAAGTTGGCGGACAGGATGGACGGGGCGATGCGGTAAGTCATGGGAAGCTCCGGGAAATTTTGGGAAAACCCGGCCATTTTAACAGCCTGCCACGACCTTGCGTTACACTTCCCGCATTCCATTCCGTCGAGCAATCCCGTGGCAGAAGGCAAGAAATATCACATCAGCGTCAGCGTCAACACGGCCTACCTGGCCGAGCAGAGCGATCCTGCGTCGGAGCGTTACGTGTTCGCCTACACCGTCACCATCGCCAACACCGGCACCGTGGCCGCGCAGCTGATTTCGCGCCACTGGATCATCACCGATGCCGAGAACGTCACCCAGGAAGTCAAAGGCCTCGGCGTGGTCGGCGAACAACCCCTGCTGCGGCCGGGCGAGAGCTTCGAATACACCAGCGGCACCGCGATGGCGACGCCGGTCGGCACCATGAAAGGCAGCTACCAGATGGTGGCGGAAGACGGCAACAAGTTCGACGCCGAGATTCCCGTGTTCACTCTGTCGATGCCCCGAGTTCTGCATTAAGCCCGGCGTCCTGCATTGAAGCCAGCGCGGCTTTATTCTTCGGACGCAGCCAGCCGGACCGTGTATTGCCCGGCCTTTTCGTCCCGCACCATCAGCAGCATCTTGTGCTTCTGCGCGTCCTCCACCAGCTCCCTGAATGACCGGTAGCCGTAAGCCGATTCGGTAAATCCCGGACGGCGGCGCTGCATGGTGCTTTTCACCATCGAGCCCCATATCTTCTCGTCCGACCCGCGTTCTGCAATCAGTGCCTCCACCGTTTCCACCAGGAAATCGAGCGCGCCCTGGCGGCGGTCTTCCTCGGTCCTGGGTGCGGCGCCCTTGGCGGAGCTGGCAGCCGGCTTGGCGGCCGGCGCCTTCTTCTCGACCCGTTTCTTCTTGGCTTCCTGGGCGCGCACCAGGTCGTCGTAGAAAATGAACTCGTCGCAGTTCGCGCTGAGCAGGTCCGAGGTCGAGTCCTTCACCCCGATGCCGATCACATACTTGTTGTTCTCGCGCAGCTTCGACACCAGCGGCGAGAAATCCGAGTCGCCGCTGATGATGACGAAAGTGTCGACGTGCGACTTGGTGTAGCAGAGGTCGAGCGCATCGACGACCATGCGGATGTCGGCCGAATTCTTGCCGGACTGGCGCACGTGGGGAATCTCGATCAGCTCGAACGCCGCCTCGTGCATGGTCGCCTTGAATTCCTTGTAGCGGTCCCAGTCGCAATAGGCCTTCTTCACCACGATGCTGCCTTTCAGCAGCAGGCGCTCCAGCACCTTCCTGATGTCGAACTGCGCGTACTTGGCGTCACGCACGCCGAGCGCGATGTTCTCGAAATCGCAGAACAGCGCCATGTTGGTGATTTCGGGTTGTCCTGCCATGGATTCCTCCTCCGGAAACGAAAACCCCGCCTTGCGGCGGGGCTGAGTGCGGTGACTGCAATCAGTCAACCATGCTGTACAACTCTGCCATCGGCTTGTAAATCAGCTTCGGCAGCAGGCGGGTGTCGTACGGCAGTGCCTGGTGATAGCGCCAGCCATTGTTGTCCGCGTCGGTTAGCGCGCCGTCATGGTTGAGGTCGACCGGCAGCACGAGGACGCTCCCGTCAGCCTGCTTTTTCGGGGCCGTCAGCTTGATGCCGACAAAGCCTTCCCAGATGTTGCGCACATTGGTGTAGCCGGCATCGGTCAGTACGTTGGCGGCACCGACACTGCGCACACCGGTGCGGCACAGAGTGTAGATCGGGGTGTCCATGTTCGGGATGTTCTTCTTGACGTAGTCCACGAAGTCATCGTTGTTCTGCGGCAGCGTGCCGACTCCCTTCTTGCAGGCGCCGTCAGGCGAGCGGCCGCTGGCGTCGCAGTACTGGAAAATGTAGGGGTAAGGCACGTTGTAGGCATGCTCGGGATGGCCGGCCTTGTATTCCGAGGTGCTGCGCACATCCAGGATTACGGCATGCTTAAATGACTTGTCATGCTTGTCGTGCCTGTCGCCCTTTCCGTCCCTGTCACGCTTGGCCACGGTGTCGATGTAGGCCTCGGCAGGGCTGATTTCCGAATGGTAGTAGCCGCACAGACCGGAGCGGTTTTCATAGAACGGGCACGCGGGTTCGTCAGCCAGGGCGGGCGCCGAAAAGAGTGCGCCAAGAACGGGCAAAGCAAGGGCGAATCGGGTCAGATTTTTCATGCTGTCTCCATTTGAGTAATCAGTTATCACCCCTGCGTGTATTGGCATGAATCACGGGGGTGCGTCGATTATTGGACACACATGTCGATTTATCAACAAGCACATTCGCATGTACTGAATTGAAGACGGTTTATTTCTTCATCGTCCACCACACGATAAAAACGAACAATCCCAGCGCAATCCCGGCTTCCATCAACAGCCATTCCAGTCCCTGACTTTCCATTAATGCAGCCTCTCCATTGTTATACTCGACGCGTGTTGTCGATTTGAGCCATCTTCTCCCGTGATGCTGTTACGCGCAAGCCCGTGGCTGTTCGCCCTGTTGTTGTCAGCCTGCGGGGTGCTCCCCCCGGCGAAACCGCCCGCCCCCACCCCGGCGCCGATTCCTGCGCCCGCTCCCCCGACG
>JBAVWB010000077.1:0-8640 GCA_049697615.1 Thiobacillus sp. | reverse complement strand
CCGGGCGGATCAGCGGCAAAGGTGTCTGAGCCCCGCTCACCTTCGAAATACAAACAAAGCGGGGCGAGTTCTTTGCCGCCCGTCCGGCAGGCTCGATTTCCGGGGTTTCGGGGATGAGCGGGGTCGCCTTTTCTTGGGTTACTTTCTTTTGGCGAAGCAAAAGAAAGTGACTAGCCGCCGGGCTACCCCCGGCCAACGGTCAGCAGCCTGGAAAAAAAACCAACTACTTGGTGGTGCTTCGCGCTTACATTTAACTGGATTGCTTCGCTGCGCTCGCAACGACAGCTCATGCGTCCGGCATCACCTCCTCGAAGCTCGTAATCGCCTCAAACTCTCC
The DNA here is from genome assembly GCA_049697615.1 of Thiobacillus sp. Taxonomy (GTDB): domain Bacteria; phylum Pseudomonadota; class Gammaproteobacteria; order Burkholderiales; family Thiobacillaceae; genus Thiobacillus. The sequence continues at coordinate 8,303 of JBAVWB010000077.1, read as the reverse complement.
GCAGTCCTTGTGCGGCTGACGCGAATCCGGATTGCACACTGCCAGCAGCTGCGCAATGCCGTAGGCCTGTGCGCTTTTCAGTACCGGCAGGCTGTCGTCGACGAACAGGGTGCGCGTCTTGTCGAACGGCTCGATCGCCTGCAGACCCTGCCAGAAATCCGGATGTTCCTTGGGCAGGCCAACCTGGTGGGACGAGATCAGCGCATCGAAATAGGCTTCGATCCCTGTCACTCGCATTTTCAGGCCGAGGCTCTTGGGGTGGGCGTTGGTGACCATCACCACCCGCCGGCCCGACGCGCGAACCGCCTGCAGGAAGGCCGGCACATCGGGACGCACCGCGATCAGGTGCACGACCTCTTCCTTCAGTTGCACGATGTCGAGGGCGAGTTCGCTGCTCCAGAAATCCAGGCAGTACCAGTTGAGCGTTCCGGCGTGGCGTGCGTAATGCTGATCGAGGTGCGCGCGCGCCACGGCCTCGTCGAGACCGTGATATTCGGCATAGCGGCGCGGCATGTGCTCCAGCCAGAAATGATTGTCGAAATGCAGGTCCAGCAGGGTACCGTCCATGTCGAGAAAGACGGTATCGATTTGCGGCCAGTTGATCATTGCTGCAGTCCTTCTTGCGCCGACACACCGAACGGGTGCACCCGCGCCCATCCCGGCTAGAACAGCTCGTCCCTGGACACGCCGCGCCGCCGCAGCACCTGCCGCAGCATGCGCAGGGATTCCATCTGGATCTGGCGCACGCGTTCGCGGGTCACCTGCAGTTCCAGCGCCAGGTCTTCCAGGGTGCAGGTCTCGTAGCCGTTGAGGCCGAAGCGCCGCTCGATCACCCAGCGCTGCTTGTCGTTCAACTGGGTCAGCCACTCGTGGACGTGGTGCGCGATCTCCTCGACCTGCAGCAACTCGTCCGGCAAATGCGCGTTGTCGTCGGCGATGGCCTCGCCCAGCGACAGCGTGGGATCGACGTCAAGCGGCGCGTCGAGCGAGGCGACCCGTTCGTTCAGCTGCATGATGCGGCGCACATCCGCCACCGGATGCCCGGTGAGCGCGGCAATGTCGTCCGAACTGGCATCGGTGACGCCATGGGTTTCCAGATGGCGCTTGGCGCGCAGGTAGATGTTGAGTTCCTTGATGATGTGCACCGGCAGGCGGATGGTGCGCGACTGGTTCATGATCGCGCGCTCGATGTTCTGGCGGATCCACCAGGTGGCATACGTCGAGAAGCGGAAGCCGCGTTCGGGATCGAATTTTTCCAGCGCGTGGATGAGGCCGAGGTTGCCCTCCTCCACCAGGTCGAGCAGGGTCAGCCCGCGGTTGGCATAGTGCTTGGCGATGTTGACCACCAGCCGCAGATTGCGCTCGATCATGGTCTGGCGCGCATCGAAGTCGCCCTCGACCACGCGCCGCGCCAGCGCAAATTCCTCTGCCGCCGTCAGCAGCGGCGCCTGGCCGATTTCATTGAGATACAACTGGGTGACATCGACCTGCGGCTCGTCGAGGATGGCCGAGGCCAGCTCATCCGCCGAATCCAGCGCGGCACGCTCGTCCGCCTCGGGCTCTTCAGGCGTCGGGTCGTCCGAATCTTCGCTGGAATCCTTGCTCATGATCGTTCCGGAAGATAAACCATGGGGTCGAGCGGCTTGCCGTAGCGGCGGATTTCAAAATGCAGCTTGACCCGGTCGGCATCGCTGTCGCCCATCAGGGCGATCCGCTGTCCGGCCGTCACCTGCTCGCCTTCCTTCACCAGAATCGTTTCGTTGTGCGCATAGGCCGAGAGGTACTCGCCCGCATGCTTCACGATCAGCAGCCGCCCATAGCCGCGCAGGCCGCTGCCGCTGTATACCACCTTGCCCGGGGCCACCGCCTTCACCGGCGCATTGCGCTGCCCCACGATGTCGATGCCCTTGCCGCCTGCAGCGCCAAAGCTTCCGGCCAACGTGCCGTCGGCCGGCCACAGCCATTTGTCGAATGCGGTGTTCTCGGCCGGTGCCGCAAGCGGAGGGGTCGCCGGCGCAGGCTTGATCGCGGCAGGCGCAACCGCCGCCAGGCGGGGACTCGACACCTGCGCCCAGTTGGCCTCGGAATACGGCAGCAGCACCGCTTGCGGTTCGCGCAACTCGGTCGGTTCGGTCAATGGACGTGCAAGCGGTGCAGGCTCGTCATCGAGCGGCTTGATTTCGATCGCGCCCGGCGGCGGCGTCAGCCGCAGCACCTGGCCGACCAGAATGCGATCGGCCGATTCAAGCTGGTTCCAGATGGCGATCTCGCGGTAGTCGAGGCCGTTGGCAAACGCGATGGCATACAGGGTGTCGCCGCGTTGGACGGCATGCAGGCCATTGGTCGATGCTGCGATCTGCGGGGTGGCGGGACGCGCTGCCTCGGACTTGCCAGCGGTGCGCGCTCCGGAACGATCGCTCACCGGCGCGGGGCCGGGCGAGGTGCAGGCCGCCAGCCCCAGCAGCAGGATGCCCAGCCACGCGGTTCTCACGCCACCCCCGGCAGCAGAGGAACGAACTTGACCCCTTCCAGCAGGCGCTCGCTGTAGGCATCGCCCTGGCGCTCCACCACGCACAGCGTCTGGGTGGCGTGGCCGAGCGGCATCACCAGGCGTCCGCCGTCGGCCAGCTGCGCCAGCAGGGCCTGCGGCACCTCGGCGAACGCCGCAGCAATCACGATGGCGTCGAACGGCGCGAAGTCCTTCGCCCCGTGCATGCCGTCGCCGTGCTTGGGCTTGACGTTGTTCACCCGCAGTTCGCGCAGGCGCACGCGGGTCTTGCCGACCAGCGCGGCGATGCGCTCCATCGACACCACCTCGCGCGCCAGCTTGGCCAGCACCGCGGCCTGATAGCCGCAGCCCAGCCCGATTTCCAGCACGCGTCCGAGTGTGTGGCCGGCACCGTTCTCGCCGTGCCGGGCCAGCTCGGCCATGCGCGCGACGATGTAGGGGTTGGAAATGGTCTGGCCGAAACCGATCGGCAGCGCAGTGTCCTCGTAGGCGCGCGACTCCAGCGCCTGGTCGACGAACAGGTGACGCGGCACGCCGCCCATTGCGGCCAGCACCGTCTCGTCCCTGATGCCCTGCTCGCGCAGGCGCTCGACCATGCGGCCGCGCGTGCGCGCGGAAGTCATGCCGATGCCGGCGCGGGAGCTCAGGGTTTCAGCCATGCGTTCACGCTGTCCATCTGGCTGAAACGGGTGAGGTCCATTTGCAGCGGGGTGATCGATACATGGCCATTGGCCACGGCATGGAAATCGGTGCCCTCGCCCGCGTCCTGCGCCGCGCCAGCGGCACCCACCCAGTACACGATCTGGCCGCGCGGATTGGTGGTCTTCACCACCGACTCGGCCTTGTGGCGCTTGCCCAGCCGGGTCACGCTGAGGCCACCGAGATCGTCCCAGGCACGGTCCGGCACGTTGACGTTGAGCAGCATCGGCTCGGTCGGCGGCTTCTGCTGGATGCGCTGCACCAGTTCGGCCACCACGCGTGCGGCGGTGTCGAAATGCACCGCGTTGTGGTTGGCGAGCGAAACTGCAACCGACGGAATGCCCAGCAGATAGCCTTCGGTGGCGGCGGCCACGGTGCCGGAATAGATCGTGTCGTCGCCCATGTTGGCGCCGTGGTTGATGCCGGAAATCACCATGTCCGGCATATGGTCCAGCATGCCGGTGACGGCCAGATGCACGCAGTCGGTGGGCGTGCCGTTGACGTAATAGAAGCCGCTGGGCGCCTGGCGCAGCATCAGCGGACGATCGAGCGTAAGCGAGTTGGAAGCGCCGCTGCGGTCGCGCTCGGGCGCCACCACGGTGATGTCGGCCAGCGGCGCAAGCGCCTGCGCCAGCGCGGCGAGGCCGGGCGCGAAGTAACCGTCGTCATTGGACAGCAGGATGCGCATCAGCGGCAGCCTCCGCACAGGGCAGGCCATCGGCACAGGGAATTCATTGCGGTGGTGCGGACATCGAACATGCGCCCGATTCTAACATCGCAGCTCAATCTGTTCAGTCGTATTCCCGCGTGTAAAACACATCGAAACTGCTCTGCTGGCCGGTCCCCGCTTCCAGCCGCACATGGGGCGACAGTTGATACAACATTTTCACCACCTGGTTGAGCCCGTCGAGGCTCTGCTCGTAGCTCAGCGTGGCGCGTGAGGACAGGCGCTTGCCGACGCTGACCACGGTGGCGGCAAGGTCTTCGCCCTCGCCCGCGCGCACGCCGAAGCTGTCGATGCGCAGCGCGTCGGCCAGTTGCGCCTGCAGGCTCACCGATTCGGACTGCGAGAGCAGCGCGCCGGCGGCGATCTGCAGCAGCGCAAATTCCTGCTGGCCGCCATTCCCCAAGCCGTGCCCCAGCACCAGCCAGGCGAGCTTCTCGGTGTCCGGCAGCGCCGGATCGGAATACAGCGTCACCAGCGGACGCTGCAGCGTGCCCCGGACCTGCACGCCGACCTTGACGGTGGGCGTCTTGCGCACCGCCAGCACGTCGATTCCCGGGTTGTCGATCGGACCGACGAAACTGAGCACGCCGCGCTCGATGTCGAGCGTCTGCGCGTAGGCCGCGTAGCGTCCTTCCTCCACCTGGATGCGGCCTTCGCCGCGCAGCACCCGCGCGGGGGACGCCGCCGGACGCTCACCCTCCGGACGGTCCTGGCGCAGCACCGCGTTCACCGTGAACACCCGCAGCTGGCCACCGAGTCGCGCATCGAGCCCGGCGCCCTTGAACAGGAAGTCGTCGCCCAGATTGAGCTTGAGGTCGAGTTCCAGCGGGATGCGCTGAGCCGCAGTTTTTTCGCGCGGGGGCTGGCCGACCACGACGACATCGCTCGACAGCGTGGGCCGGCTGGCTTCGGGCATTTCCAGCCGCGCGCGGTCGGCCTTGAGTTCGCCGGTGAGCTGCAGCCGCTTCGGATCGAGATTGAGGCGCGTGATCCCGGACACCACCACGCGGCGGTCGCTGCGGTTGGTGGCGGCAAACTTTTCGAAGTTGAGCGTGAGTCCTGCCTGCGGATTTTTCAGCTGCGCCTCGCCGCTCACAACGATGCGTCCACTTTGCCCCTTCAGTTCGCCTTCCTGCACCCGCACTCGGTCGTCGGCCAGGATGAGCTTGAGCGTGCCGTCGCTGATGGCGATGCCCGCCTCCGGCATGGCAAAGCGGATCGCGTCAGCTTCGATGCGGCCGTCGATGCGTGGCGCGGCCAGGCTGCCGCTGCCCGTGAGCTGCGCGTGGAGACGGGCGTCGGCGCGGGTGCCGACCGGGATGAAGGGCCTCATCAGGCGCAGATCGGGCACGTCGAGTTGCGCAGTCCACGCCAGCGGCGCCGTGCGCGGCAGGGTGAAGCCGGCGCCCTCGCGCAGCAGCGTCGCCTGCGCATCGGCGCGAACCTGACCCGCGTCGCGGCTGGCCGCCTCGATCCGTGCGCTGACACGGCTGGCCGCGGCTTCGAGGTCGAATACGAGCGTCGTCAGGCCCAGATCGAGCGCCGGGTCTTTCAGGCGCAGGTCGCCCGACTGGCGGCGCAGCCGCAACTGGCCGTCGAGGGTATCGCCCATGCGCAGATTCCAGTCGCCGTTGACGCGCAGATCGGTGGTGAAAGGCGGCGCGGTTTCCAGCAGCGTCAGCAGCGGCGCCAGCGGCAGGTTGGTCAGCGCGCCGCGGCTGGCCAGTTGTGCGTCCTGGCGGCTGAACTGCTCGACCATGACGCGGCCGCCCGCCAGCGCCAGCGCCAACTGGTTCACCTGCTGCTGCTCGCGCGACAGCAGCAGGGTGGCCGGCGCACTCAGTTGCATCGGCCAGGGGCCCTCCGCCCTGGCCTGGTTCAATTGCCCGCGCCAGAGCGTGGTTGTTGACGCTTCAGCGGCTTTACAACCACGGCCTACCCCTTGCGGGCAGACCTGCTGCGCATCCAGCCCACCCGCCAGACTCGCGGTCACATGCCAGTCAGGCAACCGGGCGTCGAGCGTCAGGGTGTGGGCATTGCGGCGTCCCTGCAGCTTGGCGCGCACGCTATTCAGGCGCTGCCCGGCCAGCTGCACGCCGTGCGCGTCGAGCTGGCCGTTGAAAGCGCCGTCGGTGGTGGCCTGCAGGTCGAGTTGCAGATTCAGCGTATCGGCGGCGATGTCGCCCGGCAGGCGCAGGCCGCTGGCGGCAATCGTCGCCTCGATCTGCGGCGCAGCAGGGTCGCCGCTCACGCTGCCACGGCTGCTCAGGCGCCCGGCCAGCCCGAGGTTCAGACGCGCCAGCGCAGGCGCATTGATGTCCCAGCTGAGGCGATCGCCGGCGCGACCCCAGGCGCCTTTCAGCTTCGCCAGATTGCCGGCCAGATTCAGGTCGATGTCGGCATCGGCGAGATGACGGTTTTCGTAGCGCAGCCGGCCCTGGCCGCTGACCGGACGGCCTTCGAGTTCGCCCGGCGGCAGGGTGAACTTCGTCTGCAGACGAAGTTCGGGCGCCAGCACGCCGCTCGCCTTGCCGCGCGCATTCAGCCGCCCGCGCGGAAATTTGCCGAAACGCGCCGGGTTGATCTGCGTGGCATCGAACTCGGCGGAAAAAGCACGGCCGGCATCCAGTTGCAACACGCCCTTTGCGGTCAGGCGGCCCGCCTGGCCTCTGAAGTCGGCCGATTCCAGACGCAGCGCCGCATCGGCATGGCTGAGCGTGAAGCGCCCCTGTCCCCAGGTTTCGCTGACCTCGGCGTCGAGCGTCTGGCGGGACGCATCGCCCGCCAACTGCAAGCTGGACTTGATCCGGGTCGCATTCAGGTCGCGGTGCAGGCCGGCCAGATTCAGGCGCGGGCTGGCGAGGTTCACGCTGAAGCGGCCGTCGCGCCACTGGCCGTCGCCGGAAAACTGCCCCGCCGCGCCGAGGTCGATCGCCAGCGCGCTGAAGTCGGCGTGCGTGACGTCGCCCAGCACCGCGCCGGTCAGATCGGCCAACGGCAGGCGATCCTGGTCGAGCCGACCGGCCAGCCGGTTGGACAGGCTGAAGGTGCCGAGCAGGCGCTCGCCCGGCTGGCCCTCGAACACCCCGGAAAACGCCAGATCGGCATGGGGTGCGTCGGCTGAAAACTGGCGCGGGTCGATGCCCTCTCCGGCCACCAGCAAGCGGGGCAGGCGGACGCGTGCATACGGAGCCGCCTGCCCCCTGGCCATGACATTCATGCCTTCAGACAGGGCATCCAGCTTGAAATCAATCGCCGCCAATTCGCCTGTCAGTTCGAGCGTGGCCTGCACCGGCACCGGCGCATTCCGGATCGCATTGAACTGGCTTTGCAATTTGAACGGTGCATCCTTGTGGATGCCGAACTGTCCCTCCACGTCTGCCCACGGCGTGCTGGCTGCAGCGACAAAGTCAAAGCGGTCGCCCCTGCCGTCCACCTTGCCGTGCAGGGCGCTGAAGCTCAGCGTCTGCCCCATGTCGACCACCTCGAGTTTCGCCACATCCCACGCGGCCACCCGGATGTCCAGCAGCCAGCGCAAGGTACCGGGATAGACCGGAGGGGTCCGATCCTTTTCAAGAATATCGACCCGTACCTGGTGCGCAGCCAGCAAGTCGATCTCGATCAGTCGATTCCACAGCGATCGGGGTTGCCAGTCCAGCCGCACCTGTTGCAGGGTGATGCGCTGCGTGTCCATCCTGATGGTCATTTTCCGGATGTTGACCGATGCGCCCAGATGGCCTTCCACGCCTTCGAGCTCCAGGCGGCCGTCGCTCAACGGCGTGGCCTGTTTCGCCAGCCACAAAAATCCCGTGGCCGTGGTGGTCAGCCACAACACTGCCAAAACCAGTACGGCCAAAGCGGCCATGAGTGACGCCAGAACCCAGGCGGCCCGTTTCAAAACGACACCCCAAGCGAGAAATGCAGGCGGAATTCCTCGGTGGCTTCGCCATACGCCAGGTCGAGGTTGATCGGCCCCACCGGCGACCGGTAGCGCGCGCCGACGCCGTAACCGAACACCGGCGACAGTGCGGCGGGACTGTCGGCTGCGTCGCCCGCATCGACGAAAACCGCCATGCCCCAGTTGCCTTCGAAGAAATGGTTGTATTCGACGCTGCCGGTGGCGAGATAGCGTACCGAGGCCACGCCGCCGGTCAGCGTGCGGCCCAGGCTCTGGTAGGCGTAGCCGCGCACCGAGTTGTCGCCGCCGGCGCGGAACAGGAAATCGGTGGGGATGCCGTCGCGCGTTTCCGCCAGCACACTGCCGAGTTCGCCGCGCAGGATCAGGCGCCCGTTGTCGCCGGCGCGGAAATACTGCGTGTGGCGGCCATACAGACGGATAAAGTTGGTGTCCGACAGCAGGGCCTCGGC
>JBAVWB010000076.1:0-5913 GCA_049697615.1 Thiobacillus sp. | reverse complement strand
CAAATCACCGCGGGCGGTAGCGTAGGCGACCTGATGCGAACGCTGGTGGCTCTCGATCGTGAAGTATTCATCGGGGCGCTTCAGCGCGTGAGAGAGCAACGCGGTCTGCCGGTGATTCAATTGCTTGTCGCGCGTATGCAGGTTTCTGAGCTGCACGCTTAGCCGGGTTTGCTCGCGCTGCTTTTGCTCAAGATAATCGTAGAGTGCAGCAAGGCCGTCCAGGATGACGCGGGTTTGATACAGTAAAAAATAGGTGGTATCACCTGCATCGGTTTCAGTAAGCAAATAGGCGCGCGCGTACTGTGCAGGCGCTTTTCTAAGAATGCGCGAAATCGACAGGTACTCTGTCAGCCAATAGCCTTGTCGGGCCATATACCAGTAAAACAGGGTGCGCGCCGTTCTGCCGTTGCCGTCGGCAAATGGGTGGTCGTAGCCGATCATGAAATGCAGCAGGATGGCGCGCACGACGGGATGGATAAAATGGCCTTCTGATACCGGCGCATTGGCAAACTCACAAATATTTTGCAGGCGCTCAGGGATCTCGCGCGCCGACGGTGGGCGGTGCAGCACCAGCCTCTCGTCGTTCGGCGCGACGACTTCGATGTCGTCACGCGTGCGTAAACGCCCGCAATCTTCCGGATATTCCAGCGTGTCTTGGGTCAGAACACGCTGCAATTCGATGACATGTGCCGGTTCCAGCTTGTCGTCGCATAGTGTGCGAATCGTCCGCATCGCCTCGAAGTTGTTGAAAATCATCCGTTCGCTGAGGGTGCGCGGTTTGCGTCCTTCGCGGAGCATGGCTTCAGCGACCCTGCGCTCGGTGGATGCGCCCTCGAGTTGACTGGAGGTGATGGCCTCTTCTATCAGGCTACCCATCAGATAGCGTCCTTGCTCGGCACGCAGCGCGGCGTTATCGCTTCCACTGGGTATCAGTCCCGCACCCCGGTCGATCTCGTGCAGGTTTTTCAACAAGGGCTCGGGCAAACTGTAGTTGAACGGTTTGCCGTGTTTATCCTGAAAAGGTAGCTCCTGAGCGCTACCGCTGCGCGCCATGCGCAATGCCAGCCACCAGGTTTTGTGATTGAGCCCTTCGGGCGGCGAGCGATGCCGCAGTTCGTCCCAATGCAGGTATTGCCCGTTCGCCAAAGGGCCGAGGTTGAGCAGGGGGAACCGGGACAGCATCTCGGGGGTTACTGCCATCATCAGTTCATCGATGGACGGTGGAGATAGCGGGATTTTCATGGATTACTATCAAATTGATGATGATTGATAGTAATTGATACGTCGCCAAGTATCAATTTGATAGAAATTGATACTAATTGATGGTGCGCGGCTTCACGGCTGCGCGCATTCAAACCTGGTAGGCCAGGTTCGGCGCCAGCCAGCGTTCGGCTTCCGCCAGCGTCCAGCCCTTGCGGCGGGCGTAGTCCTCGACCTGGTCGCGCTCGATCTTGGCCACGGCGAAGTACTGGCTGTCGGGGTGCGACAGGTAGAAGCCCGACACCGCGGCGCCCGGCCACATGGCGAAGTTCTCGGTCAGCTTCACCCCGATCTGGTTCGTCGCGTCGAGCACCGAGAACAGCGGCGCCTTTTCGCTGTGCTCGGGGCAGGCGGGGTAGCCCGGGGCGGGGCGGATGCCCTGGTATTTTTCCGCGATCAGCTCGTCGTTGGCGAGCGCTTCCTCTCCGGCATAGCCCCAGAACTCGCGGCGCACCCGCAGGTGCAGGTGCTCGGCGAAGGCTTCGGCCAGGCGGTCGCACAGCGACTTGAACAGGATCGCGGAGTAGTCGTCGTGCGCGGTCTCGAACGCCTTGGCGCGCTCGTCCTCGCCGATCCCGGTGGTCACCACGAAGGCGCCCAGATAGTCCTTCAAGCCGCTGGATTTTGGCGCGACGAAGTCGGCGATGCACAGGTTGGCGCGGCCTTCGGGCTTTTTCATCTGCTGGCGCAGGTTGTGCCAAGTCATCAAGACTTTCGAGCGGGATTCGTCGGTGTAGACCTCGATGTCGTCGTCGTTCACCGTGTTGGCCGGGAACATGCCGAACACCGCACGCGCCTCGACCCAGTTTTCCGCGATCATTGTCTTCAGCATCGCCTGGGCGTCGTTGTAGAGCTTGGTCGCCTCGATGCCGACCACTTCGTCGCTGAGTATCTTGGGGTATTTGCCATGCAGTTCCCATGACGCGAAGAACGGCGTCCAGTCGATCACCTCCACCAGCTTGGCGAGATCGTAAGCGCGCAAGACGTGGACGCCGGGCTGCTTCGGCACCGGCGGCGTGTAGCTTGCCCAGTCGATCCTGAACTTGTTGGCGCGCGCGTCACTGAGCTTCAGCCGCACGGTGTCGGACTTGTGCTTCAAGTGGCGTTCGCGCGTGATGGCGTAGTCCGCGCGGATCTCGGCGGCAAAGGCGTCGCGCATGTCGTTCGACAGCAGTTGGGTGCATACGCCGACCGCGCGCGAGGCGTCCTTCACGTACACCACCGGGTGTTCGTAGTTCGGCTCGATCTTCACCGCGGTGTGCGCCATTGAAGTGGTGGCGCCGCCGATCAAAAGCGGAATGGTGAAGCCCTGGCGCTGCATTTCCTTCGCCACGTGCGCCATTTCCTCCAGCGATGGCGTGATGAGGCCGGACAGGCCGATGATGTCGGCCTTGTGCTCGCGCGCGGCGTCGAGAATCTTCTGCGCCGGCACCATCACGCCCAGATCCACGATGTCGTAGCCGTTGCAGCCTAGCACCACGCCGACGATGTTCTTGCCGATGTCGTGGACGTCGCCTTTGACCGTGGCCATGATGATCTTGCCCGCGCTCTGCGCGTCGCCGGCCTGCTTGTCGGCCTCGATGTAGGGCAGCAGGTGCGCGACCGCCTGCTTCATCACGCGGGCGGACTTCACCACCTGCGGCAGGAACATCTTGCCCGCGCCGAACAGGTCGCCGACCACGTTCATCCCCGCCATCAGCGGGCCTTCGATCACGTGCAGCGGGCGCTCGCATTCGAGCCGCGCGGCTTCGGTGTCCTCGACGATGTACTGGGTGATGCCCTGCACCAGCGCGTGCGAGAGCCGCTCGCCCACCGGCAGCTGGCGCCACGACAGGTCCTCGACGCGTTCCCTGGCGCCGCCTTTCACGTTCTCGGCAAACGCCACCAGCCGCTCGGTCGAATCGGCGCGGCGGTTCAAGAGCACGTCCTCGACGCGCACCTTCAGTTCGGGGTCGAGGGCTTCGTACACGCCGAGCTGGCCGGCGTTGACGATGCCCATGTCCATTCCGGCCTGGATCGCGTGATACAGGAAGGCGGTGTGGATCGCCTCGCGCACCGCGTCGTTGCCGCGGAACGAAAAACTCACGTTCGATACCCCGCCCGAGATGTGCGCGTGCGGCAGGTTCTTGCGGATCCAGCGGGTGGCCTCGATGAAGTCGACCGCGTAGTTGGCGTGCTCCTCGATGCCGGTGGCGACCGCGAATATGTTGGGGTCGAAGATGATGTCCTCGGCCGGGAAGCCGACGGTCTCGGTCAGCAATTTATAAGCGCGCGCGCAGATTTCGGTCTTGCGCGCGTAGGTGTCGGCCTGGCCCGTTTCGTCGAAGGCCATCACGATCACCGCCGCGCCGTAGCGCCGGCACAGTTTCGCGCGCTCGATAAACTCGGCCTCGCCTTCCTTCATGGAAATGGAGTTGACGATGCCCTTGCCCTGGATGCACTTGAGGCCGGCCTCGATCACGCTCCATTTCGACGAGTCGATCATGATCGGCACCCGCGCAATGTCGGGCTCCGAAGCGATCAGGAGCAGGAAGCGCACCATCGCCGCCTCGGCGTCGAGCATGCCCTCGTCCATGTTGATGTCGATGATCTGGGCGCCGTTTTCCACCTGCTGGCGCGCCACCGACAGGGCGTCGTCGTAGCGGCCCTCCAGGATCATGCGGGCGAAGGCCTTGGAGCCGGTGACGTTGGTGCGCTCGCCGACGTTGACGAAGAGCGAATCCTTGCCGACGTTGAACGGCTCCAGGCCCGACAGGCGCATCGCCGGTTCGAGCACCGGCGGCACGCGCGGCGCGACGCCATCGACGGCCTTGGCGATCGCCGCGATGTGCGCCGGGGAGGTACCGCAGCAGCCGCCGACGATGTTCAGCAATCCCGCGCGTGCCCATTCGCCGATGTGCGTCGCCATCTCGTCGCCGCCCATGTCGTATTCGCCGAAGGCGTTCGGCAGGCCGGCATTCGGATGCGCCGAGACGAACACGTCGGCCTTGTTCGACAGCTCCTCGACGTACTGGCGCAAGAGATCCGGGCCGAGCGCGCAGTTGAGGCCGATCGACAGCGGCCGGGCGTGGCGCACCGAATTCCAGAAGGCCTCCCCGGTCTGGCCGGACAGGGTGCGGCCGGAGGCGTCGGTGATGGTGCCGGAGATCATCACCGGCAGCCGCATGTCGTGCTGCTCGAAGTATTCCTCGATCGCGAACAGCGCCGCCTTGGCGTTCAAGGTGTCGAAAATCGTCTCGACCATCAGGATGTCGGCGCCGCCCTTCACCAGGCCGTCGATCGCCTCCAGGTAGGCCACGCGCAGCTGATCGAAGCTGACGTTGCGGAAGCCGGGGTCGTTGACGTCCGGCGAGATGGTGGCGGTGCGCGAGGTGGGCCCCAACACGCCGGCGACGAAGCGCGGCTTGTCCGGGTTGGCCGTGGTTGCTTCGTCGGCAGCCTCACGCGCGAGACGAGCGGCGGCGAAGTTGAGCTCCGGCACCAGGTGCTCCATGTGGTAGTCCGCCATGGAAATCGAGGTGGCGTTGAAGCTGTTGGTCTCCAGGATGTCGGCGCCTGCCGCCAGGTACTTGGCGTGGACTTCCTTGATGATCGCAGGCGCAGTCAGGCACAACAGGTCGTTGTTGCCCTTGAGGTCATGCGCAAAATCGGCAAAGCGCTCGCCGCGATAGTCCGTCTCTTCGAGCTTGTAGGACTGGATCATCGTGCCCATCGCACCGTCGAGGACGAGGATGCGCTGGGCGAGCAGGGAATGCAGCAGGTCGGTGCAGGACATGGCAGGAAATCGGCAGGGCAATCGCGCATTATATCGGTTGGCGCGAGGCCTGCCGGTGGTGCTAAGGTGCAGGTATCGAGTCTGCCCGGTGCCTGCCATGAAACATCTCGAACCCGCCGAAGCCCTGGCCTTCCTTCAGTCGCATCCCGAAGCGGTGTTCATCGACTGCCGCTCGGAAATCGAATACCTGTTCGTCGGCCATCCCGTGGGGTCGATCCACATCGCCTGGCAGGACGGCCCCGACTGGGACGTCAACCCCGATTTTCTAGGCCATTCGCGCAAGGCCGCGTCGGCCAACCGCCCGGTGGTGCTGATCTGCCGCTCGGGTCGGCGCTCGGTCGAGGCCGGGCGCTACCTGGAGAAATACGGCTTTCCCGAGGTGTACAACGTGCTGCATGGATTCGAGGGCGACATGAACGAGTCGCACCATCGCAGCACGAGGAACGGCTGGCGCTTTGAAGGATTGCCTTGGGAGCAGACGTAACGGGCGATTTCAGCCTGGCGATGCCCCCATCCTGCAGAAGCACCTGGCCATGTTTGCCCGGGATCTGGCGGAGTCCGATGCCGTCGATCTCGAACGCTGGGAACTGCGGCAGCTGATATTGAGATTGAAAGAGGGGGCTGCCCGGATCGCCGAATACTGGCTGTAGCGATCGCTTGCCCGTCAGCGTTGCGCCCGGGATGGTGGGTCCGTTGTGAAATTCACCACGGCCCCCGGATCAACAGGGCATGCCGCTTCACGCGAAGGTTTGGCGGATTCAACCGATCGACGCAACAAGTTGGTGAAATTGTTGTGCTGGCGTTTCGTAGTTTAATGTTTTCCTTGGGCGCTCATTCAATTTCCGCGCTACGGCATTGAGCTTGGCTTGCGAGTAGGT
>JBAVWB010000075.1:0-9832 GCA_049697615.1 Thiobacillus sp. | reverse complement strand
TGATAGTAGGCACTGCGCCTGTGAAAGTAGGTCATCGTCAGACTCCTTATTCGTACCTTCGGGTACTCAAAACCCCCTCCCTAAAAGAGGGGGTTTTTTATTGGGAAATCGCAGCCCCAAGCCATGTAAAATTCGGCAGGTGCATACCCGTCCTCACAAAGCGCTGTTCCCGCTCTTGCGCCGTCTGTCCGACGGCCGTTTTCATTCGGGCCAGGCGCTGGCGGAAGCATTCGGTCTGTCCCGATCCAGCATCTTCAACGTGGTCGCCGAGGCCGAAGCCATGGGGCTGACGATCCACGCCGTGCGCGGTCGCGGTTATCGCCTGCCCGAGCCCGTCGAGTGGCTGGATGGCAGCGCAGTCGCGCAGTGCCTGGGTTCTGCAGCGAGCGCCTACACCATCCATATCCTGGACAGCGTGGACTCGACCAACACAGCCTTGATGGCCGCCGCCCTGGACGGAGCTGCGGACGGCACCTTGATCTGCAGTGAGCACCAGCACGCCGGCAAAGGCCGCCGCGGCCGCCGCTGGCACTCGGTGCCGGGCGGCAGCCTGACGTTTTCCACGCTATGGCGTTTCAACAACGGTCTGCAGTCCCTGGCGGGTCTCAGCCTGGCCGTGGGGCTTGCAATCGCGCGGGCGGTCAATCGCCACAGCCGCCACCCGGCCCGGTTGAAATGGCCCAACGATGTGCTGGTGGAGTATCGCAAGCTGGCCGGGATCCTGGTCGAGGTGCAGGGCGACATGAACGGAGCGGCCTTTGCCGTGGTGGGCATCGGGCTGAATGTCCGGCTGGACGAGGCACAGCGCGATGCGGTCGATCAGGCTGTGGTCGACCTCACTGAAATGGGCGTGACGGTGGGCCGCAACCGAATGCTGGCCGATTGCCTGCTGGAATTGCATTCGGTGATGACCCTGTTTCGAGAGCGCGGATTCGCGGCCTTGCAGGCGGACTGGCTGGCCCTGGATGCGTATGCGGGCAAGCCGGTGGCGTTGAGCTTGCCGGATGCACGCAAGGTTCAGGGCGTGGCTTCAGGGGTCGACAAAACGGGCGCCTTCCTGCTGCGCGACGCCGATTCGCGCCTGATCCCCTACAGCGGCGGGGAAATCAGTTTGCGCCTGGAAGCGGGTCGATGAACGGCCGTCGCTTGCTGATCGATGCCGGCAATTCGAGCCTGAAATGGGCCGTGGTTGAAGCGGGTCAGTGGCGCGCTGAAGGCAGGATCGACTACACCGATTGGTCAAGCCTGAAGGGTGCGCTGACGGCCATTACCGAATGCCTGATCGCCAGCGTGACGGATCCCGAGCGCGAGCAACAGCTTGCCGCGCTGCTGGCGGAGTCGGGCATCGCCCCGATCTGGCTGAAGGCCGAAGCGGACTTTGCGGACCTGAAGAATACCTATTCGAATGCCCGGCAACTGGGCGTGGACCGCTGGATGGGGCTGATCGCCGTGCGCCAGCGCACACGCGGCCCGGCTCTGGTGGTGTCGGTAGGCACCGCGATGACGGTGGATGCACTGGCGGCCGATGGGACGTTTCTGGGCGGCGTGATCGTGCCCGGCGTCATGCTGATGCGTCAGGCGCTGGTGCAGGGAACCGCGCAGATTGCAGACGCAGCAGGCGAGTGGCAGGCGTTTCCCCGCACCACGGCCGATGCGGTGCAGAGCGGCATCGTGGCGGCGCTGTGCGGCGCCATTGAACAGCAGCATGCACGTTTGGCTGAAGCCGCTGGCGTGACGCCAACCTGCCTGCTGACGGGAGGCGATGCCGACATGCTGTTGCCGTATTTGACGGTGCCTGCCGAACGGGTGGTGTCGCTGGTGCTCGAAGGCATAGACTGCTGCGCCAGGAGGGCGTTGTCACAATGAAAAAGCTGGTGTGGACTTTGCTGCTGGCCAATGTGCTGACCGCCGCCTATTTCGTGGGAAGTGGTTATTGGCCGCAGGAGGCCTCGGAAAAGACGATGCCGATGAACGTGGACCGGCTCAGTCTGCGCAGCCAGTTCGCGTCACCCGCACCGAAGGAAACGCCGCCGCCCACGGAACCGGCACCGATGCCGGTGGCCGAGGCCCTTTGCCTGGAATGGCGGGGCTTGAATCCGGAGGAGTTCACGCGGGTGCGTGAACAGCTCAAGGCATTGGTGGGCGAGCAGGTGATGTCGTTCACCGAGGTGCCGTTGAATACCCGGCGTTGGTTGATATTTCCGCCCTTGCCGAGCGCGCAGTCGGCGGAGGCAAAATTGCGCGAGCTTGCCGCGGCGGGGGTGCAGGATGCCTTCGTGGTGAAGGATGGCGTCTGGAAAAACGCCATCTCGCTGGGTCTGTATGCCAACGACGAGGCGACAGGCCGGCGCGTTCGCGAAGTCGAGGCAAAGGGTGTGCTAGGCACCCGGGTCGAAGTGTTGCCGCGTCAGGGAACCGAGTATTACTTCGTAATTCGCAGCGAAGATCCGGATGCATTGAAAAGCCTGAGCGAAATCAGGCAGGCCTATCCGAACAGCCAGCAGACGCGGGTGGCCTGCCCGTCATGAGTCATCGCCTCTAGAACAGCCCCGCGCTGCGCAGCAGGAAGTGCAGCGCGATGCCGCCGAAGACCGCGGCGCCGAACCAGGTGTTGTGCAGGAAAGCGCGAAAGCATTGCTGCGGATCGCGCTGCCGGATCAGCCTCATGTGATAGAGCGCAATCGCCGCCGCCACCGCCAGTCCGCCATAGAACGCCACGCTCATTCCACGCTGCATGCCCACCCAGACGAGCAACCCGAGTGTCGCCGCATAACAGACGGCAATCGCAGCCAGATCGAAACGCCCGAAGGTGATCGCCGAGGTCTTGATGCCGATCTTGAGGTCATCTTCGCGGTCGACCATGGCGTATTGCGTATCGTAGGCCACCGCCCAGAAGACGTTGGCGAGCAGCAATACCCAGGCCTCCACCGGCACCGTGTTCCACAGTGCGGCATAACTCATCGGGATGCCGAAGCCGAAGGCGATACCGAGGTAGGCCTGCGGAATGGCAAAGAAGCGCTTGGTGAAGGGGTAGCTCGCGGCGAGAAACAGCGCGACCACCGACAGCTTCAGCACCAGGGTGTTGAGCGGCAGGATCAGCAGGAATGCCAGCAGGGACAGGCCCGCCGCCAGCAGCAGCGCCTCCTTCGGCGACACCTTGCCGGCGGCCAGCGGACGCTCGCGGGTACGCGCCACCTGCGGGTCGAACTCGCGGTCGGCGTAGTCGTTGATGACACAGCCGGCCGAGCGCATCAGCACCACGCCCATGACGAAAATCCACAGGATCAGCCAGTTCGGATCGCCGTTGCTGGCCAGCCACTGGCCCCACAGCGTCGGCCACAGCAGCAGCAGGATGCCGATCGGCTTGTCGAGCCGCATCAGCTTTTCGTAATGGGACAGGCGTTCGGTCAGGGTCATAGCGCGTCGATGGTGGGCAGGAACACTTCGGTCACCAGGAGCGGGTGATGGTTGAGACAGAACACCGAGCGGCGTGCCCACAGGCTGCCGGCTTGCAGTGACTGTTGCGCGGTGATGGCCCGAAACAGCGGGTGGCCGCCTCGCACATTGCGGTAGGCCAGCGGCTGGCGCGCGATGCGATGGTCGCTGAACAGGGCTTCGCCAAGCGAGCGGCTGCCGAGCCGGGTGATGCCGTCCCAGCCGCCGCGCAGACCCGTGTAAGGCAGCACGCTGTGGGCAAACACCACCGGCACCCCGTCGCACAGCAGCAGGACTTCGCGCACGTAGGCGCGGGTTCCCGGGGCCAGTCCCAGCAGCGCATATTCGTCCGGGTTGGGGCGGGCGAGCCCGGTTGTCAGCGGCACCACGCGAAACGACGCACAGCGCGATTTCAGGCGCTGGGTGAGCGAGCCGTGGTCGCTGAGCCAGGCACGCAGCGAGCGCGGAATGGGGTGCGGGTGGGCAAGCCAGCCCTGCCGGGAATCGAGCACGGCAAACCGTTCAATAGCGGAAAGTCGGCATTATATCGACGTCAGCGCCTGCCGCTGGCCGATCCAGCGTTCCATATGGCGCGCGGCGATGTCGGGATGGTGGGCCAGACAGCGCTGCGCCAGATCGCGTGCAGCTTCCAGCAGCGCAATATCGCGTTCCAGATCGGCGAAGCGCAGCATCGGCAGGCCGCTCTGGCGGTGGCCGAGCAGTTCGCCGGGGCCGCGCAGCAGCAGGTCCTGGCGCGCGATTTCGAAGCCGTCGGTCAGCTCGAAAATCACCTTGAGCCGCGCGCGCGCGAGTTCGGACAATGGCGTTTCGTACAGCAGCACGCAGGCCGACTCGCGGCTGCCGCGCCCGACGCGTCCCCGCAACTGATGCAGCTGCGCCAACCCCATGCGTTCGGCGTGCTCGATCACCATCAGCGCGGCATTGGGCACGTCGACCCCAACCTCGATGACCGTGGTGGCGACCAGCAGATCGATTTCGTGTGCCTGGAACGCGGCCATCACCGCCTGCTTTTCGTCCGGCTTCAGCCGGCCGTGCACCAGGCCGATCTTCAGGTCGGGCAGCTGTTCCGTCAGGCTCACGTAGGTGTCCTGCGCGGTCTGCAGCTGCAGCTTCTCCGATTCCTCGATCAGCGGGCATACCCAGTAGGCCTGGCCGCCGGCGAGGCAGGCGTCCGTCACGCGTGCCAGCACGTCGTCGCGGCGCGCGGCGCTCACCAGCTTGGTCACGATGGGCGTGCGGCCGGGCGGCAGTTCGTCGATCACCGAGACGTCGAGGTCGGCAAAGAAGCTCATCGCCAGGGTGCGCGGAATCGGCGTCGCGCTCATCATCAGCTGGTGCGGCTCGGCGCCCTTCTGCATCAGCGCCAGCCGCTGGCCGACGCCGAAGCGGTGCTGCTCGTCGACCACCGCGAGACCCAGCCGGGCGAAGCTGGCGGCCTCCTGGAACAGCGCATGGGTGCCGAACGCGAGGTCGGCCTCGCCCGCGGCAATCGCCTGCCAGGCGGCGGTGCGCTCGGCCTTGCGCTGGCTGCCCGAGACCCAGGCGCAGCGTACGCCCAGGGCAGACAAGAGCGGCGCCAGCTTGCGGTAATGCTGCTCGGCGAGAATTTCGGTCGGCGCCATGAAGGCGGCCTGAAAGCCGTTTTCGATCGCCTGCAAACAGGCCAGCGCCGCCACCACGGTCTTGCCGCTGCCGACGTCGCCCTGCAGCAGGCGGCGCATCGGGTGCGGCTGCGCCAGGTCGGCGCTGATCTCCTGCCAGGCGCGCGCCTGTGCGGCAGTCAGCGCGAACGGCAGCGCGCGGGTGAATGCGGCGGTCAACTGCTCCTTGGGGGGCAGGGGCCGGGTCGGACGCGACTTGCGTTGCTGGCGCGCGGTGGCCAGCGACAGCTGCTGCGCCAGCAGTTCGTCGAAAGCCAGCCGCTGCCACGCGGGATGGCGGCGCGACTCCAGTTCACTTAACACGCACTCCAGCGGTGGCTGGTGGAGCAGGCGGATGCTGGTTTCGAGCTCGGGCAAGCCGAGTTCGGCCAGCCATTCGGCGGGCAGGGTGTCGGGAATGGGGGCCACCAGCGCGCGTTCGATTGCGCGGCGCAAGGTGGCCTGGCCGAGTCCGGCGGTGGTGGGGTAGACGGGCGTCAGCTGCGCCGGCAGCGGCGTGTCGTCACCGGCTTTGGCAAAGCGCGGATGCACCATCTCCAGCCCGAGAAAGCCGCCGCGCACCTCGCCGTTGAAACGGAAGGATTCGCCCGGCTGGAACAGCTTGAGATGGCTGGGATAGAAGTTCAGGAAGCGGATGCCGAGCACGCCGCCGGCGTCCTCCACCGTTACCGTCAGCATGCGGCGCGGCCGGTAGGCGACGCTGGCCTCGCGCACCACCGCCTGCACCTGCGCCGTCTCGCCCGGCAGCAGGTCGCGGATCGGCGTGAGGCGGGTTTCGTCTTCCCAGCGCAGCGGCAGGTGCAGCACCAGATCGGCGTCGCGGGTCAGGCCCAGCTTGGCGAGTTTGGCGGCGAGCGCCGGACTGACCGGGAAGGAAAACGGCGTTGCCGTTTTCAAGGCTGCAACTTAACCGGTCACCATCACGGCGTCGGCCTCGACCAGCGCGCCGCGCGGCAGTGCCGCCACGCCGACCGCGGCACGCGCAGGGTAGGGTTCCGCGAAATACTGCGCCATGATTTCGTTGACCTTGGGGAAGTGCCCGAGATCGATGAGGAACACGTTGAGCTTCACCACATCGGCGAGCGAGCCGTCCGCCGCAGTCGCCACCGCGGCCAGGTTCTTGAACACCTGGTGTATCTGCGCGTCGATGCCGTCGACCAGTTGCATGGAAGCGGGGGCGAGACCGATCTGCCCCGACAGGTACACCGTGTGGTCGACCCGCACCGCCTGCGAGTAGGTCCCGATTGCGGCTGGCGCGTCGGCGGTCTGGATGATGCTTTTGTTCATGCTGAATTCCTGAGGGCTGATTATTGGGGTGGCGCGGCGCGGCCGTCCTTCTTGCCCTTGATGCGGAAAATCCGCACCACGTCGGGCAGCATGCGCAGGCCGCGCATCACGCGGGCAAGGTGCATGCGGTTTTCCACCTGCACGGTGAAGAACAGCACGGTGTAGGGGCTGCCGTCCTCTTCCTCCATCGCGACGTTGCCGATGTTGGAGCCGTGTTCGGAGATTGCGGCCGCGACCTTGGCCAGCACGCCGCGCTGGTTGCCGACGACGACCTTGATCGAGACGTCGAACATGTGGCCGGGTTCGGCTTCCCATTCCACATCCAGCCATTTGTCGGGGTCGGTGCGGAAGGCGCGGATCGAAGGACAGTCGTGGGTGTGGATGATGAGGCCGCGATCCTTGTGGATGAAACCGAGAATCGGGTCGCCGGGAATCGGGTGGCAGCACTGCGCCAGTTCGACCGCGATGCCTTCGGTGCCGCGGATGCTGATGGCATGAGGGTGCGCCGGCTCGCCGGTTTTTGCGCCCTGCACCTGCAGCAGCTGGTGCGCCACCACCAGCGGCAGTTTGCGGCCCAGGCCGATGCCGGTGAACAGTTCCTGGCGGGTCTGCAGGCCGTAGTCCTTGACCACGCGATCCCATACTGCCGGATCGGGCTCGATGGCTTCGGGATGGAGCGCCGCGATGGCATTCTTGAGCAGGCGCTCGCCCAGCGCCGCCGCTTCCTCCACCCGCGTGTTGCGCAGGTAGTTGCGGATGTGCGAGCGCGCCTTGCCGGTGACGACGAAGTTCAGCCAGGCCGCGTTGGGGCTGGCGTTGGACGCGGTGAGGATCTCGACGTGGTCGCCGTTCCGAAGCTGGGTGCGCAGCGGCATCAGCTCGTAATTGATCTTGACCGCGATGCAGTGAAAGCCGACGTCGGTGTGCACCGCGAATGCAAAATCGACTGCCGTGGCGCCACGCGGCAGCGCCATGATCTTGCCCTTGGGGGTGAACACGTAGACCTCGTCGGGGAACAGGTCGACCTTGATGTGCTCGAGGAATTCGGGCGAGTCGCCGTGGTCGGCATGGATGTCGAGCAGCGACTGCAGCCAGCGGTGGGTGCGGGTCTGCACGTCGTTCAGCGCCGCGTCGGCGGATTTGTACATCCAGTGCGAAGCGACGCCCGACTCGGCCAGCCGGTTCATGTCGGTGGTTCGGATCTGCACTTCGATCGGGATGCCGTTGGGACCGAACAGGATGGAGTGCAGCGACTGGTAGCCGTTGGCCTTGGGGATCGCGATGTAGTCCTTGAACTTGCCGGGGATCGGCTTGTACAGCGCATGCATCGCGCCCAGCGCCATATAGCAGGTCGGCTGGTCGCGCACCACCACGCGAAAACCGTAGATGTCGAACACTTCGGAAAACGCCAGGTTCTTTTCCTGCATCTTGCGGTAGATGCTGTAGAGGTGTTTTTCGCGCCCGCTGATGGCAGCCTCGATGCCGGCCTGTTCGAGCTTCTCCTGCAGGGCGATCTTGATCTTGTCGACCAGTTCGCGGCGATTGCCGCGCGCCGCCTTGACTGCCTTGGCCAGCACCTGGTAGCGGTTGGGGTGGCTGTAGCGGAAGCCGAGGTCTTCCAGCTCCTGGTACACCGAATGCAGCCCCAGCCGGTTGGCGATCGGTGCGTAGATCTCCAGGGTTTCGGTGGCGATGCGGCGGCGCTTTTCGGCCGGCATCGCGCCCATGGTGTGCATGTTGTGCAGGCGATCGGCCAGTTTGACCAGGATCACCCGCACGTCCTGCGCCATCGCCAGCAGCATCTTGCGGAAGTTCTCCGCCTGCGCGTGCTGTTCGGACGCAAACGCCAGCTTGTCGAGCTTGGAGACGCCCTCGACCAGCATGGCGACCGCCTTGCCGAAGCGTGCCTCGATTTCGATTGCGGTGGCCGGGGTGTCCTCGACCACGTCGTGCAGCAGGGCTGCAGCCAGGGTCTGGGCATCCAGATGCCAGCCGGCGAGAATGCCGGCGACGGCAAGCGGGTGGGAAATGTAGGGTTCGCCGCTCTTGCGGAACTGGCCTTCGTGGGCGCTGCGGCTAAATTCGTAGGCCTCTTCGATGATGCCGATTTCGTCCGCTGACAGGTAGGCCAGGGCTGGCCGCAGCGAGTCGAATTCGTGCGTCATCGCCGGCGCGCGGCTGGCGTGCGCCGGATTGTGTGCAAGCGGAGATTCAGGCGCGGCCCCGGTTGAGGATTTCACGGCCGACCTTGCCTGCGGCGATTTCGCGCAGTGCGGTGACGATGGATTTGTCTTTCGATTCGACCATGGGCTGCGAGCCCTGGGCCAGCTGGCGCGCGCGGTAGGTCACGGCGAGCGTGAGCTCGAAACGGTTGGGGAACAAGTCAAGGCAATCATCAACAGTTATGCGGGCCATACGGATACTCCTGCTTCAGGGGGCGCGGGTGCGCTTAGATACGACGGAATTCCTCGAACAGCGCGGTGTGCCGCTTGAGCTGGCGTGCCGCTTCGAGGCGAATGCTGCGGGTGATGGCGATCAGGTCCTGGAGGGCGTGGTCGAAATCATCATTGACGATTATATAGTCGAACGCCTCGGCGTGAGCGACGTCATGGGCGGCGGCGGCCAGGCGGCGTTCGATCACCTCGTCGCTGTCCTGGCCGCGCCCGGCCAGCCGGGTGCGCAACGCGCTGAACGAAGGCGGCAGGATGAAAATCGACGCGGACTCCGGAAAGTGCTGCGTCACCTGCTCGGCGCCCTGCCAGTCGATCTCCAGCAGGATGTCGTGACCGGCGTTGAGGTCGCGGCCGATGCTGCCCTTCGATGTGCCGTAGAAGTTGCCGTACACCTCGGCGTGTTCGAGAAACTCGCCTGCTGCAAGCATCTCTTCAAATTGTTGCCGGCCGACGAAGTGATAGTCGCGGCCGTCGGTTTCGCCAGGACGCGGCGGGCGCGTGGTGTAGGACACCGACAGGCGGATCGCCGGATCGGATTTGAGCAGTGCCTTGACCAGGCTGGTCTTGCCGGCGCCGGAGGGCGCGCTGACGATGTAGAGCACGCCTTCGCTAAGGGTGGGGGTCATGGTCGTTCCGTTCATGTTATTTCAATATAAAAAGCCTATCCGCGTCCTTCGCGGACAAAAATCATTCGATATTCTGCACCTGTTCGCGCATCTGCTCGATCAGCACCTTGAGTTCGAGCGAGACGCGCGAGGTTTCCACTGCCACCGATTTCGAGCCCAGGGTATTGGCCTCGCGATGCAGTTCCTGCATCAGGAAATCGAGCCGCTTGCCGACGGCACCGCGCTGGTCGAGCACGCGCCGCACTTCGGCAAAATGGGTGGTCAGGCGTGAGCATTCCTCGTCGATATCGGCCTTTTGCGCCGCCAGCGCGACTTCCTGCGCCAGCCGTTCGTATCCGGCCTCGCCCAG
>JBAVWB010000074.1:0-14119 GCA_049697615.1 Thiobacillus sp. | reverse complement strand
ATCCCGCGCAGTTCGGCGGACGGGAAGACGACGATTTCGACGGTCGCGCGCGGATCGTCGATGACGAAACGGGGGTAGATCCGCTGGGGTGCCTCCGCTGCGCGATACTCCGCAGCCTGATAGGGCGTGCCCAGGCCCATCAGCAGGAATTCGACTTCTTTCTGCTGGTCGGTAAAAAGCTGCAGGTTGATGCCGGCGTGGCGTCCGGCGGTGCCGTTGAGCACGGATCCGGTCAGGTGGGGGTCGAAATCGGCCAGCCGTTCCATGTATTCGACGGCGACCTGCCGCAGCAGCGCCAGTTGCGTGCGGGTTTCATCGGCTTGATAGAGCGCCTGATAGCTGCGCAATGCCTCCTCGATCTGCTGGTTGTCGGGCAGGTTTCCGCTGTCGGGCGCACCGAGCTGGCGCGCTGCCTTGCGCTTGGCGCTGCCGTAATCGAGGCTGCCGTCTTCGGCCAGTATGCGTGCAGCAGCATGCGCAATCCGGCGGCGCATGTCCTGGTTTTTCATGGCAGCAAACCGGATTCGATGGGCTGGACGGGCGCGCTGGTGGCGGCGTCATCCCAGCTGCTTTCAGGGACATCGGGCGGCGGGAATTCCTGGTAGAAATGCTCCACCATGCCGGTTGCGTGGTCTCCCAGCAAATCCCTCAGCAACCCGTCCAGCCCCGTGTCGGGCAGGCGGGTACCGGTGGTCGGATCGATTTTTACGCTGATGATGCCCGACGGCATCGGCCAGCCCCGTTGCGGCACGCCCTTGAGTGCGGTGCCCATGAAATTGATCCAGATCGGCAACGCCGCCTGCCCGCCGGTTTCGCGCCGGCCCAGCGAGCGCGGCTGGTCGAAACCCATCCAGGCGATCGCCACCAGGTCGGGGGTGTAGCCGGCGAACCAGGTGTCGCGGGCGTCGTTGGTGGTGCCGGTCTTGCCGGCAAGATCGCTGCGTCCGAGCTGGCCGGCCCGCGCGGCGGTGCCGCTGCGCGTCACGTCCTGCATCATGCTGGTCATCAGCCAGGCGTTGCGCGGATCGATGACGCGCGGCGCATTGCCGCCGGCCTGTTGCGGACTGGCCTGCATCAGCAGGCGGCCGTCCTTGTCATACACTTTGTCGATGAGATAGGGCTTGACGCCATAACCGCCGTTGGCGAACACGCCATAGGCCGCCGCCATCTGCAGCGGGGTGACGCCGCCTGCGCCCAGCGCCATGGTGAGATAGGGCGGATGGCGCGCCGGGTCGAAGCCGAAGCGGCGAATGTAGTCGCGCGCGTAATACGGGCCGATGCCCTGCAGAATGCGCACTGAAACCAGGTTGAGCGATTTGGTCAGCGCCGTGCGCATGCGCACCGGCCCGCTGGCGCTGCCGTCGTAGTTCTGCGGCTCCCAGGCGGTGCCGCCAGCCTCTTCGGCGCTCAGCGAAATCGGCGCGTCCTCGATGATGGTGGCCGGTGTATAGCCTTTTTCCAGTGCGGCTGAATAGATGAACGGCTTGAAACTCGACCCCGGCTGCCGCCAGGCTTGTGTCACGCGGTTGAATTTGTTGCGGTTGAAGTCGAACCCGCCGACCAGCGCAGTGATGGCACCGTTGTTCGGGTTGAGGGCAATGAGTGCGGCCTCCACCTCGGGCAGTTGGGCCAGCCGCCACTGCGGCTTGCTGCCCGATGCCTGAACGCGCACCACCGCGCCGGGTGCGAGTTGCCGCCCTTTCTTGCC
Source organism: Thiobacillus sp. (assembly GCA_049697615.1). Taxonomy (GTDB): domain Bacteria; phylum Pseudomonadota; class Gammaproteobacteria; order Burkholderiales; family Thiobacillaceae; genus Thiobacillus. The sequence goes on along the minus strand of JBAVWB010000074.1, from coordinate 12,411 downwards.
GGCGGCCCAGTTGGCCACCCACTTGAGCGAATTGCCCGTAATGTCGACCACTTTGCCGTCGTCCAGCTGGGCGCGAATCAGCTTGGCGTTCGCGCTCAATACCACGGCCGGCAGCATGTCGCTCACCGGGGCGAGGTCTTCCAGCGCCTGGGCGATTGCGGTTTCGCGTTGCGCCTTATCGGCAGGCAGGGTGACCTGCCTTTCCGGCCCGCGGTAGCCGTGGCGCTGGTCGTAGTCGGCAATCCCCTGCCACACCGAGCGGTTGGCAGCGGCCTGCTGCTCGCGCACCAGGGTGGTGACGGCCTTGTAGCCTGAACTGTAGATGGATTCGCCGTACTTTTCGAACAGGGTCAGGCGCACCATTTCGGCCGCATAGTCAGCCGACACGTCAGTGTTCCGCCGCGCCTGGCGGATCACCAGCTTTTGCTTGACGGCGGCCTGCCAGGTCGGCTGGTCGATGAATTTGAGCGTGCGCATGCGCCCCAGCACGTATTCCTGGCGTGACTTGGCGCGCGGGAAATTGACCACCGGGTTGTAGCGCGACGGTGCCTTGGGCAGCCCCGCCAGCATGGCGAACTCGGCCAGCGACAGTTCGCGCATCGGCTTGCCGAAATAAGTGCGTGCAGCGGCCTCGAAGCCATAGGCGCGCTGGCCGAGGTAAATCTGGTTGATGTAGAGCTCGAGTATCTTGTCCTTTGAAAGATTGTGCTCGATCTTCATCGCCAGCATGGCTTCGGACAGCTTGCGGGTCAGCGTCTTTTCGTTCGACAGGAAGAAATTGCGCGCCACTTGCATGGTGATGGTCGACGCACCTTCCTTGACGCCGCCGGACAGCAGGTTCGAACTCGCTGCGCGCAGCACGCCCAGGGTGTCGACGCCGCCGTGGGAATAAAAGCGCTCGTCTTCGGCGGCGATGATCGCCTGCTTCATGTAGTCCGGCACCTTGTCGATGGCGATGAAGGCGCGGCGTTCCTCGCCGAACTCGCCGATCAGCGCGCCGTCGGCCGTGAAGATGCGAAGCGGCAGCTTGGGCTTGTAATCGGTCAGCGCCTCAAGCGGCGGCAGCTTGGGGTAAATCAGCGCGGCCGCCAGCCCTGCCAGTGCCGTGCCGACCACGCCAAGGCTGATCAATAACGCCAGTGCGTAATGCCACCATTTTGAAAACATCCGGTTCCTTCTGATTTGATGCCTAAAGTTTCGGGAGATTATAGGCGTTAGTAGTGTTGGAAATTGGACACATGTGTTCAACTCTTGCGGTGCGGCAAGGAAAAAACTGTTAAAAACCGTGTGTTGTTGCTAGGATCTAAAAACAATAACAAGAAAAAGCGCCAACCCACAGAAGCGTAAAGGAAATCTCTTGCACCTGAATATCAATCTGGACTGGCTGTCCGCCAAAGGTCTGCCCATACTGGGGCTCGACATCAGCACGACCGCGGTCAAACTGGTGGAGTTGTCCGACGCTGGCAAGGGCATGCTGCGGGTGGAGCGTTATGTCATCGAGCCTTTGCCCAAGGATGCCGTGATGGACGGCAACATCGCCAACCTCGATCAGGTGGCCGATACCCTGCGTACCGCGTGGAAGAATCTCGGCACCCGGATCAAGCATGTGGCGTTGGCCCTGCCGTCATCGGCGGTCATCACCAAAAAGATCCTGGCGCCGGCGAGCCTGAGCGGCCTGGACCTTGAAAACCAGGTGGAAACCGAAGCCAACCAGGTCATTCCCTTTTCGTTGGACGAGGTGAACCTGGACTTTCAGGTGCTCGGCCCGTCGCCCGGCAGTCCGGATGACGTGCAGATACTGCTCGCCGCCGCGCGCAAGGAAAAGGTCGAGGATCGCGTCGCTGCAGTCGAGGCGGCCGGCCTCAAGGCGCTGATCATGGACGTCGAGTCCTTTGCCACGCAGACCGCCTATGAACAGATCGCCCATCTGCTGCCCAACGGTGGCGCTGGGCAGACCGTGGCGATCATCGATGTGGGTGCGCAGAACATGCACATCAACATTCTCAACGACAACGAGTCGGTTTACCTGCGCGAACACGGTTTTGGCGGCAGCCAGCTCAACAACGAAATCTCCCGCCGCTACGGCATGACCAGCGAGGAAGCCGAAAACGCCAAGCGCAAGGGTACCCTGCCCGAAAGCTACGACACGGAAGTGCTGCAGCCATACAGCGAAACCCTGGCAATGGAAATCGGCCGCGCCATGCAACTCTTCACCACCTCGACCCAGTATCGCAAGGTCGACCAGATTCTGCTGGCCGGCGGCGGCGCCATGATTCCCGGCATCGATGAAGTCGTTTCCCAGCGCACCGGTACCCCGACGATGGTCGTCAACCCGTTTGCCAATATGGCCGTGGGTTCCAAGGTTCGGCCCCAGACGCTGACCACCGATGCCCCTTCCCTCTTTGTTGCCTGCGGCCTCGCCATGCGGAGGTTTGACCCACAATGATCCGCATTAACCTACTCCCTCACCGTGAAATTGCGCGTGCCGCACGGCGCCGCCAGTTCAACATATTGCTTGGCATCGCCGTCGTGGCGGGCGTGCTCACCGTCATTCTTGGGCATAGCGTGATTGCCGCGCGCCAGTCGACGCAGGAAGCGCGCAATGCTTATCTCGAGCAGGAAATCGCCAAGCTCGACGTCCAGATCGGCGAGATCAAGAAAATCCGCGAACAGACGCAGGCGCTGCTGGCGCGCAAGCAGGTCGTCGAGACCCTGCAATCCAACCGCACCGAAGTGGTTCACTTGTTCGACCAGATGATCCGCTTGTTGCCTGAAGGCCTCTATCTCAAGTCCTTCGGGCAGGTGGGCAATGTCGTCACGATCAGCGGCTACACGCAGTCGAGCGCACGCGTCTCCACCCTGATGCGCAATCTGGACAGTTCGCCCTTCTTCGAGTCAGCCACCCTGATCGAAATCAAGGCGGCGACCGTGAACAATCTGCGTGCCAACGAGTTTGTGCTGTCGGTCAAGCAGACCCGCCAGCAGGCGGATGACTCAAAAGATGGAGGGGGCAAAGCATGACCCTGGACGATCTCAACAAACTCGACCTGAAAACGCTGGCCGACTGGCCGCTGCCAAGCAAACTGGTGGCACTTGCGCTGATGTGCGTGGCCATCGTGGCGGCTGGCTGGTGGTTCGACTGGCGCGGCGGCATGGAAACCCTGGACGTGACCAAGCAGAAGGAAGTCGAACTTCGCAGCGTGTTCACCACCAAGAAGAATCAGGCCATCAATCTGGAAGCCTACAAAAAACAGCTGGCGGATATCGAGCAGGCCTTCGGTGCGTTGCTGAAGCAATTGCCCAACAAGCAGGAAATGGACGCACTGATCACCGACGTCAACCAGGCCGGCCTGGGTCGGGGGCTGCAGTTCGATCTGTTCAAGCCCGAGGCGGAAACCGTTTCCGAGTTTTATGCCGAAACGCCGATTCGCGTCAAAGTCACCGGGGGTTATCACGACGTGGCGGCCTTCGTCAGCGATGTCTCCAAGCTGTCCCGCATCGTGACCCTGCAGGACATTTCCATGGTGCCATCGAAGGACGGCGTGCTGAATATGGATGCCATCGTCAAGACCTACCGTTATCTGGACGAGGAAGAAACCATCGCCCACAAACAACAAGCAGGGAGCAAGTGAAATGAAGCGCCTGGTCACTTTATTCTTGATGTTGGGACTGGCGGGTTGCGGTGCTGGCAGCATGGACGATCTGCAAACCTTCGTCGCCGAGACCGGCAAGGATATGCAGGGAAAGATCGAGCAGTTGCCCGAGGTCAAGGTGTATGAGCCATTTACCTACAACGCCTTTGATCTGCCCGACCCCTTCAAGCCGAGAAAACTCTCGACTTCAGGCGGTGGCGGCGGCTTGCAGCCCGACCTTAGCCGGCCGAAAGAGCCGCTTGAAGCTTTCTCGCTGGAAACGCTCAACATGGTTGGCATGCTGTCCAAACAGGGCGTGATTCATGCGGTGATCAGAACCCCGGACAAAGCGATTTATCACGTCAGGAAGGGCAATTACGTCGGCCAGAACTTTGGCCTCGTCACGCAAATCACCGATAGCGAAGTGACTTTGCGTGAGATTGTCCAGGACAGCGCCGGCGACTGGTCCGAACGCACCAGCACCCTGATTTTGCAAGAATGATTCGTAGCATTGAATTCCAAAGAGGCTGACATGAACGCATTGCCAAAAATTGCCCAGAAAATGACCCGTCATCTGTTCGGGATCGCCCTGCTCACCAGCCTGGCCTTGCCGCTCGCGGTTCGCGCTGCCGATGTGCCCCCGACCGGCAACGCGGTGCAAAGCGTCGAGACCTCCACCCTGCCTGGCGGCAAGGTTGTGGTGCGCGTCAGCCTCAAAAATGCGCTGACAGGGACTCCCGCCGGCTTTACCGTGGGCAATCCACCGCGCATCGCGCTGGACCTGCCCGACACCGGCAACGCCATGGGCCGCAACACCGTCGAGGCCAATCTTGGCCCACTGTCGAGTGTGAACGTGGTGCAGGCCGGAACGCGCACGCGTCTCGTGCTGAACCTGAACAAATCGGTTGAGTATGAAGCCCGGGTTGAAGGCAACTCGCTGTTCATCGCGCTGGGCGATATCGGCGCCGGCTCTGCGCCGGTGAATGTCAGCCCGCGCTTTGCCGAAGCCGCACCGGGGGCGGCGCGCCACAGCATCCGCGATGTCGATTTCCGCCGCGGCGCAGCCGGCGAGGCGCGCATCGTGACCACGCTGTCCGACGCCCAGGCGGGCATCAATATCCGTCAGCAGGCCAATGGCGTGGTGGTCGATTTCATCGGCACCGAACTGCCCAAGGCCCTGCAGCGCCGGATGGATGTCGCCGATTTCGGCACGCCGGTGCAGATCGTCGAAACCTACACGCTGGGCGACAACACGCGCATGGTGATCCAGCCCAAGGGCGGCTGGGAGTATTCCGCCTATCAGACCGACAACAGCTTCATCGTTGAGGTCAAGCAGAGCGATGATGCGCAGAAGAAATCCGCTGACGGCAAGGTGAAATATACCGGCGAGAAACTCTCGCTCAACTTCCAGAACGTCGAAGTGCGCTCGGTGCTGCAGGTCATTGCTGATTTCACCGGTCTCAACATCATTGCCAGCGACACCGTGACCGGCAACCTCACGCTGCGCCTGAAAGACGTGCCCTGGGATCAGGCGCTTGATCTCATCATGCAGACCAAAGCTCTGGACAAGCGCCAGAATGGCAATGTGATCTGGATTGCGCCAAAGGATGAACTGCTAACCAAGGAGAAGCTCGAGTATGAATCCCGGGCGGCCGTGGCTGATCTGGAGCCTATGACTACCGAGTATATTCAACTCAACTACATGCGGGCGGATGAAGCGCAAACCATGCTGTATGGCTTTGCTGCCGGCGCCTTCCTCGCTTCAGCGGGCAACAATTCGGTGAACTGCTCGGCGCAGGCGCAGGGTCTGGGTGGCGCCGCCGCGGCGCAGGCCTCGCAGAAGGGTGAAGGAAAGGATGACCAGAAAGTCCTGACCAAGCGCGGCCGTGCGACCTATGAACTCAAGACCAATACGCTGATCATTACCGATACGGCACGCAAGATTCAGGAGGTACGCGAACTGCTCGCACGGCTGGATGTGCCTGCGCGTCAGGTCATGATCGAGGCGCGGGTGGTGGTGGCAACCGATGGCTGGAGCCGCGATCTGGGAGCGCGATTGGGTTTTGCTGCGGCCAAGACATTAGGCGATTACCAGATTGGCGGGTCCACCCCAGGCTCTAACGCCATTGGTAGTGGACAGGCTCTGCCAGATGTAGTCGGCGCTGGAAACCTGGCATTGTCCCTGCTGAATCTTGCCAACGGCAACCTGCTGAGCCTGGAATTGCGCGCGCTGGAAGCGGAAAACCGGGGCAAGGTGATTTCCAATCCCCGTGTGCTGACCACCAATCAGAAGCCCGCTGTGATTCTGAACGGTACGCAAATACCGTACATTACAACCCAATTAACAGGGGGATTGTTAACTCAGACGGTCACGTTCAAGGACGCCTTCCTGTGCTTGCTGGTTGATCCGCAAATTCTTAACAATGACTCGGTCATTCTGACCGTCGAAGTGCAAAAAGATGCGGTGCGCAATATCCCGGAAATTACGGGTATTCCTGCAATTGACACCAAGCGAGTCAAGACCCAGGTGCGGGTGAATAATGGCGAGACCCTGGTTCTGGGCGGGATTTTCGACGGCGATGAAAACTCGACCGTGAGCAAGGTTCCGCTGCTGGGTGATATCCCTGTATTCGGCAATCTGTTCAAAACCACCTCCAAAGAGAACAGCAAGACCGAACTGATCATCTTCATCACGCCGCGCATAGTCGACGAGCGCTTATCGCTGCGCTGATTGCGGTGTGATTCAAAAAGCGCGGGTTTGTCCCGCGCTTTTTTTCGTCCGGATTTTCTTTGTGCGTGCGTTCCTGGGCGCTGTCACCAAGCCGCTCTCTATTAGAATGGCGCCATGAGCAAGCGAGACAACCTTTACCTCGTTGGACTGATGGGGGCCGGCAAGACCACGGTGGGCCGGCTGCTGGCCAGGCATTACGGCTGCACCTTTTACGATTCTGATCACGAGATCGAGGCGCGCACCGGGGTCAAGATACCAGTCATATTCGAGATCGAGGGCGAGGCGGGATTCCGCAAGCGCGAGGAGGCGGTAATCGCTGAACTGACTGCCCTTTCCGGCATTGTTCTGGCCACCGGCGGCGGTGCAGTATTGTCGGCGACCACCCGAGAGAATTTGCGGAAAAACGGGATGGTGATTTATTTGCGCGGCACGCCTGAACATTTGTATGAACGCACCCGGCACGACCGCAACCGCCCGCTGCTGCAAACCGAAAATCCGCTGGAAAAATTGCGCGAACTGTATCGGCAGCGCGATCCATTGTATCGAGAGGTGGCCGACATCGTGGTGGATACGGGTCGCCAGGGCGTGGGGGGCATGACCCGCGTGCTGTGCGGCAAGCTCGATTTGCTGAAAAGCGGGCTGCCGCTGCCCGACGCGGCGGGCTGATGCAGCAAATCATCTGCGCAGGCCTGCTCTGCTTGCTGGCCGGAGCGGCCGCAGCCGCTGACTACCGTGCAGACGTTGTAAATTACCGCGACCAATTGCGTCGTCTGCAGCCGGGCGACCGCCTGCTGCTCGAATCGGGCGACTACCTGCAGGGCCTGCCGCTGCACCATCTATCCGGACAGGCCGGACGGCCTATCGTCATCGAAGCGGCCAACCCCTTCGCACCGCCGCGCTTCATCGCGCGGCCGGGCGCCAACACCGTCAGCCTGGTCGATGCGCGTCATCTGATCGTGCGCCATCTGGAACTCGACGGCCGCAACCTGCCGGTGGATGCGGTCAAGGCCGAAGGCCACAGCCACTTCGCCGACTTCATCACGCTGGAGCATCTCCATATCCACGACCATGCCGCGTCGCAGCAGAACGTGGGCATTTCGACCAAATGCCCTGCATTCGGCTGGGTGGTCAGACACAATCGCATCGAGCGGGTGGGAACCGGCATGTATTTCGGGGATTCCGATGGAACAGATACCTTTGTCGCCGGCGTGATCGAAGGCAATCGGGTCAGCCGCACGCTGGGCTATAACCTGCAGATCAAGCATCAAAAATCTCGCCCGACCGAGGATGTTGGACGCCATGACACGGTGATCCGCTACAACGTGTTTTCCAAGCAGGACGCGTTGCCCGGTCCGCAGGCGCGGCCCAATGTGTTGCTCGGACATTTCCCGCTGGCGGGCGCGGGCAGCGAGGACCGCTATCTGGTCTACGGCAACCTGTTTCTGCACAATCCCAGCGAGGCGCTGCTGCAGGCAGAGGGACGGGTGGAGGTGTACGACAATGTGTTCATCAACGGCAGCGGGGATGCGGTCCGCATCCAGCCGCACAACGATGTGCCGCGCGACATGGATATCTTCTCCAACACCGTGCTGGCTTCAGGCACCGGTATCCAGGTGCGGCAGGGCGCGGGTGCGGATTATCGCCAGCGCGTAGTCATGAATGTCGTCGCAGCCGCGCCACCCTTGCTGGGTGGCGAAGCAGCCCACAACGTCACCATGTCCTATCAGCCTGATTTGCTGGATGCCGCCCCGGCCGAACTGACGCTGCTTCTGCTGCGGCACGGCCAGGCAGCGCCACGCATGCCGCAAGGGCTGGCGCGCGAACTGGCAAGTTATCCCGATTGGCAGCGGGCCATGCATCCCGGCGCACTCATCGCGCCTGCGCTGCTGCATACGATGGAGGCCTTCCCGCCATGAGCCGCAGCCAGAGCAATCCAGGCCGGCTGCTGTGGCTGGCTGCGCTGGTCTACACCGCGTTCGTCGTCTACGGTAGCCTGGTGCCGCTGGAATTCCGAGCTATCCCGTGGGACAACGCGGTGGCGCGGTTCGCCGCGATTCCGTGGCTGGAATTGGGCGTCGGTTCACGCGCCGACTGGGTGGCCAACCTGATCCTCTATATTCCTCTGGGCTATCTGTGGCTGGGCGCAATGGCCGGGCGGAGCAAGCAAGCTGTCGTATGGGGGGTGAGCCTCTTCTTCTCCGGCTTGGCGATAGCGGGGATCGCACTGTCGATCGAATTTGCCCAGCAGTTCTTCCCGCCACGGACGGTCTCGCTTAACGATTTGTTTGCAGAGTTCGTGGGGGGGGCGCTCGGGATGCTGCTTTGGGCGCTGACAGGGCGCCTGCTATCGGACATCTGGCGCCGCTTCGCGCAGGGCGGCCCCCAGGCGGTGAGATCAGCCTTGGTGGCTTATGTCCTGGCTTACCTCTTTCTGAGTCTGTTTCCCTATGATTTTTTACTGAGTGTGGTGGAGTGGCGCACGCATCTGACGGCTGACAAGGCCGGTTGGCTGTTTGCGGGAAGCTGCGGATTGGGGTGCGGACTCAAACTGGTTCCGGAAATGCTCGCGGCCATCCCCATCGGTCTGCTGTTGGTGAACAAGCCAGGCAGATTTTCATTGGCCGCGGCGGCCGGCGTGGGCATATTGCTTGGGTTGACGATCGAGATTCTGCAACTGGGCATTGCATCCGGCATCAGCCAGGGAGCATCGGTATTTTCCCGCGCTGCGGGTGTGGTGTTGGGCGCGTGGCTGCCGACGCTTTTCAGACACTGGGATCAGCAGCGCATGCGCCCCTGGGTGCGTGCCGGACTTGTGGCGGCAGTGGTGCCTTATGCATTCGGGCTGGCTTGGCTTAATCAATGGTTCGACGCACCCTGGGTGAATGCGGATGCGGCCATCACGCGTCTGGCTGAGGTACGGTTCATTCCGTTTTATTACCATTACTACACGTCCGAGGCTGTGGCGCTGGTCAGTCTGCTGTTCCAGTTTGGGCTCTACAGTGCCATTGGCGTGGGCGTGTGGTTGTGGCGTCAACAGGCGTGGCAAAAACCGCAAGGGGCCGGGGTTCCCACGCTATGGGCTGTAGTGGCCGCTGCAATCATTGAAACAGGCAAGTTGTTTGTTCCGAGCCAGCATCCCGATCCGAGCAATCTGCTGATTGCCGCAGCTGCGGCGGGCGGATGCTACGCGATGTTGAACTGGCTGTTCTCAACAAGCCGGTTGGCTGGTTTTTCTCGTGGCGCAGCAGACGCTGCGGAATGGCATGAGATGCCGAAACCCGATCAAGCGAAACCCCACTCATCGCCTCCCAACCGACTGGTCGCATTGGGTTTGCTGGCTGCGGCCTTGTTCAGCATGGTGGGCTATCCCCTGGGCTGGGCACCTTTGCTGTTGCTGCTCGCACTGGCAGCCATCTGCTGGCGCTGGCCGGGCAGCTGGCTGATCGTCGTTCCTGCCGCACTTCCCCTGCTCGACTTGTCTTACCTGAGTGGCCGCCTGTTCTGGAGCGAGTTCGATACCCTGCTTTTGCTGATCCTGGCAGCCGCCTACGCACGCGAACGGGTTGTGCCTGCCATGACCTGGCCGGGCCGTATTCCGCTGGCTGTCTATGCCGCATCAGGATGCATCGGCCTGATGGTCGGCCTGTTGCCACTGGCGCCGATGGATTTGAACGCTTTTGCCCAATACACCAATACTTATCATGCCTTGCACGCGGTCAAGGGCCTCGCGTTTGCACTGGCTTTTCTACCTCTGATCAAAGCCGAATGGCTCCAGCATTCCGGGCAATTTGCGGCGCGACTGGCCTTGGGCATGACGCTGGGCCTGGCTTTCGAGTTGCTCTATGTCGTTTGGGAAAGGGCGACGTTTTCGGGTTTGTGGAATTTCGAAACGGACTATCGCATTACCGGCTCGTTTCCCGGCATGCACATTGGCGGCGCCTCGATCGAGGCGTATCTGGTGCTGGCCGCACCTTTCGTCTGGTTGTGGGCATGGCCACGCAAGCGCGCCTGGGCGATGCTGGCTGCGGGCGGCTTGTACGCGCTGGCGGCCTATGGCGTCATGGTGACGTTTTCCCGTGGCGGCCAGGCCGCCTTTGTCGTGGCAACCCTGCTGACACTGGCGGGTTTCTCCCGCTTGATCTGGAAAACCCGCAAACGAAACATACCGGGCATCCTGATCCTGATGGTGGGCTTGGTGGCGGCCGGTCTGGTTGCCTGGCCGGTCGTGAGCGGCAAGTTCAGCCAGTCGCGTCTGGCGACGATCCAGGCTGATATCGGCGTGCGGACCGCGCACTGGCAAGAAGCATTCGACATCCTGTCGCAGGCCGGCAACCCGCTTTGGGGCGCGGGGAGCGGCACATTTCCTGCCGCCTTCTATTGGTATTCATCGGCGCCGGCGCGTCCCGCTGCCTATGCTCTTGCGCGTGAAGGCGATAACGAGTTTCTGCGTATGGGGGGCGGCGAATCACTTTATTTCGAGCAGGTGGTGCCCGTCGAACCGGAACGCATCTATCGTCTTCAACTCGATGTGCGGGCATCGTCGGATTCTGCTGCCTTGACGGTACCGTTGTGCGAAAAGGCGCTGCTGTATTCCTTCACCTGTGTATGGAATACACAAAAAATTTCGTCGGGCGGTGGCCAATGGCAACGTCACGAAATATCTATCCAGACAGACCGTTTCGGTCCGCCAGACAGCCGGCTGCAACGGCCGGTCAAGCTCTCGATGTTCAATCAGGACAAGACCGTCCTGATCGACGTGGACAATGTCAGCCTGCTTGATGATGCAGGGCGCAATCTTGTCCACAATGGTGATTTTTCGGAAGGCATGCAGCGATGGTTTTTCTCTACCGACAGCCATCTCGCCTGGCACGTCAAGAATCTCTTCATTCATGTCCTGTTTGAGCAGGGCTGGATTGGGTTGGTCGCGTTTATCTTGCTGCTGGGGGCGGCTGGCTTGACACTGCTGAGACGGGCCAGCCATGATGCGATGGCGTTGACCCTGTTAATTTCGCTGACCTCCTTTCTCATCGTAGGCTTGGTGGATTCGCTCATCGACGAGCCGCGTCTGGATTTCCTGTTCTTCTGGCTGCTGGCGATTGCGCTGATATCGGGTGGCAAGGTCTTGCCGCGCGGGCGGAGGTCGAGTTCGTTCCGGTCGCGCCGGAAAGGGCATGAGGGTGCGGTGCAAAGCTAAAAAATGGGAGTCAATCAATTTGCAATATGACGTTTTCAATGGCGACGCCGACGGCATCTGTGCCTTGCACCAACTGCGTCTGGCCGAGCCCGCCGATTCCGAACTTGTCACCGGACCCAAGCGCGACATCAGCCTGCTGAAGCGCGTCAACGCGCGGGCGGGCGATCGTGTCACGGTGCTCGACATTGCGCTGTCAAAAAACCGCGACGCGCTCGACCGGCTGCTCGACGCGGGGGTGCGGGTGCGCTATTTCGATCACCACCAGCCCGGCGACATTCCGGTGCATCCGAACTTCGAGCCGCACATCGACACCGATGCCAACGTCTGCACCAGCCTGCTGGTGAATCAGTTTCTGCAGGGCAGGCAGCTGGCGTGGGCAGTGACGGCCGCCTTCGGCGACAACCTGGCCGAAGCCGCGCGCCAGGCTGCGGCGCCGCTTGATTTGTCGGCCGATCAACTGGCGCAATTGCATTCGCTCGGCGAATGCCTCAACTACAACGGTTACGGCGACACCCTCGACGATCTCTTTTTCGATCCCGCTGATCTCTATCGCCAGTTGCGCCCGTTTAACGATCCCTTTGCCTTCATCGCCGAGTCGCCGGCCTATCAAACGCTGAACGCCGGCTACCAGGCAGATATGGCGCGCGCAGTGGGCGTCAGCGCCACGGAGGCGCGCACCTCTGGCCGCGTCTTCATGCTGCCCGCCGAGAAATGGGCGCGGCGGATTTCAGGCGTATTCGGCAATCAGCTGGCAGTCGAAGCGCCTGCCCAGGCGCACGCCGTGCTCACCGCGAAACCCGACGGCGGCTATGTCGTCAGCGTGCGCGCGCCGCTGATCGCCAAGTCCGGCGCCG
>JBAVWB010000073.1:0-2283 GCA_049697615.1 Thiobacillus sp. | reverse complement strand
GGCGAAGGTCATTAATGTCGCGATTGCACATAAATTGTTGAGGCAGGCCTTCGCGGTGGCAACGACCAATGCGCCTTTTTCGGCTGAATATGCTTGACTCCAAGCACAGTTCATTGCGAGCGCAGCGCGGCAACCCAGTGCATTTATTAAGCAGGCATTTCTGGATCGCCACGTCGCTTCGCTCCTCGCGATGACGAATAAATCAGCGGTTCCCTAAGGGAAGGGGCGACACATCCTGTTTGTCATTCCGGCGAACGCCGGAATCCAGCCAAACCAAGCGCTGGACCCCGGCTGCTGCCGGGGTGACGGCTGGTTTGATGTCTTTATGAATGCAATGCGTGGTTCAGTAGCGTCGTTGCGAGGTGGCGGGACGCGGTGCCGTATTCGTGTCTTTGTGGCGGAAGTTGATGCGGCCCTTGGTCAGGTCGTAGGGCGACATTTCGATGGTGACCTTGTCGCCGGCCAGGATGCGGATGCGGTGCTTGCGCATTTTTCCGGAGGCGTAGGCGGTGATCTCGAAGCCATTGTCCAGGGTGACGCGAAAGCGGGTCTGCGGCAGTACTTCGTTGACGACGCCTTCCATTTCTACAAGTTCTTCTTTTGCCATAGGGTCTGTTCCTCATGATGGGCCGGTGGCGCGGATTGCCGTGCGCCGGCGTGGGTCTGCAAATGATCGCAGTCGGGGGCTGCGGCAACCGCGCCGGGGCGCGCGGTGAAGATGCCAATGAGGAGAGCCGACAAGGTACCCGCGAGGGGCAGAGGAGACTGACCAAAAGATCGATTCGACGGGCAGTATGGGGCTCAAGCCCCGTATTGGCAAGGCGGGCGGGACATGCGCGCGGCGCTGCCGCGTGCCCAAAACGGCGCAGCGGCAGGCAGGGCGCCGTTTGCTAGGGGGCGGGCTGCGCTTCGCCGGCGTCGGATTCGATGTGCAGGGTGCGGGTGGGGAAGGCGATTTCCGCGCCGTGGGCCTGGATGATGGAGGCGATCTTCAGCAGCACGTCCTGCTTCACCTCGTGGAAGTGCACCCATTCGACGGTCTTGGTGAAGGCGTAGATGAAGAAATCGAGCGACGACGCGCCAAACTGGTTGAAGTTGACGATGAGGGTGGTGTCGCTGTCGATCTCGGGGTGGGCCTGCAGCATGGCCTTCACGTCAGTGATGATGGCGGGCATCTGGTCCAGATCGGCATAGCGGATGCCGATGGTTTCCCTGATGCGCCGGTGGGTCATGCGGGTGGGGTTTTCCACCACGATGTTGGTGAACAGGGCGTTGGGTACGTAGATCGGGTTCTTGTTGAAGGCGCGAACGCGGGTGTGGCGCCAGCCGATGTATTCCACCATGCCTTCGATTTCCTTGTCCGGCGAACGGATCCATTCGCCGACGACGAACGGGCGATCCAGATAGATGGTCAGGCCGCCGAAGAAGTTGGCCAGCATGTCCTTGGCCGCGAAGCCCACCGCGATGCCGCCGATGCCGCCGAAGGCCAGCACGCCGGAAATGCTGAACCCCAGGGTTTGCAGGATGATCAGGCCGGCGAGGATGACGACGGTGAAGCGGCCCAGTTTGGAGAGGGCGTCGACCGTGGTGCGGTCGAGCCCGTCCCCTGCCGCCGCATTGCGGTCGAGGATGCTGTGGGAGGCGTTGCGGATCAGGCGCAGCAGAAACCAGGTCAGTGCGGCGACGATGAGCGTGTCGCGGGTGTGGACGACAAAATCGGGCAGGGGCGTGCCGCCGTGCTTGAACACGATCTGGGCGGCAAAGGCAGCGCCCGATACCCACAGGATGAGCGTGAGCGGCTTGCGCATGGCCTTGATCAGGGCGTCGTCCCAGACCGCCGAGGTGCGTGTGGCCAGCTTTTCGATATGGCGCAGCAGATAGTAGGCGACGACGTTGATGGCGATGATGGCGAGGATGACCGTCAGCACTTCGGGAAGCCAGGATGCGGCCAGGAAGGAAGCACTGAGTTGCTGTACCAGATCGTTCATGGGCGGATCGGCAGTACCAAAAAGGTTGGGAAAAAAGCGCCTGTCCGGATTTTATGTTGAAAGCAGGGAATCGTTCCGGCTCATGTTTGCATGCATCGTGGCAGCCACCTGGACAAGTGCACGGCGTGCCGGGTTTTCTATACTGAACAGTCCGGTATGTATGAGGAGTCGAGCCATGAATCAACGGTATGTAATACCTGTGCTTGCAATGATTGCCCTGGCGGGCGGCTGTGCGGAGTTGGGCAGTCTGGGCGGACCGAAATACGGCGAGACGAACGGCGCCGTGGCAAGCCAG